>NZ_VUNG01000099.1 GCF_009695775.1 Hallella mizrahii | reverse complement strand
CGTGACTATGCACTAATACAGAGTGTTAACTTTTATTTTCAAAATATTAATCGTTTGTCAGTCAACATATTGCAATGTGCGATTATTCGCGGAAGCCTGTAAAATGGCAAGTGGGAAACTTTAGTAAATCTATTTGCTTATGCTACACTACAAAGTCTATCAAAACAAGTCCAAGGGCAACAAGGCCTACGGCAAGTGGTTCGCCCGTGCCACCGTCAACCAAACCATCGACCTCGACCAGCTCGCCGAGCACATGGCCAACCACAACACGCCTTACTCCAAGGGTGCTATCTTCGGTGTGTTGACCGACATGGTGAACTGCATCCGCGAGCTCGTCCTCGAGGGCAACGCCGTGAAGATCCCCAACCTCGCCATCTTCTCCGCCGGCCTCACCACCACTGCTGCCGAGGCACCCGAAGAGTTCTCTCCCACGAAGAACATCAAGTCGGTGCATCTCCGAGCTCGTTCCACCGGTGATCTCACCCGCGCCGTGCTCACCGCTGCTGCGAAGGTCACGCGAGCAGACACCTACGATCCCAGCCTGAATACGATTGAGGACGAGACTGAGACTGGGACTGAGACCGAGACCCCGACCGACCCGGACGGCAAATCGGTCAACCCGTAAAAGCCTCACCCCCAACAGCCTCACCCCCTAACCCCTCAGCCTCACCCCCAACCCCTCTCCAAGGGAGTGAGAGAGCCTCACCCCCAACCCCTCTCCAAGGGAGAGGGGAGTGATATGCTTCAAGACACCTTTGCTTCCGCTAACAACGCGCCAGCCAAAACGCCCGCAGAACATTCTGCTCCCCTCTCCTTTGGAGAGGGGCAAAGGGGTGAGGCTGGAAACGGGGTGAGGCTTGCCCCTAACTCCTAACTAATTATGTCCACAGAAAGCAAGAAAGAAACCTGGAAGCTGATCATCAACATGGTCATCTCCATTCTCACCGCCATCGCCACTACCTTCGGTCTGACCAGCTGCATAGGATGGTGACCGCCGCGATACTGATTTTTCTCGTCCGTCTTCCGGTAGTGCCGGGAGGCGGATCCTTTGTTATAGGTATATTTAAATCATGTTTTTTAGGTATTGCGGCGTTGCGGCAATCTTCGTAATTTTGCAACTGTAAAACGGAAGCAAAACATCAACGTAAAATCTCAAAGATATGAAACCAACCGTAGTGATTTATGGCTCGTCAACAGGAACCTGCCAAAGTATAGCACAGACCATCGCCGGCAAGCTCGGCGTGGAGGCAATCGACGTGACCACATTGACCCCTGAGGTCGTCAAGGCTCACGACAATCTCATTCTCGGCACCAGTACATGGGGCGCAGGCGATATGCAGGACGACTGGTACGAATCTGAATTTTCAATTAGTTTGTAGCGATAACCTACTACGACTCGTTTTTCTTTGGCCTTCCTCTTTTTCTCCCTACCTTTTTCGACTTGTATCCCGGTTCACACCCGACTGGGATGTCAATCCCA
>NZ_VUNG01000098.1 GCF_009695775.1 Hallella mizrahii | reverse complement strand
CCTTAATTCCGCAACACTTTGATTTAACTTTATTTATAAGTTCCTGAGCAACAAAAAGTTGCTCAGGATTTTGCCATGTCAGATTTTTCACCTATCTTAGTGTTGCAATTTAAAACAAGCGTAAATCGTAACAAGACATGGCAAAGGTAGCAATAAAATCTGAGAAACTCACACCTTTTGGAGGAATTTTTTCAATCATGGAGCAATTTGACTCCATGCTTTCACCTATTATCGACCAGACACTTGGTCAGAGATGCCGCAGTATCATCGGATACCAGTACAGCGAAATTATTCGTTCTCTGATGAGCGTATACTTCTGTGGCGGTTCATGCGTGGAGGATGTAACATCGCATCTGATGCGTCATCTCTCGTATCATCCGACCTTGCGCACATGCAGCTCTGATACCATCCTCAGAGCCATCAAGGAACTGACACAGGAAAACATCTCATATACTTCCGATAAGGGCAAGACCTATGATTTCAATACGGCAGACAAGCTCAACGCCTTGCTTATAAAAGCCTTGGTTTCCACCGGTGAACTGAATGAGGTGGAATCCTATGATGTTGATTTCGACCATCAGTTCCTTGAAACAGAGAAATATGATGCAAAACCGACATACAAGAAGTTCCTCGGCTACAGACCTGGCGTATATGTCATCGGTGAGAAGATTGTCTATGTTGAGAACAGCGATGGCAACACAAATGTGCGCTTTTATCAGGCTGAGACCCACAAGAGATTCTTTGCCCTACTGGAAGCCAACAGCATCCGTGTGAATCGCTTCAGAGCCGACTGTGGTTCGTGCTCGAAGGAAATTGTCAGTGAGATAGAGAAGCATTGCACGCACTTCTACATCCGCGCCAACAGATGCAGTTCGCTCTACGATGACTTGTTTGCACTGAGGGGATGGAAGACGGAGGAAATCAACGGCATCCAGTTTGAACTCAATTCCATTCTCGTTGAAAAATGGGAAGGCAAGTGCTATCGTCTTGTCATTCAGAGACAAAAGCGCATGGATGGAGAGCTTGACTTGTGGGAAGGTGAATACACCTACAGATGCATTCTTACCAACGATTACGACTCATCAACAAGAGACATCGTCGAATTTTACAACAAGCGTGGGGGCAAAGAGCGTATATTCGATGATATGAACAACGGATTCGGTTGGAGCAGGCTCCCCAAGTCATTCATGGCGGAGAATACTGTCTTTCTTCTGCTTACTGCATTGATACACAATTTCTATAAGACCATCATGAGCAGGCTTGACACCAAGGCTTTTGGGCTCAAGGAAACGAGTCGCATAAAGGCTTTTGTCTTCAGCTTCATCTCCGTACCTGCCAAGTGGATCATGACAGCAAGGCAATACGTGCTGAATATCTATACTGAAAATCGGGCTTATGTAAGACCTTTCAAAACTGGATTCGGATAAAATCCGTTCCTTATGGTTTTAATCTGCGTATTACCTCAAGTCGCATCGTGGGGTAAGGGGATGGTGTGCACAAATCGGACAAAATTCACGCTCATACTATCATGATGCATAGTGTTCA
>NZ_VUNG01000097.1 GCF_009695775.1 Hallella mizrahii | reverse complement strand
CCTTAATTCCGCAACACTTTGATTTAACTTTATTTATAAGTACCTGAGCAACAAAAAGTTGCTCAGGATTTTGCCATGTCAGATTTTTCACCTATCTTAGTGTTGCAAATCAAAATATGTATCAAACCCGACAGACATGGCAAAGGTAGCAATAAAATCTGAGAAACTCTCTCCTTTTGGAGGTATTTTTCCAATAATGGAGCAATTTGATTCCAAGCTCTCATCTGTAATCGACTCAACCCTCGGTATGAGATGCAGGCTGTATGGTTATCAATACAGCGAAATCATCCGTTCGCTTATGAGCGTTTATTTCTGTGGCGGCTCATGCATCGAGGATGTCACCACTCATCTGATGTATCACCTCTCGCTTCATCCGACACTTCGCACATGCAGTGCCGACACGATTCTCAGAGCCATAAAGGAACTGACCCAGGATAACATTTCCTACACATCCGACACTGGCAAGACCTACGACTTCAACACGGCAGACAAGCTGAATACACTGCTCCTCAATTGCCTATTGTCCACAGGGCAGCTGAAAGAGGGCGAGGGGTATGACGTTGACTTCGACCACCAGTTCATAGAGGCTGAGAAGTATGATGCGAAGCCTACATACAAGAAGTTCCTTGGTTATCGCCCTGGCGTGGCAGTTATTGGCGACTTGATTGTCGGCATTGAGAACAGCGACGGCAACACAAATGTCCGTTTCCACCAGAAGGACACGCTGAAGAGGTTCTTTGAAAGGTTTGAACAGAACAAGCTTATTATCAACCGTTTCAGAGCTGATTGCGGCTCGTGTTCTGAAGAGATAGTGGAAGAGATTGCTAAACACTGCAAGACCTTCTATATCCGTGCCAACCGATGCAGTTCGCTCTACAATGACATCTTTGCCCTCAGAGGTTGGAAGAAAGTGGAATTGGGCGGTATTGAGTTTGAGCTGGCCTCCATTCTCATCGAGAAATGGAAAGGGAAGGCATACCGTCTTGTGATTCAAAGACAGAAGCGGATAGACGGCGAACTCGACCTGTGGGAAGGAGAATACACCTACCGCTGCATCCTTACAAATGACTACGAGTCTTCCGAGAAAGAGATTGTCGAATTCTATAACCTCCGTGGAGGGAAGGAACGCATCTTCGATGACATGAATAACGGATTCGGCTGGAACAGGCTTCCAAAATCCTTCATGGGAGAAAACACGGTGTTTCTTCTGCTTACGGCACTCATACGCAACTTCTATAAATTCATCATGGCGAGGCTTGACGTGAAGAGGTTCGGACTCAAAGCAACAAGCCGCATCAAGGCGTTTGTCTTCAAGTTCATCTCTGTGCCAGCAAAATGGGTCAGGACATCAAGGCAGTATGTGCTGAATATCTATTCATGCAACAACGCTTATGCTGATGTGTTCCAGAATGACTTTGGATAACACCGGCAACTTATGGTCGTGATTTTGCGTATTGCCTCAAGTCGCATGGTGGGGTAAGGGGCATTTATATGTCTTTATGGTGACATTCGATGCACTGTGCCCCCTTTTTACTAACGATGCAGATTATTTTCGCTTCTGTATCATATTAGGCGCGTAGTTGCGGATTTGAGG
>NZ_VUNG01000096.1 GCF_009695775.1 Hallella mizrahii | reverse complement strand
ACCTTAATTCCGCAACACTATAATTTAACTTTATTTATAAGTTCCTGAGCAACAAAAAGTTGCCCAGGATTTTGCCATGTCAGAATTTTCACTTATCTTAGTGTTGCAAAAAGAAAACAAGCAAAACTCTAATATGACATGGCAAAAATACAAATTAAATCTGAGAAACTCACACCTTTTGGAGGAATTTTTTCAATCATGGAGAAATTTGACTCCATGCTTTCACCCGTTATCGACTCAACACTGGGTCAGAGATGCAGCAGTATCTTCGGATATCAGTTCAGCGAGATAGTCCGTTCGCTGATGAGCGTTTATTTCTGTGGCGGCTCATGCGTGGAAGATGTAACGTCACAACTGATGCGCCATCTCTCGTATCATCCTACCCTTCGTACATGCAGCTCTGATACCATCCTCAGAGCCATCAAGGAACTGACACAGGAAAACATCTCCTATACTTCCGACCAAGGCAAGACCTATGATTTCAATACTGCAGACAAACTCAACACATTGCTTATAAACGCTTTGGTTTCTACAGGCGAGTTGAAGGAAATTGAGGAATACGATGTTGACTTTGACCATCAGTTCCTTGAAACGGAGAAGTATGATGCAAAACCGACCTACAAAAAGTTCCTCGGCTACAGGCCTGGCGTATATGTTATCGGTGACAAGATAGTCTATATCGAGAACAGCGATGGTAACACGAATGTGCGTTTTCATCAGGCAGACACCCATAAGAGATTCTTCGCTCTTCTGGAATCCCAGAACATCCGTGTAAATCGCTTCAGGGCAGACTGCGGTTCCTGCTCGAAGGAAATCGTCAGTGAGATAGAGAAGCATTGCAAACATTTCTACATCCGTGCCAACCGATGCAGTTCGCTCTACAATGACATCTTTGCTCTGAGAGGATGGAAGACGGAGGAGATTAACGGCATCCAGTTCGAACTCAATTCCATTCTCGTTGAGAAATGGGAAGGCAAGTGCTATCGTCTTGTCATCCAGAGACAAAGACGCAACAGTGGCGACCTTGACCTGTGGGAAGGCGAATACACTTACCGTTGTATTCTGACCAACGATTACAAGTCATCGACAAGGGACATTGTTGAATTCTACAATCTGCGTGGCGGCAAGGAACGTATCTTTGACGACATGAACAACGGATTCGGTTGGAGCAGGCTCCCCAAGTCATTCATGGCGGAGAATACTGTCTTTCTTCTGCTTACTGCATTGATACACAATTTCTACAAGACCATCATGAGCAGGCTTGACACCAAGGCTTTTGGGCTCAAGAAAACGAGTCGCATAAAGGCTTTTGTCTTCAGATTCATCTCCGTACCTGCCAAGTGGATCATGACTGCAAGGCAATACGTGCTGAATATCTACACAGAGAACCGAGCTTATGCAAAACCCTTCAAAACAGAATTCGGATAAGAATCCTTTCTTTCCGGTTTGAATCTGCGTATTACCTCAAGTCGCATCGTGGGGTAAGGGGATGGTGGCTACATATTGATGTTGTGCTGTTGCTTTTTACTGAAAGCTGCTACTAACGACTCATAAATCTACCCTTAATCGTGTATTGGATGATAGTTGCGGATTTTAGG
>NZ_VUNG01000095.1 GCF_009695775.1 Hallella mizrahii | reverse complement strand
AGAAAAGACATGTCGTGTCGTTTGAGAAGAACGAGAAGAAGTACAACGACTCACTCAGACTTTTAGGGTTTGTCGCCATTGTAACGCTCGGGCTGGATCTGACGGCACCGCAAGCTCTGGCTCACTACAAATTGAGAGACGAGCAGGAAAAGTACTTCCAGCAGATGAAGACGGAGATGTGCTCTGACAGACAGCGGAATTGGAGTGAGGACGGCAAGACCGGCAGGCTGTTCGTCTTGTTCGTCGGTCTGGTCATCGGATCATATATCAGACACATCTGGAAAACAACAGACCTTCACAGTATGTTCGCCTCTTCGCTGGACATGCTTGACGAAATGAGGAACATAAGATGTATTGAACGGCAGGGGCATGCCACTAAGATAACACCTTTTGTCGGGAAGCAGGTAGAGATTGCAAAGGCTTTCGGGCTTGACATCCCAGTCGGGTGTGAACCGGGATACAAGTCGAAAAAGGTAGGAAGGAAAAGAGGAAGACCAAAGAAAAGCGTGTCTTAGAAGGTTATCGCTACAAATTAATTGAAAACTCAGATTACTAAAAATGCCTCCTATTTTGATGTTATTAAAATATTCCTCGATAGACATATCCTTAGGACAGAAAGGAAACTCAGTAGGTGTAAACCAATAGTCTTGCTTGGCATTAGGAGTTAGAGAATCCGTAATTTTAGTAACTATTCAGCGGTAGGTACGACGGAGCTATCCGTAGCTCCAAACAGTGCTCGGATTGCTTCAAACGGCGTCTGCTTATGCTTCTTCGCTGTTTCTATGATGGAATGGAGGTCAAAGAATGCATCTGCGCCCAATTCGGATCGGAAGGTTCCTGAGTTCTTCAATTTTATCTTCAACTTTCTAATGCCGCGTTCGCTTGCATTGTTGTCAGAAGGAATGAGAGGATCCTCCAGAAAGTTGAAGATGTAATCCCTGCATTTTATCAGACCGTTCTTGAGACGTTGAAACTGTTCCTCAAATCCTTCCAAATTCTTCTTGAGCAAAGTGTCAAGCCTTTCGAGCCACGATTCTTTTTCGATACACTCGTTAGGCCTTGTATTCCTTTCGTGGATTGCCTCTTTCAAAAGCTTTTCAACTTCTCCGGACCATTGCTGTGTTGTGTCAAGTTCGTTCAGATATTGCAGCTCTCTAAGTATATGCGCAAGACAAACCTGATGGTTCAAGAAGTGCAAGGCAAAATAGGCACTATGGCGATCTGTTACTGCTATCATTCTCTCCAGGCTGTCACCAAAACGACTTTCCAACTCCTTCGAACTTCTTCCTCCTGCACGGAATAAGAGAGTAAAATACACGGTCTGTGCTATCCAAGCCCAGTCCAACCGCTTATTACAATAGCAGCCCGACTCGTCGAAGCCTACGACCTTTGACTGCATAATGAGTTCCTTAATTCTGTCAATAGCAGGCTTCGCTTTCGTCTTGGCCTCGTTTATCCAGTTAACCATGGAACCCTCGCTTATCGAAAGATTACATACTTCAAGCAAGTGTAATCGGTATCTTTGCACCAACAAATTTCAGAAATTAGCAATGTAGCAGATTTCGGAAAAATGAATGTAGCAGATTTCGGAAATTAGCAATGTAGCATTTCCGGCAAATAAGGATGCAACATTG
>NZ_VUNG01000094.1 GCF_009695775.1 Hallella mizrahii | reverse complement strand
ATAAAGAAACCTCCATTTGAGACACTATACAATTTGGCCCTTGCTTTGCCGTTTCTGGCTTAACAATGGCTTTCTTTCGTAGAAAGCCCGTTTAAGTTTCCCCTTGTTTTAGTCTCTGTATAATTATTTTTGGCAATATTATTGGTAATTTCTTGCAGATATGGCCATTTATTTGTACCTTTGTATAGTTCTTTTAATTATATAGATACTATACATATTTATGGCTATTCCAAAAGAGATATTGTCAGTCGCCCGCCCCAAAAGTACGATAGTCCGACAGAGAGGCAACCGTTTTGTCGTCATAAAAAGGACGAGCAAAAGAATTAACGGGAAGCCTGTCCCCGTAGACATAGGAACGGTAGGAGAAATTGTAAACGGAAAGTTTGTCGAGGGCTCGTATATGCGCAAGAAAAATCAAGTGGATATAAAAGATTATGGAGAGGTGGCTCTCTGTGACAAGTACGGCAGTGGACTTCTTCAAGAACTCGCCAAGGTTTGGAATCTCGACGATGCGAAGCGCCTATATATCATAGCCTTGCTCCGTGCTTCATATGGAGACATCATGAACCGTGACTTGCAGGTACAGTACCTCTGCTCATTTGCATCAGAGATGTATCCGGGAGTTCATTTGTCTGAGACGGCAGTGTCCGGATTCCTTGTGGAGATAGGCAAGGCATACTCCCTTATCTGTGAGTTCATGCGCAATAGAGTGAATACATTTACCGGCGGTAACATGGTCATTGACGGCATGCTCAAGGACTACAATGCCAAGACGGGGAGCCTCTCGGAGTTCTCGCGCAAGGGTGCTAAGAAGGGCTCCAGGGACATCAGCCTGCTGTATGCCTTCAACCCATTGACGCGTGAGCCCATCGCGGCAAAACCTTACGCAGGCAACATGCTGGATCAGACGGCGATAGACGATTTTGTAGCGGAGTATGAGATTAAGAACGGTCTGATGGTCTTCGACAAGGGCTTCTACAACGACAAGTTGTTTGAGAAAGTCGACAAGATGGAAGGACTGGCATACCTGATACCGTTGAAGCAGAACTCGGCGTTCATAAAGAATTACAAGATGGATGAGCCGACAATGCCATTGAAAGACTATAAGGACGGCACGATTCTCTACAAGAAGCAAAAAATGTCAAATGGCAAGTACCTCTACTCTTTCCGCGACCCGAAAGCTGCTTCCGAACAGGAGATCGGATATGTGCAGAATGCCAACAAGAAAGATAATTTCAAGGCAGAAAGCTATGTCGAGAAGAAAGGCCTTTTCGGCCTGATTGTCTTCAAGTCAAAAGCTAACCTTGACCCATTGACCGTCTATTTAGCCTATTCCCAGCGATGGTCTGTGGAGACTCTGTTCTGGCTATACAAGAATATCGTTGACCGTGACACGGTAAACGTGCATTCCGACTACAGCGTATATGCCACTGAACTTATAAATTTCCTTTCCGTCGTCATAACGACAAGGGTTAAGAACGAGTTTGTCAAGCTGGGACTAAACAAGAAATATTCTTACAAGGCTATATTCAGATACCTTTCAAAATACAAGAAGGTGAGAACCAAAGATGGTGGGAAATGGGGTACGGCAACCATGCTTAAATATATAGAAGAGCTTGTTGCTATGCTTGGTGTATAGTGTCTCAAATGGAGGTTTCTTTA
>NZ_VUNG01000093.1 GCF_009695775.1 Hallella mizrahii | reverse complement strand
TTACTAGGGTGTCAAGTCTGTGCTCATAATTCTATCCAATTTTTCGGGTAAGGTCTTTCCTCTCCTGAGTTGGGTTTCCGTATAAATTGAAGCCAGCCCATTCGTCTAAATCTTTATAGTGGACATTCTCCATGGCCGCAATAAAATCGAATGATTCTCTGCTCTCTTTCGAAATGAAGTTTATAGCCAATGGTAAAACCAATGCATGCTTTGTCACCCCGCAGAGCTTGTCTGGAGACTTCATCGCCTTGAATACTCCGAAACAAGATTCTATAATGTCTGATGAGACAATATGTACATCCGTATCCGATTGAAGCAGTTTACATTCCTCTTGAAGATATTCCCACATGTCAAGGCCAACACTCCTCATTCTTCTGGTACCACCTGCTGGGGTGATTAGGTCCGCGGTTATCCGCCAAATGAGAAACTTTGCCAGCTCTTTGCTCAGTCCGTCATTCTTGCATCTCATTTCAACATATTCCATGCATTTTCGGATGCTGTTTAGCTCTTCAATGAGGTCTTTGTTGTCCAGCATAAAGCGTGCAGCTTCCTTCTGCTCATCCGTGAGCCGGTCATACCTCTCAAGAAGTTTGTGCGCCCATTTCACCCAAACAAATGTATTCATGAATCTGGCTATTGCTCGTTGTTTAGGTGGAAGAACTATTGCCTTATCTGTTAGCTGGTAGGCAAGGCGTTTCTTCTCCATAAGTCCTGTAAATTCCTTGAAATCCGGAGAGTCAGAGAAATACTTCTTTAATATGGTGCCAAAAGTGTGGCTGATGTCTCTGTGGTGCGGTATACCGGCATCACGACAAGCGTTACATAGATTGTAACCGTTGTCAGAAACTGAATACAGAGGCCTCCTGCCAATGCTTTTCGAAGTCTTCTCCATCTCGGCTTTTACACTATCCCCAGTCCACGACGGACTGACGCTCATCCCGACAATGCTTACGTCAGAGTGGGATAAGGGCTTTCCTGTACTGTCAGCTGGAGCGGCTAATTGAAGCAGCAACTTCTGCTTGCCTACAGAAATACTCTCATCCGTGATGGTGATGTACTCATTGTCCACGAATTGATCCTTGACTTTCGTATGCATATCTAACCCCGCCTTTTCGCACCAATCCTCTATGACTTGATTGCATGGAATGCTGTCAAACAGTTCTCCCTTGAAGCACTCGTTGAGGATCTCCAGTATTACAACTATAGACCGTGAACCACAGATTGGCAAGCGAGATCTTAGCAGGACTGCAAGCCTAATCACGAGTTCGTTATACTTGTATCCCCAAGCAGTTCGGAAAGTAATCTGCTTTGTTCCTCTGTCAGTCTTATGGTCTGCTCTTTTTTTTTATTATTCTCAGCCTTGAGCCCCCTAAGCTCCGATCTGGTTGATTTCAATTCCTCCTTCTTCTTCGCCAAGTCGTTATTGACCTTGTTAAGCTCACGTTTCAGTCTGGTGATCTCTTTGTCTTTTTCGCTTTTCCTTACAGTCATATCTTTACAGTTATATATCTTAATTACACTATAAAGGTACTGATTTTCAGCAAGATAAACAAAGAAATAAAGTTAATATATATTTACTTATTGGTAATATATTATAATGCGTAAAAGACTATAAATTAGCCCCTTAAAGTGGCTATGAAGTTATACACAAACTTGACACCCTA
>NZ_VUNG01000092.1 GCF_009695775.1 Hallella mizrahii | reverse complement strand
TACTTCTATATAACTAATCAGTGCCATCCGTTACCTTGAGCCCAGATTGAGCTTGCTCATTCTGTAGGCGAAGAATCTTTGCTTGAAGCTTTTTAATTCTTCTTTCAAGAGTTTTCTCCTTGCTTTTGGCATATATTGACACGTCATATTCTTTTTTGTTTTTGACCATCGTATAGAAGATTCCCGCCATTTTCTTGCCTGTAGCAACCATTGCCTGTAAATGGCCGCTTCTTGCCTTGATGTGGCGGAAGTAATCTCCCAACGGTTCGTTTGATCTCCATAGCGCATTGGCGCACTGTCTGAACACCTGTCCCACAGGATTGTTCTTGTTGGGGACTTTGCTCGAAAGCAGCTTCCCACCGGAGATTTTATTGTTCGGCACCAGATTCGCCCAACTTTCGAAGTGCCTTGCGTCAGGAAATTTCTCCACGAAGTCCGGCCCAAGTTCCGCAAGCAGCCGAAGTGCGGAGTTCTTACTCATCCCCGGCATGCGCATTACATTGACCCCCCAGGCGTTGTAGGCATACTGCTCTATGTCAAAGCTGACATCGTTGTGCAGCTGCTTCTGCTTCTTGCTGCGTTCCATAGCCGCAGCCTTGTCCGCATCCACGCTTGCAGAGTAACGGTTGACCAATTCCTCTATCTTTGCCTCGGTGTCCTTGATGAGGTCTTTGTAGTAATGGTACAGGTCATCGCTCTGCTTCATGATGAAGAGGTGGTCCTCGTCCCATGTCGCCTGGAGGGATGCCTTTATCTCCTCCTTGCTCTTCTTGCACCGCCAGTCTGCCAGCCCCGCAAGCCTCTCGGGGTCACGCTCGCCGTCAAGTATTGCCTTGATGATTGCCTGGCCGGACTTGCCCAGTATGTCGCTGAAGGCGTTGTCCAGCTTCAGGTTCATCTGCTCCATCTCCTTCTGCAGGTGCAGCACCTCACGGCTGCATGACTGTATCAGGTTGTCCCTGTGCCTTACCAAGTTCCGAATCTCACGGGTTACATTGTCAGGCTGGAAACAGGCTTTCAACAGACCGTAAGTATGGAGCGTCATCAACCAATGGGCGTCAGCCTCGTCGGTCTTCTTGCCCGCATAGTTCTTGGCTTCACGGGGATTTACCAGTATCACATCGAACCCGTCACCCTTTAGGACTCGGAACAGGGGAAGCCAGTATACTCCGGTCGACTCCATTACCACCGTGTCTATGCCGCACTTCTTCAGCCATGCGGATATTTCATGCAGGTCTTTCGTGTACACACCGAACGTGCGGTTGCACTTCTCGTCGCGGTCGCTTGGAACACACACCTGCATTTCCTTTGGGGATACATCTACACCTGCAGCGTTAAGATGGACAACTTTGAACTCGCGATCCTTGCCGATTCCATTTTTTCTTCTTACCTTTGTCATCGTGATTGGCTTTTGTTGTAAAACATTGCCAGACCCGACTCCTCTGGACAGAAGTATTCTTCTATAAGGCCTCCTACGGCACAATCGTTTGTCTACTAGGAGACGGAGCCACGCTGCAAATTAGGGTCTGAGCCCTACTAAGAAACTGGCTTTAGCTTGTCTGGCGCAACAAAGCTAATCACTTTTTAGTGAAAATCGTAATGTTTGAGCGCTTTTTCAAATGCGTTCGAAGAACGCATCCCCCAGTTATATCGTGCCTTTGTTTTAAAGACCTCTAAAAGTTTGCTGCAAA
>NZ_VUNG01000091.1 GCF_009695775.1 Hallella mizrahii | reverse complement strand
CCTGTTTTCCTATTTTGCGCCACCCAAGACCGATTTTATGGTCAGTTAGATACAGTTCTCTCAAGACGCGTTATTTTTTAGCGTCATTTTGCAACACAATGTCGTATAATTCCTTTTGTTTGCTGTCCATTTGTAAAATTACAGATTTTGTGCGATGGCTGTTGGGCATTTTGTAGTTCAGTTGGTACATAGTTTTGGTCAGCCGTCCTGCCTGGTATAGTGTTATATCTGAGTTGGCATCCTTCAGCTCTCGTTCAAGTTCCAACATAATTGTGTAGGCCGTAAAGCATATACAGATGTGTGCTTCTATGCGATTGTGCAACCGATGATAAATTGGACGTGCACGGAGGTCTCCTTTATTCATACGGAAGGCTCTCTCGATAAACCATAGGTTGGAGTAATTGGATATGACTTCCGTATCCGAGAGTTTCGTGTTCGTGACATATCCCTTGATTCCGTCCCATGCGGCATCAGCGTTGAACTTGTCCATGTCAATCGTAACACTCACATCACCATCCATCTTCAGATACTTGTTGTAGCCGCGGTTGTTAACGTTTGCTTTTGTCAACTTGCCGGTTTGAAAGCGCTTTTCGAGTCTCTGAAGTCCTTTCTTTCTCATTGCCTCATCCTTTGCAGCCCGTTTGTCACTCATGGAAACAATGAGCCTGACGCCATTCGCCTTGTCTATGCACCTCACATCGCCATTTTCTAGATTCATTCCAAGTATTGCTTCCTTTACCTCTGCAGTCTCGCTCTTAACCCTCGCACCAAGTATGTACTCGTATTTCTCAGCCTCCAAGTCTTCTATATTTTTCTTGGAAAGCAGACCTGCATCGGCTATAACTACGGGATGGTCGAAGCCGTGTCGCCCGGCCAGGTCCTTTATCATCGGTACAAGCGTCTTGCCCTCGTGTATATTCCCTTCGTAAATTCCGTAGCCTATTGGATTGCCGCCCGTGGTGACAAGCAGGCCAAGGAAAATCTGAGGACACGAATGCTTGCCGTCCTTAGAGAAACCGGTCTTGCGGAGGTCGTCTTCCTGCGCAGCCTCGAAGTAAAGAGTAGTCATATCATAGAACACTACGTTTATTTCGCCGCCACATATTTTCTTTGTGTAGGCATAGGATATGCGTTCCACATCGTGCTTCATATCATTACCAACAGGCTTGATAACTTTGCCGGAAGCGTCCTTCTTGCAGTCCTTGTCTTTTCGGAAGCAAAGGTTGTCAAGGAACTTGTATATGGCATCCACGTCGTAGTCTTTGTTCAGATATTGTCGGAGATACTCCACCGTGCGGAGTTTGCTGCCCGGATTGAATAGACGACAAATTACCAAATGACGGAACATCTCATTGTCTATCCCTCCATATCCTATCTTGTCGTAAAGCCGTCCATAGATAAGTTCGGGACCAATCACTTGAATCTGCGTGTTGGAAATACCAGAGAGGAAGCTCTCAAGATCGTCTTCGAAAGGATAATGATAGTCCATCGGAATAGGCTGGCCAAGCTGCGAGTCTATAAACTCACGAGCCTTGCGTTCCAAGGCAAGCAATTCTTGCGCATTGGAACTTGTCCCGATAATCTTTACAGTCACATTCTTGCGGGAGTACCTGTCCTTTCTCAGAACCTCGATGCTATAAGCACCTGATCTGTGGCGTTTCTTGTGTACGAACATGATGCAAAGATAGCTTGCGCCACCCAAAAAT
>NZ_VUNG01000090.1 GCF_009695775.1 Hallella mizrahii | reverse complement strand
TTAATCGTTTATGTATCAATGATTTATTTGCACTACAAAGATACAAAAACTTTTGGACATTCCTTCTCTTTTCTCTTGATTTTTAAGACTTTAAGGGCGAGCTATTTGCAAGTGGGAAACTTTAGTTACCTTATTATAATAGGCGTCTTTTGCTTTCGCATTAGCTGAATTCATGGATTCAAGGGCTGCCACAAGAGAATCTTTATATACATTTGCCTTCTGCAAATTGTTTTTCTTCAAGGCCATTGCGTAAAGTAAAGAATATATAGAACTTCCATATTGAAGATACTCCCGTCTGGAAATCGATTTTATCAGTCTTTCAGACGCTTGTAAAGAATCAACATCACAATACGCCCATGCCAGCGACAAGATCGATGACGTATCGTGCTTTCGCTTGTACATAAACGACAGTTTTGAAGTGTACAAAACAGAATCCTTATTGTCTAAAAGACTCCAAAATGCCGACAGATCTTGGTAGGAGTCACTCAATGCCAGTGTATCCTTCTGTGCAATTGCCTGTTTTACGGCTTGCTTAGCGATAACGAAGCTTTGTTTAATTCCACCCTCTTTAAAGGAATAGCACTCGGCTAAATTCAACAAAGCATAGGCTTTGTTGTTGCTTGGGGCATTCTTCACCTTATTATATAGCCCAACAGCCTCATTGGAAAACTTTATAGCAAGATCAGGATCATATTCCCTAACAATAACCGATGATTGAACCAACGCCAGACTTTGTGTATAGTAATCATTTTGTCGTTTTGCAGCTTTGACAGAATTGGAAAAGCAACGAAGCGCTTTTTCACTGCTGTCGTTCAAGGCGTAATATTTCCCCATGTAGTACTCACATTTGGCATAGAGGCTATCAGCAGGCTTACCATTGTACCAATTATACGCGTTGCGGAGCAGTGAGTCGTTGTCAACGTCTATTCCGGACTTGTCTTGTGCCATGGTATAAGCTATGGAATATAAAGCAATAGCTTTCTCTGAAAGCTGCGTTTGATCTATCTTGTTGAGCAAGGCGAGTGCACTGTCCGGTTTATTCTCTGCCAATGGTATGATGGTAGAGATATATCGGCCTTGTTTGTCATTGCAGCCAACAAGGTTTATAGCTATTAGTAAAACAAGAATAAGGTCGAATATCTTTCTCATTGCGTAACTTGCATTTCGGTGCAAAGTTACTACTTTTATTCGACATAAAGTTACATGAGCGGGCTATAAACAGGTTGAAAAGGTAGATTGTGAACATCTGTTCAGCGATTGTTGCTCACACAGAGTCACAGAGTGCACGGAGAAGTCATAGCCTTAAGGAGTACACAGAGAGTAGTCTATAAATAAAAAATGGAAGAGTGTACAAAAATTACATTCTTTTGCCGTAACTTTGCAAGTGCATATATAAGGGAACGACCTACATACATGTATTTATATATTATAACTTTTATAATGATGAAAGAAACAAGTAAGAAGTACATTGCGGAAATGTCTTGCAATGAGATGAAACGCACAGAAGGAGGCTATACTCTCCCTGAGATAGTAATTGTTGGAAGCAATAAGAACTTTGAAAACAATGTAGGAGAAGTATATAGAGACTTAGGGCCAGATGCGACAATAGGCTTAGTTCTAAATGATTGGTATTACAATTTTTTGGTTTTTTGATAACCCTCAAATCCGCAACTACGCGCCTAATATGATACAGAAGCGAAAATAATCTGCATCGTTAGTAAAAAGGGGGCACAGTGCATCGAATGTCACCATAAAGACATATAAATGCCCCTTACCCCACC
>NZ_VUNG01000009.1 GCF_009695775.1 Hallella mizrahii | reverse complement strand
TTCGGATAAAATCCGTTCCTTATGGTTTTAATCTGCGTATTACCTCAAGTCGCATCGTGGGGTAAGGGGATGGTGTGCACAAATCGGACAAAATTCACGCTCATACTATCATGATGCATAGTGTTCACGCTCTTTACTGCAATTGAGATTGTCATTGAGATTGCTTGCGGATTTTAGGTTCTTCTTTTTAATTTTCCTGCACCTACCTTTGTTGGCCCAAACTACTATTACGGGTCAAGTGGTGGACTCCCTCTCGGGCGACGGACTGGAGGGAGCAAGTGTTATGCTGAAACGGGAAGGAAAGACCGTGACGTTTGTAAGGACGGACAAAAACGGATACTTCTCGCTGAAGGTTGAAAGGGAAAGAAACGACAAGCTGCAAGGCTCTCTGATGGACTATAGCAGGCAAACCATCGACTTGGAAAAAGACGATGGGAACATTATCCGTATGGCACAAAAGTCATTTCGGCTGAAAGAGGTGAGGGTATTAGCCTCGCCTGTATTACAACGAAAAGATACCATCATCTATGATCTGACTCATTATGCCACCGACAGAGACAACACCTTGAAGGACGTACTGAAAAAACTCCCTGGTGTGGAGGTTGCCAAGAACGGAAGAATCAGCTATAATGGCAAAGAACTCAGCCGATTCACCGTGGAGGGCATGGACCTGAGTAAAGGGCAATACAATAAGCTCACTGATAATATCCGCGCCAGGGATGTGAAAAGAGCTGAGGTGGTGAATCACGATCAGCCTATCAAAGCACTGCGCAACCGTGTGTTCACCGACGACGTGGGCATGAACATCACGCTGAAGGACTCTGTGCGCGACCGCTTGGTACCAATTCTGCGACCTTATTTCCTTGTAGGTCAGCCAACGCATGTTGGAGGCGACGCCGCAGCAATGCAGATTGGAAAAAAGAAACAGTTGGAATACACAGTCCAATACGACCGAACGGGGCGTGACATGGAGGGATAAAGCCTTAGCTTCTATACGCTCTATGGACGAGGATCCTCAGCCGCTTTGCCACAATGGTTCTCAGTCCCCAGTCTCCAAGCACCCATCGATGCGGAACGTCTACGCTTCAATACTTCGCAATCCTATTCCGTCGATCGCCTCTCGCGCACTAAGAGCGGATCGGAGAACGGTCTTTCAGCGAGCTATGTCCGCACAGTGACACGTCAGCATACCACCAATTAACAGTTGGAGATGGTCTTAAAACGGCCTAAAGATGGGATTTCGTAATGATGTATGACAGTCTGTGATAGGGCTGAAATAAAATCTCTATGTACACCACATGTACACAGCTAAAACGAAAAAGGAGTTAGATTTACTCTAACTCCTTGATTTGTAACGCGCTCCAGGATGGGCTTGAACCAACGACCCCCTGATTAACAGTCAGGTGCTCTAACCAACTGAGCTACTGAAGCAGTGTGCGTGTCATTTCTGATTTGCGATTGCAAAGGTACGGACATTCCTTGAAACCACCAAATGTTTTTGCAACTTTTTTTTGAGAAAGATGATTTTATGGCCTCTTTTTCGTATCTTTGCACCCGTGATACATTAAATATATACGAAAAACGACATAAAAAAGATATGAGAAAGACGTTTCTGACACTCGCCTGTCTGCTGCTCACCACCATGAGCTGGGCACAGGCAGACGCTGACCACAACTTCAAGGTAGCGAAGAACCTTGAAGTGTTCAACACCATCTACCGCAACCTCGATATGATGTATGTCGACACGCTCGACGCTGACGAGGTGGTGGGCTACGGCATCAATTCCATGCTCCACTCGCTCGACCCCTACACCGAATACTATCCCGAGGACAAGAGCAAGGACGTGAAGATGATGCTCACGGGCAAGTATGCTGGTATCGGATCGCTGATCCGCTACAACTTCAAACTCGGGCGCGTTTGCATCGACGAGCCTTACGAAAACATGCCGGCGGCGGAAGTGGGATTGAAGAAGGGTGACATTATCCTCAGCATCGACGGCGAGGACATGACTAAGCGCGACAACAACTATGTCAGCGACCATTTGCGTGGCGATGCCGGGACGACGTTCTTGTTGAAAGTTCTGCGCCCCTCCACCGGCAAGGAAATGAAGTTCAAGGTCACGCGCCGTGCTATTCAGTTGCCAGCTGTTCCCTATTATGGTTTGCAGAAGGACGGCATCGGATACCTCAATCTCAACCAGTTTACCGAAGGTTGCGGCAAGATTGTGCGCAACGCCATCATCGACATGAAGAAGCAAGGCATGAAAGCACTTGTCTTCGACTTGCGCGGCAACGGCGGCGGATCGGAGCCTGAGGCTGTGAACATCGTCAACTGCTTCGTGCCTAAAGGCAAGCTTGTGGTGAGCAACCGTGGAAAGGTCAAACGCATGAACAATGACTATTTCACTACAGTGGAGCCAGTCGATACCATCATGCCCGTGGTGGTGCTCGTCAATGGCAGCAGTGCGTCTGCCTCAGAGATCACCAGCGGTGCCTTGCAGGATATGGATCGAGCCGTGGTCATGGGTACGAAGACCTACGGCAAAGGGCTTGTTCAGACCGTGATGGATCTGCCTTACAACGGCAAGATGAAGCTGACGACCAACAAATATTATATTCCTTCGGGCCGCTGTATCCAGAAGATCACCTATAAACATGCCAACGGCGGTTCTACCGAAGTCGTAGCCGACTCGCTTAAGCGCACCTTCTACACAGCCCACGGACGTAAGGTGATGGACGGCGGCGGCATCATACCGGACATAGAAGTAAAGGCCGACTCTATGTCAAACCTCGCTTATTACCTTGCTGCGGTGAAAGACTCCGACGAGCTTGTCTCCAGCTACGAGATTGATTATATCGCCAAGCATCCCACCATCGGGTCTGCCGCTACGTTCGACCTTAGCGATGCCGACTACAACGAGTTTAAGCAGCGCGTGCTCAACAGTCGTTTTAAATACGACGCCATGAGCGAGAAAACCCTCGACAACCTTGAAAAAGTGGCGAAGTTTGAGGGATATTACGACGACGCCAAGCCAGAATTCGAGGCTTTGAAGAAAAAGCTGAAACACAATCTTGCCAAGGATCTCGACTTCAACAAAGAAGGCATCAAACAGTTGCTTGCCAGTGACATCGTCTCGGCTTACTACTATCAGCGCGGTGCCATCCTCAACACGCTGCGCTACGACAAGCAAGTGCAGGCAGCCTATGCCTTGCTCAAGGATCCAAAGCGCTATGCTGGTATTCTCACGGTGGGTGAAAAGCAGAAAAAATAGCCAAGAGCTTGCACTTCATACTTTTTCGCATGAAAACACAGTATTTTAGCAGTGGGAAAGCAAAAAAGTATGGTCGAGTGAATGGAATATGAAAAAAAAATAGTAACTTTGCAGTGTTCAGTGGAATGAGGGGCTCCCGAGAGCTCCTCATTTTTTTATAAACGCATGTTTTTTAACTGCATGATATGATAGACAAGAACGTCGTAAAACAATTAGTGAATGAGTGGCTGGAGGACAAAGACTACTTCTTGGTGGATGTCAATGTTACGCCCGATGACAAGATTACAGTTGAAATTGATCATGCCGACGGCGTGTGGATCGAAGACTGCGCACAGCTGAGCCAGTATATCGAGGACCATCTCAGCCGCGATGACGAGGACTATGAACTCGAAGTGGGGTCGGCAGGACTCGGACAGCCTTTCAAGGTGGAACAGCAGTACCACAACTTCGTGGGCGAGCCCGTGGAAGTGCTGCAGGCTGACGGACAGAAGGTGCGCGGCATCCTGAAGAGTGTCAACGGACGCAACTTTGTGGTCACTGTCAACGAAAAAGTGAAAGTTGAAGGCAAGAAACGTCCTGTGAAGATGGACGTGGACCACAACTTCAACATGGATGAGGTGAAATACACCAAGTATCTCATCAACTTCAAATAAGCACAGGGCTTGAGCCGGACACAGGTCTTGGCACAGCCTTAGGCAACGAGAAACAATAAAGAAAAATATATATGGTAGCAAGAAAGAAAGACGACGAGCAAGTGTCGATGATCGACTCCTTCCGGGAGTTTAAGGATACCAAGAACATCGACCGTACCACGCTCGTGAGCGTGCTGGAGGAAAGCTTCCGCAACGTGCTGGCAAAGATCTACGGCAGCGACGAAAACTTTGATGTCATCGTCAACCCCGACAAAGGTGACTTTGAGATTTACCGCAACCGTGTGGTTGTCGCTGACGGCGAGGTGGCTGACGAAAACAAAGAGATCAGTCTCACCGACGCACGCAAGATAGAGCCCGACTACGAGGTGGGTGAGGAAGTGTCTGAGTCAGTCGACTTCGCCAAGTTCGGCCGCCGTGCCATCCTCACGCTGCGTCAGACACTGGCCAGCAAGGTGCTGGAACTGGAGCACGATCAGCTTTACAACAAATACAAGGACAAGGTCGGCCAGGTCATGGCCGCTGAGGTCTATCAAGTGTGGAAGCGCGAAGTGCTCCTCGTCGACGACGACAACAACGAGCTCATCCTGCCCAAGAGCGAGCAGATCCCCGGCGACATGTATCGCAAGGGCGAGACCGTGCGCGCCGTCATCGAGCGTGTCGACAACGAGAACAACAATCCGAAGATCATACTCTCCCGTACCAGTCCCACCTTCCTGCAGCGACTGCTGGAGCAGGAGGTTCCCGAGATCGCCGACGGCCTGATTGCCATCAAGAAGATCGCGCGCATGCCCGGTGAGCGTGCCAAGGTGGCTGTCGAGAGCTATGACGACCGTATCGATCCGGTAGGCGCTTGCGTCGGTGTGCGTGGCAGCCGTGTCCACGGCATTGTGCACGAGCTCAACAATGAGAACATCGACGTCATCAACTGGACGGCCAACACCAAGCTGTTTATCCAGCGTGCGTTGAGTCCTGCTACCGTGACGAGTATCACCATCGACGAAGAGAACAAGAAGGCCGACGTCTATCTTCAGCCCGATCAGGTCAGCCTGGCCATCGGCCGTGGCGGTCTGAACATCAAGTTGGCTTCCATGCTGACCGAATACACCATCGACGTGTACCGTGTGGTCAAGGACGGTGAGCAGAATCCGGAGGAGGACGATGTCTATCTCGATCAGTTCAGCGACGAAATCGACCAGTGGATTATAGACGCCATCAAGGGCATAGGACTCGAGACCGCCAAGGCAGTCCTCAATGCTCCCCGCGAGATGCTGGTGGAGAAGGCCGATTTGGAGGAAGAGACCGTCGACCATGTGCTCGAGGTGCTGCGCAAGGAGTTTGAGAACTAACAGGCTGCTCCGCACGGCGCACACATCACACATTTATTAATTTAAACGAAAGTAGAACATATCAGGGTATATGAGCATCAGATTAAACCAAGCATTACGAGAATTAAACATAGGAATGCAAACGGCAGTTGAATTCCTGCAAAAGAAGAGCGAGTTGGGCGAGGTCAAAGCCGATCTTAGCTACAAGCTCAATGAGCGTCAGCACGCTGCGCTCGTCGAAGCTTTCAAGCAAGATGCAGCCTTGCGCACCGACGCCGAGAAGCTCTTTGGTAAGAAGAAGGACAAGAAGCGTCCGCAGACCGCTAAGCCATCAGATACACGCGCTGGCAGCAGTGTGCTGGAGGGCACAGGTCATCAGACCTACAAGCCGCTGGGCAAGATTGACCTCAGCACAGTAGGCAAGAAACCGGTGGTCATCAAGTCTGATGCTTCCCAACCCAAGAAAGCAGAGCCGACGACTGCTGCCGTCAGTCATCCTCAGCCTGCTCCTGCTCAGCAGAAAGCCGGGCAGCAACCAGCACGTGTGCAACCTGCTGACAACGTAGCTGCCAAGCCGCAGTCGCAGAATCCAAAGCCCGAGCAGGCCAAGACTGAGCCCGCAAAGCAGGAATCCAAGGCAGAGAACCATGTGGAGAAAGCCGCCAACGCTCTGCAGAAGCAAGAGCCGGTGAAGACCGCAGCACAGGAGAGCGTGCAGAAACCCGCTCAGAAGCCTGCCGCTCCAAAGATCGCTGCCGTGAAGGTGGCTGAGGTCGTTGAGCCCAAGCCGGGCAGCAAGGTGTTCCAACTCTCCAGCGAGAAGAAGATCCTCAGCACGCCAAAGGTCAACGTACTCGGAAAGATTGACCTCGACTCCATCAATCAGAGCACACGTCCGAAGAAGAAATCCAAGGAAGAGCGCCGTCGTGAGCGCGAGGCCAAGCAGAACGGTGGCAACGGTGGCAACAACGACCACAAGAAGCGCCAGCGCATCAACAAGGACCGTGTCGACATCAACGCTGCTGCCAACCAACAAGGCAATGGCAATGGACAGGGCAAGAAAAAGAAGAACCGCAAGCGCGGTGGACAGAAGCCCGCTGAGGTTACAGAGGAGGATGTAGCACGTCAGGTCAAGGAGACGCTTGCCCGCTTGACGAGTAAGCAGAGCCAGACCAAGAAGGGCGCTAAGTATCGTAAGGAGAAGCGCGAGGCTGTGCAGGAGAAACTCAACCAGGAGGCACGTGCCGAGAAGAAGGAAAGCAAGACGCTGAAACTGACGGAGTTTGTTACCGTCTCTGAACTTGCCACGATGATGAACGTAGGTGTCAACCAGGTCATCTCCACACTGATGAGCATTGGCGTGATGGCTTCTATCAACCAGCGCCTCGATGCTGAGACCATCAACCTGGTGGCTGACGAGTTCGGTTTCAAGACCGAGTATGTCAGTGCTGAGGTACAGGAGGCTGTCAGCGAGGAGCAGGACGACGAGAGCGAACTCGTGCCACGTGCGCCGATCGTGACCGTCATGGGTCATGTCGACCATGGTAAGACATCGTTGCTCGACCATATTCGCAATACCAACGTCATCGCCGGTGAGGCTGGTGGCATCACCCAGCACATTGGTGCTTATAGTGTCACACTGAAGAACGGCCGCAAGGTGACGTTCCTCGACACGCCGGGTCATGAGGCCTTCACCGCCATGCGTGCACGTGGTGCACAGGTGACGGATATTGCCATCATCATCATTGCTGCCGACGACAGCGTGATGCCTACTACCAAGGAGGCCATCGCCCACTGTCAGGCTGCCGGTGTGCCGATGGTGTTTGCCATTAACAAGATTGATAAGCCGGGAGCCAATCCCGACAAGATACGTGAGGACTTGGCACAGATGAACCTCCTCGTCGAGGAGTGGGGCGGTAAGTATCAGTGCCAGGAGATCAGTGCCAAGAAGGGTATCGGTGTTGATGACCTGATGGACAAGGTGCTCTTGGAGGCAGACATGCTCGACCTCAAGGCCAACCCCAACCGCAAGGCTACCGGTACGGTCATCGAAAGCTCGCTCGACAAGGGCCGTGGCTATGTGTCCACAGTATTGGTGAGCAATGGTACGCTCCATGTGGGTGACTATGTCATCGCCGGTACCAGCTGGGGCCGTGTCAAGGCTATGTTCAACGAGCGCAACCAGCGCATCGACGACGTGAAGCCTGCCGAGCCCGCTATCGTACTCGGTCTGAATGGCGCACCGACGGCCGGCGACCAGTTCCATGTGCTTGACACAGAGCAGGAGGTGCGCGATATCGCCAACAAGCGTGAGCAACTCCAGCGTGAGCAGAGCCTGCGTACACAGACCCGTCTGACACTGAGCGACATCTCGCACCGTATCGCGCGTGGTGAGTTCCACGAGATGAACATCATCGTCAAGGGTGATACCGACGGTTCCGTGGAGGCTCTGAGCGACTCGTTCATCAAGCTGTCTACCGAGAAGGTACAGGTCAAGGTCATCTACAAGGCCGTCGGCCAGATCTCGGAGAACGATGTCACACTGGCCGATGCTTCCGATGCCATCATCGTAGGCTTCCAGGTACGTCCTTCGGCTGCTGCCCGTAAGCTCGCCGACAACGACGGTGTGGAGATCAACACTTACTCAGTCATCTACGATGCCATCGACGACGTAAAGTCTGCTATGGTCGGTATGCTCGACAAGGTGAAGAAGGAAATCGTCACCGGACAGGTAGAGGTCAAGCAGGTCTTCAAGATTTCCAAGGTGGGAACCATTGCCGGTGGTCTTGTCACCGAAGGCAAAGTCCACAACAAGGACAAGGCCCGTGTGGTTCGCGACGGCATTGTCGTACACACAGCTCCTATTGCTGCCCTGAAACGCTATAAGGACGATGCCAAAGAGGTTGCCGCCGGACTGGAGTGCGGTATCTCGCTCGTCAACTACAACGACATCCAGGTGGGTGACCAGCTCGAGACCTTCACTGAGGTGGAGGTAGAGCAGAAGCTCTAAACGGCGGCGAGAGGTGCGCGGCACCTATATATATAATAAGGTGTATCGAACAGAATATAGGGTGGGGGCGCAATAGGTCAGATCTGTTGCGCCCCTGCTTTTTCAATATTGCCGACAAGGACAGAAGCTTGACAAATTACCACATTTGTGACCGCTTTGACTTGTCCCAAGCCATGTGGCACGTTGTTTGTCGCTTTGAGGCTGACGACAATGGTGTCATATTTCCAATCTCTATATATTATCATTTATGGAAATACAAATCAACGATAAAGAAAAGAACAAGTTCGTCAGGGAAGTGGCGGAGCAGAAGTACGAGTACGGCTTCACCACCGATGTCCATACAGACATCATCCCTAAAGGACTCAACGAGGATGTGGTACGTCTGATCTCGCAGAAGAAAGGCGAGCCTGACTGGCTTCTCGACTTTCGTTTGAAGGCTTACCGCTATTGGCTCACGCTGCCCGTGCCCACATGGGGCCACGTGCATGTGCCGCACATCGACTTTCAGGCTATCTCGTACTATGCCGATCCGTTGGCCAAGAAGCCTAAAAACAAGGAGATAGATCCCGAGCTGGAGAAGACTTTCGACAAACTTGGCATCCCCTTGGAGGAGCGCCTCGCATTGAGCGGTACGGCTGTCGACGCTGTCATGGACTCGGTGTCGGTGAAGACAACCTTCAAGAAACAGTTAGCTGAGAAGGGTATCATCTTCTCCAGTATCGGTGAGGCCGTCAAGCAGCATCCTGACCTCGTGCGTCAGTATCTCGGCAGTGTGGTGTCCTATCGCGACAACTTCACGTCGGCACTCAACTCGGCAGTGTTCTCTGACGGTAGCTTTGTCTATATTCCCAAAGGCGTGCGCTGCCCGATGGAGCTGAGCAGCTACTTCCGCATCAACGCCCGCAACACCGGACAGTTTGAGCGTACGCTGATCATTGCCGATGACGATGCTTATGTGAGCTATCTCGAAGGCTGTACGGCACCGATGCGCGACGAGAATCAGCTCCATGCTGCTGTCGTGGAGATCGTGGTGATGAACAATGCTGAGGTGAAGTACTCTACTGTGCAGAACTGGTATCCCGGCGATGAGCATGGTAAAGGTGGTGTCCTCAACCTCGTCACCAAACGTGGTGACTGCCGTGGTGTCAACTCAAAGCTCAGCTGGACACAGGTAGAGACGGGGTCGGCCGTGACGTGGAAGTATCCATCGTGCGTCCTGCGCGGCGACAACTCGCAGGCTGAGTTCTACAGTGTGGCCGTGACCAACAACTATCAGGAAGCCGACACGGGTACGAAGATGATCCATATCGGCAAGAATACCAAGAGCACGATCATCTCAAAGGGTATCTCTGCCGGGCACAGCCAAAACTCCTATCGTGGGCTTGTGAGAGTGGCAACGGGTGCCGAGAATGCCCGTAACTACAGTTCGTGCGACTCTCTGCTGCTGGGCTCTGACTGCGGTGCGCATACCTTCCCCTATATGGACATTCACAACGACACCGCCATTGTGGAACATGAGGCGACGACCTCTAAGATTTCCGAGGATCAGCTCTTCTATTGCAATCAGCGCGGTATCCCCACAGAGGATGCCGTCGGGCTCATCGTCAACGGCTATGCCAAGGAGGTGCTCAACAAGCTGCCTATGGAGTTTGCCGTGGAGGCACAGAAACTGCTGTCCGTCTCTTTGGAGGGAACCGTAGGATAAACAAACTTAGAATAGATTAGAACAATGTTAGAAGTAAAGAACTTACATGCCTCTATTGCAGGCAAAGAGATATTAAAAGGTATCAACCTCACCGTCGCCGACGGCGAGATTCACGCTATCATGGGACCTAACGGTTCGGGTAAGTCTACGCTGTCTGCTGTGCTTACCGGAAATCCGCTTTACACCGTCACCGAGGGCGAGGCCATCTTCAATGGTAAGAATCTGTTGGAGATGAAGCCCGAAGACCGTGCCCGCGAGGGGCTCTTCCTCAGTTTCCAGTACCCTGTGGAGATCCCCGGCGTGTCGATGGTCAACTTCATGAAGGCCGCCGTCAACGCCAAACGGAAGTATCAGGGCTTGGAGCCGCTGACGGCTGCCGACTTCATGAAGCTTATGCGCGAGAAGCGTGAGATCGTGGAGCTCGACGCCAAACTCTCACGCCGCTCCGTCAACGAGGGCTTCTCAGGTGGTGAGAAGAAACGCAACGAGATCTTTCAGATGGCAATGCTCGACCCACAGTTGAGTATCCTCGACGAGACTGACTCAGGATTGGATGTCGACGCCATGCGTATTGTAGCTGATGGTGTGAACAAGCTCTTCACCCCGAAGAAGTCCATTATCGTCATCACGCACTACGAGCGGTTGCTCGACATGATCAAGCCCAACATTGTGCACGTGCTGTACAATGGTCGTATCGTCAAGACCGAAGGTCCAGAGCTCGCCAAGGAGATAGAGAAGCGCGGCTACGACTGGATCAAGGAAGAGGCTGACGCTAAATATGGTAAATAAGGAGGTTGGCGTATGACTCAAGCAGAACAACAATATATCGACCTCTACAGCCAGACGCGGCAGATGATTGCCGGGCACAGCGCGCCTGTGCTCAACGCGCTGCGCGACAAGGCTTTTGAGGACTTCAAGCGGCAGGGCTTTCCCTCACGCAAGGTTGAGCGATATAAGTACACCGACATGCAGGAACTCTTCGCACCCGACTATGGACTGAACATCAACCGCATTGACATCCCGGTCAACCCTTACGATGTCTTCCATTGTGATGTACCCAACCTCAGCACTTCTCTCTATTTTGTCGTCAACGACCAGTTCTATAAGAAGGCACTGCCCAAGGCGCAATTGCCCGAGGGCGTCGTCGTGGAGAGTCTTTGCGACGCGGCGCACAACCATCCCGACCTCGTGGAGAAGTACTATGGTAAGATCGCCAAGACTGAAGAGGACGCGGTGACCGCGCTGAACACCATGCTGGCGCAGGACGGTCTCTTTGTCTATGTGCCGAAGAATGTCAAAGTGGACCGTGCCATTCAGGTGGTGAACATCCTGCGCTCTGACGTGGATCTGATGGTCAACCGCCGTGTACTCATTGTCATGGACGAAGGCAGTGAGGCTAAGTTCCTCTTCTGCGACGACTCCGCCGACGACCGTCACTTCCTTGGCACGCAGGTCATCGAGGCTTATGTTGGCGACAATGCCGGTCTCGACCTCTATTGTCTGGAGCAGACTCACGAGAAGAATACACGTGTGTCCAACGTCTATGTCGAGCAGCAGGCCAACAGCCGCTTTAATCATAATGTCATCACACTACGAAATGGCGTGACACGCAACAAACTCGACCTGGTCTTCAAGGGCGAGGGCGCTGAGTGCTGGTGCAACGGCTGCGTCATTGCTGACCACAGTGAGCATGTCGACAACAACACGCTCATCGATCATCAGGTGGGACACTGCGATTCGCATGAACTCTATAAATATGTGCTCGACGGGCAGGCCGTCGGTGCCTTTGCCGGTAGAGTGCTCGTTCGGCATGGCAGTCAGAAGACAACATCGCAGGAAACAAATCAGAATCTTGTGATGACAAAGACGGCGCGGATGTACACTCAGCCGATGCTGGAGATCTATGCCGACGACGTGAAGTGTGCGCATGGCTCTACGGTGGGACAGCTCAACGACGCTGCGCTTTTCTATATGCAGCAGCGCGGTATCGACGAGCATGAGGCTAAGTTGCTTCTGGAGTTCGCTTTCGTTGGTGAGGTCATTGACCAGATCAAGCTCGAACCCTTGCGCGACCGGCTCCATCACCTCGTGGAGAAGCGCTTCCGCGGTGAGCTCGGCAACTGTGAGAATTGCAAAATCAAAAAGAGTTGAGAGTTGAAAGTTGAAGAGTTGAGAGTTATTTGAACCGTAGGATAGAGGGGTATGCGTAGCTCTATCTTTGCTGCATTTATCTTTAACTTTCAACTCTTTAGCACTCAACTTTCAACTCTTTAGCACTCAACTTTCAACTCTCAACTCTCAACTCTCAACTTTCAACTCTCAACTCTCAACTATTTAGCTATGTACGATATCAATCAAGTGCGGGAAGATTTCCCGATATTGTCGCGTAAAGTCTACGACAAGCCGTTGGTCTATTTCGACAACGCGGCTACGACACAGAAACCACTCTGTGTCTTGGACGCTATGCGCGAAGAATACCTCAATGTCAATGCCAATGTACACCGGGGCGTGCACTGGATGAGCCAGCAGGCTACCGAGTTGCATGAGCAGGCACGTGAAACGGTACGACGATTTCTCAATGCCAAGTCCACCACAGAGATCGTCTTCACCCGTGGCACCACCGAGGGACTGAACCTGGTGGCCAGCACTTTCGCTGACGAGTGTATGCAGGAAGGCGATGAAGTCATCGTCTCCACAATGGAGCACCACTCCAATATCGTGCCCTGGCAATTGCAAGCACGCAAGAAGGGCATTGTGCTTAAGGTCATACCGATGAGCGATGACGGCATCCTCGACATGGAGGCTTATAGAAGCCTTTTCACTGAGAAGACACGCATCGTATCGGTTTGTCATGTGAGCAACGTCCTTGGTACGGTCAATCCTGTGAAGGACATCGTGCGCATTGCCCACGAGCATGGTGTGCCCGTGATGATTGACGGTGCTCAGAGTGCGCCCCACTTCAAGGTGGATGTACAGGACATCGACTGCGATTTCTTTGTCTTCAGCGGACACAAGGTCTATGGTCCCACAGGCATTGGCGTGCTCTATGGCAAAGAGGCTTGGCTGGAGAAGTTGCCGCCGTATCAGGGGGGTGGTGAGATGATTGAGCACGTGAGCTTTGAGCATACCACCTTCGAGCGTCCGCCTTTGAAGTTTGAGGCCGGTACGCCCGACTATATTGCCTCGCATGGACTCGCCATGGCACTTGACTACGTGACGAAGTTAGGGATGGACAACATTGCGGCTCATGAGCAGGAACTCACCCGCTACGCCATTCAGCGGCTTCAGGAGATACCGGAGATGAAAATCTATGGAAAGTTGAGAGTTGAAGAGTTGAGAGATGAGAATGATTACAACCGTAGGAAAGAGGGCTATGGCTTTGATGCAGTTGGCAAGAATAGTCAACTCTTGTCTTCCAACTCTCAACACTTGTCTTCCAACTCTCAACTCTCAACTTTCAACTCTCAACTCTCAACTTTCAACTCTCAACTCCACGACGCTGTCGTCAGCTTCAATGTAGGCAATATCCACCACATGGATTTGGGCACTCTCCTTGACCGTCTGGGCATTGCTGTGCGTACGGGTCACCATTGTGCGCAGCCGTTGATGGATCGTCTGGGGGTGTTGGGAACCGTGCGTGCTTCCTTTGCGTTGTACAATACCAAGGAGGAGATCGACACGCTTGTTGCCGGCATTGACCGCGTGCGCAAGATGTTCTGAGCATTTGTCATGGGTCATTCGTCATTCAATACTCAACATTCATCGCTCATCATTTATCACTCATCCATCTACATTCCAATTGTTACCACATTATTATACTGATTGCATAGAGGCCGGCTGTGACGAGGCCGGCCGCGGATGCCTGGCGGGTAGTGTCTATGCTGCCGCCGTCATCCTGCCGCGTGACTACGACAATCCGCTGCTCAATGACTCGAAACAGCTCACAGCCAAGAAACGCTACGAGCTTCGAAAGGTCATTGAGCATGATGCTGTGGCGTGGGCTGTCGGTATTGTCACACCGGAGGAAATCGATGAGATCAATATTCTACACGCCAGTTTCCTGGCCATGCACCGCGCCCTCGACCAATTAAAGGTCAGACCAGACAAGCTCATTATCGACGGCAACCGCTTTGATCCCTATGTTCCTATTGCCGACGAAGCGTGCCAACCACGACAAAAGCGTGTCTTTCCGAAGCGCGACAGTCGTCAGCCTTTGCCTTATCAGTGTATTGTCAAAGGCGACGGGAAGTACGAGGCCATCGCTGCGGCCAGCATCTTGGCCAAGACCTTTCGCGATGACTATATGGATGAGCTCGACCGGAAATATCCTGTCTATGGCTGGAAGAAGAACAAAGGCTATCCCACACGGGAGCACCGGTTGGCCATCCGTGATCATGGCATCTCACCCTACCACCGCAAAACCTTTAATCTCCTGGGAGACTTACAGCCTACACTGTTTGAGAATATAGAGTAAGCGAAGTCCTTTCTAACAACCTTGTCGATGACTTATGGCAGACGTTGTTTGAAAATATAGAGAAAAACTAATCCTTTCATGTTATGAAACATCCTTTACGCTCCCTTTTCCTATTGCTTACTTGTTGCCATTTCATGCTGATGATGGCAGTTCCAGCTCGTCGTGGTCATTGGAAAGAAGTGCTTACAAACGATGGTAAGTCTGTAAACGTGGAATTCTTGGGCGACGAGCGCATACGATATGCGCGTGCTGTTGACGGCACTTGCTATGTTCTGAATAAAGCGACGGGACGTTATCAGAGGATTTCAAGAGACAGTATTGTGGCGAGCGCGGCAAAGAGATATGTGTCAGCATCCCGTCGCTTTGCTTCTTCTGTCCGTCGCACTGCGGCTGCGTCCCCTATTTTTTCTGGAAACAAGCACGGTCTTGTGATCCTTGCAGAGTTTCCTAATAAGCGGTTCAGCATGGCTGATCCGGTGGCACTCTATCGCAAGATCACCAATGCTCCTGACTATCACGACAATGGCTTCCAAGGTTCTGTCCGCGATTATTTCAAGGCACAGAGTGGAGGCAAGTTCATCTTGGACTTCGACGTGGCGGGGCCGGTGATGATGTCTCAGCCTTATGAGTATTATGGAAATGACGATGAGAAGAACATCGGTGATATGGTGATTGAGGCATGCAAGGGCGTGCAGGACAGTATTGATTTCTCGCGTTATGACTGGGATGGTGACGGTGAGGCGGAGGAAGTCTTTGTTCTTTTTGCCGGATATGGGCAGAATGACTACGACTCCTCCAACGACAGTCTGATATGGCCTTTGATGTTTACTTTGGAAGAAGACAGGAAAGTATTGAAGATCAACGGCACGAAGATCAATACCTATGCTTGTTCCAATGAGTTGAAATATGATGGAAAGATTGCCGGCATCGGCACGTTCTGTCACGAGTTCTCCCATTGCATGGGTTTCCCCGATGTCTATGACGTTCAGGACAAAGGTAGTTTTGCCATGGATGCCTGGGACTTGATGGACTATGGCAACTACAATGGTGACGGGTATCTTCCGGCCGGATATACAGCCTATGAGAAGATGACATGCGGCTGGCTCTCCCCTGTAGAGTTGGGAAATAATTCCGTGGAGGTCAAGGATATGAAACCGCTCGCCGATGGAGGACAAGCTTATCTGATCCGGCATCCGCAATATGCAAACGAATACTTCCTTTTAGAAAACCGCCAGCCTGTTGGCTTTGACCGGCAACTTCCTGGAAGTGGCGTGCTCATCACCCATGTCGACTATGACAAAGACGCATGGGAAGCCAATGCCGTCAATACACTCGGACTGTATAATGACTATTACGGCGATCACCTTCACCTCGCTTTAGTTCCTGCCGACGGATTGTCGACGCACTCAACGGTCGCTCACGACACTTATCCTTATGGCTCCCGCAACATTTTCTCTGATAGCTCCTCGCCGGCGACACAGCTCTTTCATGACAATTACGACGGCAGTAGGCTGCTGCATTGCAGTGTGACAAATATTGATGTCGACGGTGATGGGTTAGCTTCCTTTACTTATTCGCCTGATCTTTCTCTTGCCACCAATCAAGAAGAAGGAGAGTATTTACTCAAGGAAACCTTCTCCAATTGCAAAAGTACTGGTGGCAATGACGGACGTTTCAATGGGGCGATAGCTAATGGTAGCTTTCTGTCGGATTTGAAAGGCTGGAATCCTAAGTGTAAGGCTTACGCAGGTGATCATTGTGCACGCTTTGGCAGTAGTGGCAGCGCTGCTGATAAGACGTTTATCGTTACTACTCCTTATTTTACACTTCCCGGTGATACAGTGACACTAACCTTTCGTTTGGCAGGTTGGAATACGAAGAGTGAAGGTACTGACTTGCAATTATTCTTGAGTCAGTCCGATGCTCAGTTTACTGAAGCCAAGGGTGCAACGATCATGACTACCATGCAGAAAGGGCAGTGGCAAACCTATACTTATCATATTGTGGGCAAGGGCTCTTGCTCTCTGACATTTATTGCTACCGGTCGATTCTTCCTTGATGACGTGTATATCACAAGAGCTGTGACGACAGGAATCAGTGCACTGCCGCAATCCAACGGCGTTTCGTCATGTATTTACAGCCTTTCCGGTCAGAATATGGGTACAGATCCTGCTGCTTTGCCAAAAGGTATTTACATTGTCAACCATCATAAGGTGATATTAGGAAAATAAGCCCACGTATATGACTGTAGCTTGTAAGTCGAAGCTTTTATAGACTTTTATACGATGAAATGTAAGTGTAAAGTCTATAAAAGCTTTATTTTTATACACAACTATCACTTTGTTGACTAATTTATGTTAATAGAATCATATTTTTAACGTGATTTCTTCTTTCTTTCATCATTATCCCTTAATTTTGCAAAAGTAATAGAGAGAATGTAATATGTCGTAAGAAGACTATTGCAAGAATCGTTTTGTATACGAACAAACTTTTAGATTGACTTTTTGTTGCCTTTGAGCTTTGGTGTCGTATTAGAGAGAATATTGGATACATATCATACAATTAATTAACTAAAAGAGAGAGTATATGGAAAAAAGACTAATGATGTTTTTAGCTTGCTTCTTCCTCTTCTTGGGCGGGGCATTAGCTCAAACAACGATTAGTGGTACCGTAGTCTCGGCCGAGGACGGTGAGCCTATTGTGGGTGCAGCCGTGACGATTGCCGGCACAAAGACAGGTACTGTAACAGATGTGGACGGTAAGTTCACACTCAATGTAGCGCCAGGTTCCAACCTGAGAGTCTCTTATCTTGGTATGAAAGACAAGACGGTGAAGGCTGCAAACAATCTCAAGATTCAGCTATCTTCCAACGACAAGACGCTTGATGAAGTCGTGGTGACTGCGATGGGTATCACTCGTCAGAAAAAGTCCTTGGGCTATGATGCTCAGGAGTTGAAGGCCAGTGACCTGAACGTGGCAGGTACTTCCTCTTTGGCAAGTGCCATGCAGGGCAAGCTGACGGGTGTGGATATCCGTACATCCTCCGGTGCTCCTGGTGCTTCTGCACAAATTGTCATTCGTGGTGCCCGTTCATTCGACGGCAACAACACGCCTTTGTATGTTGTGGATGGTATGCCTATCTCCTCTCAGCCAGACTTCTCTACAGGGCAGTCTGTGACGGGTGCAGACTATGCCAGCCGTACAATTGATATCAATCCGGACGACATTGAGTCGATCAGTGTGTTGAAGGGTCAGGCTGCTTCTGCCCTTTATGGTCTCCGTGCCTCTAATGGTGTTGTGCTCATCACCACGAAGCGTGGCAGCAAAGCTACTTCAAAACCCGTCATCACATTCTCCACAGACTTAAGTGCTTCTACTTTGAGCCGTAAGTTCGAGCATCAGGATGTCTATGCACAAGGTAATAAAGTCGGTGCTTACGATCCGACGACATCCATGAGCTGGGGTCCGAAGATTGCAGATCTGCCTAATGATGCAACATACGGCGGTAACACCAATAACAAATACACCAATGGCGACCTGTCTTCCCACAAAGGACAGTTCTATAACCCCAAATATGCGGCTGCGGGTCTTGACGGTTGGGTGACTCCAGAAGTACACGACAATGTGGGTGACTTCTTCCGCACGGGTTTCACACAGAACTCTACGTTTGGCATCAGCCAGAACAAGAATGGCCTTGACTATTCTTTCAGTATCAGTGATACTTATCAGACGGGTATCATTCCTTCTACAGGCATGACACGTACCGGTGCGCGCGGTGCCGTAGACTGGAAGATTGACGATCAGTGGAAGACAGGTTTCTCTGCCAACTACAGTGCCGTGAGAATTAAATCTGCTCCGGGTGCTAACAATGGTATTGTAAACGTGGTCTATTCCGCACCTGTTGAGTTTGATCTCAAAGGAGTGCCCAACCACGCCCCCAATGATCCGACCAGTCAGATCAGCTTCCGTAGCACTTCTTTTGATAATCCTTATTGGTTTGCTGACAATGACGAGTTCTTCCAGCATACCAACCGCGTGTTCGGCAATGCCTATGTAGAGTATCGTCCGAAGATCAATTGGGGTGAGAACTATAACCTCGTTTTCCGTGAGCAGGCCGGTGAAGATGTCTACACCACAAACAATAAAACGATTGCAGAAGTAGGTTCTGCCTACAATTCTAAAGGTGAAGTGGAGAACACTGGTGTTCAGACCAATATCTTCAATAACCTTTTCACTGTCAACTTTACTGCTAAGTGGGGTGCTCAGCAAGAGTGGGACTTTGGCTTTTTGCTTGGTAATGAGTTCAATCACGAGTATCGTCGCTATTGGGACTACGATGGCTCTGGACTTGCCTGGTATGGCCAGCCGACCATCGATAATGCTTCCAGCATCGATGTTCACAGTGAGTATGGACAGCAAGAGCGCACGATCGGTACGTTTGGACAGTTGAGTCTGGCATGGAAAGATCAGTTGTTCTTCACAGCTACAGGCCGTAACGACATTGTTTCCACTATGCCTCGTGGCAATCGCAGTTTCTTCTATCCTTCAGTTTCTTTAGGCTGGATCTTTACAGAGCTTCCCGGTCTGAAAGGCAATCACATTCTTTCCTATGGTAAGTTGCGTACATCTTTGGCTCAGGTGGGTCAGGCCGGTGTGTTCTATAACAACTACATGTACGTCCCTACATACGGCAGTGGTATGTATCTCTACACGCCAATCAGCTATCCTATCGGTGGTCAACAGGCTTATGTGCCATACTACGTGAAATTCGATCCCAATCTGAAGCCCCAGAACACTAACAACTGGGAGATTGGTACAGACCTTAACTTCTTCGACAACCGCATTCGCTTCGCCTATACGCTGAGCTATCAGGATGTCAAAGATCAGATCTTCGACGTGCCTACAGCTGGTTCTACCGGTTATCAGTATCTGCGTACCAATGCCGGTGAGATGACAACTTGGGCACATGAGATCTCTGTCAATGCTAATGTAGTAAAGAGCAAAGACTTCAATGTTGACTTGGGAGTGAACTTCACTAAGGTGAAGAACAAAGTTAAGAAGCTTGCTCCCGGTGTGGAGAGTATCTTCCTTGGTGGCTTCGTCGAGCCGCAGATTCGCGCTCAGGCTGGCTACACCTATCCTAACATCTATGGTGTTGCCTTCAAGCGTGCTGAGAATGGTGAGTTGCTTCTGTCCAACGGTCTCCCACAAGGAACCGGCACGAGCGTCAACCTCGGTGAGTGCTCTCCTAACTTCAATATGGGCTTCAACCTCAATGTCAGCTACAAGCGCCTGTCTCTCGCTGCTACTCTTGACTGGCAGAACGGCGGCAAACTCTATAATGGTACGCTGCTGACGATGAACTACTTCGGTGCAACCAAGGAGTCACTTCCTTATCACGAGGGTACGATGGTTGCAGAGGGTATCGATGAGGCTACCGGCCAGAAGAATACGGTAGAGGTGAGCAAGCAAGACTATTGGATGGCTTACAACGATGTTACAGAGGCAGGTATCTATGATGCCAGCTACCTGAAACTTCGTGATGTGACACTGTCTTACCATTTGCCAAAGCTTGGTGGTCTTGACATCTCTGTCTACGGCTTTGCCCGCAACATCCTTCTTTGGTCCAAGTTGCCTGATCTCGACCCCGAGAGTTCACAGGGTAACGGAAACATGAGCGGCTATTTTGAGCGCTACTCTATTCCTGCTACTTCAAGCTTTGGTGGAGGCTTTAAACTCACATTCTAAACATTACATGATTTAAACTGATATCGTATGATAAAGACTAAATATATCATGGGAGCTGCTCTGGTCGCCCTGGCCTTTGCCTCGTGCTCAGAAGACCAGATGGACCACATCAACACGGATGAGCAGCACAGCTCCATATCCATTGTCGACGGTAATTATTCGATTACCGACGCAGAGGTAAACACCGTTTACAACATCCTTGACGGTAACTATGCTTGGTATGTCTCCAGCTATACAGAACAACTCTTCGGTACGGGTAACAACCAGCTGAAGAACGCTGAGTTGCGCAATGTCAACGAGGTCGCTAGTAGCACCACGTTTAATAATGAGTGGAACAATACCTATGCCAATCTCTACAACTTGAAAGTCATCAAGGAGAAATGCCGTGGTGGTGTGAACAACGGCGCGGACGATCTTCTTGGAATGGCTCAGGCATTGGAAGCCTTGAATTGGGGCATATTGACCGACATGCACGGTGATGTTCCTTGCACAGAGGCATTGGGTGGCCAGTCGACTCCTGCGCTGACAAGTCAAAAGGATATCTACGACAAAATTTTCTCACTGCTTGACAGTGCACAGACTAATCTCGCCCAAGGTTCTAAGACCGTTGGGACTCATGATGTCATCTTCAATGGTAATCTTGACAAGTGGGCAGGTTTGGTTCATGCTTTGAAAGCCCGTTACTTACTGCATACCTATGGCACAGACAAGACCCCCGCACATCTGAGCAAGGTGCTCGCTGAGGCTGAGGCAGCAGTTTCTGCCGGTTTCGATGGTGCCAATCTCGATGTCTTCAACGGTAAGACATCCGACAACTCTTGGTCTGCTTATCATTGGAGCCGCTACTACATTGGATCTTCCAAGACGGTGGAAGACTTGCTGACGGCACGCAAAGACCCACGTGAACCGATCTACAACTTTGATGGCTTTGAAACAGAAGCCGGTGTCGGCACTCCTGGTAATGCTGAGCAGGCTCAGTCTACAAACACGCTGGCCTATCCTGCATGGCTTGAGAACAGTGCTTCCTCTCTCCATCTTTTCAGCAAGTCAGAGCTCTACTTTATCATTGCTGAGGTCAAGGCTCGTCTTGGTCAGGATGCTAAGTCAGACTTTGACAGTGCTGTGAGAGCTGCTATGGATGATTGGGGTACAGCAGCTGACTCGGAAATCTCTGCTGCTGATGTTGACGCATATCTGAATGGTTTAGCTGATCGCTATGCTGCCAATCCGCTCAACGAGATTCTTACACAGAAGTATATTGCTCAGACACGCGATGAGCAGTTGGAGACCTATAACGATATACGCCGTTGTGACTATGTAGATGGCAGTTATCCGGTGAAGATGCAGAATCCTAACAATATATCCGGTTCTTCTAACCGCTGGCCACTGCGTTTGCCTTATGGCGACAGCGATGTCACATCTAACCCCAATGTTGCCAAGGTCTTTGGCTCAGGTAATGAGGCAGGCATGTATATCTACACCAACCCCGTATGGTGGGCTGGTGGCAACAACTAAGCAATAACATAAGAATTTATCAGCCCGTGAGGGGCTGATTTTAATTCTCTCTATTTTTTCCGGGAACTGGCTCGTGCGAGTCGGCTCCCGTTTTTCTTTTTGCTATGTGCGAGAATAGTTGTAACTTTGTAGTGCGAAAATTAAGGTAACTCTGTAGTACAAAAGAGATGTAACCTTGTAGTTTGAAGTATAGGTAAGAGGCAAGAACATGATACGCAAGACTTTATTCCTTTTTCTTTTGTTTCTCGGCTTTGGCTTGAGCGCTGCTGCTGAGGACAGTGAACGCATCAACCATCAGGCAGTGAGAGTGGTCAAAGAACTCACGCCCCACTGGACCGGCACATGGGCGACCGCCATGCAGACGCCAGTGAAGGCTTTCATGCCCTATAACAATCAGATGAGCAACCGTTCGGTGCGACAAATCGTGAAAGTGTCGGCAGGCGGAGATGTCGTTCGTTTGCAGCTCTCCAATATCTTTTCCACCACGCCCGTTGTGCTGCGCTCGGTGTATATTGCTCCGGCTCTCGGTGGTCATCGTGTCGACTCAGCCAAGGCCGTGTATCTCTCGTTCAATGGTCACCGTGGTGTGACGGTCCCGGCCGGCAAGAGTTTGTTTTCCGATGCCGTACGCTTTGCGTTGAAGCCCTTGCAGCTCGTTGCCATCACCGTCAACTATCAGACTGCGCCCAAGGTGCCGACCGTACACATGGGCTCGCGCACCACCTCTTATATATTAAAAGGAGAGAGCAAACCGTCGACAGACTTCTCCCATGCCTTCCGCTATGAGAAATGGTTCAACATTGCAGCCCTTGATGTCTACACACGCGACGTGCGCACTATCGCCATTCTCGGCAACAGCATCACCGACGGAAAGGGTTCCACGACCGATCATCAAAACCGGTGGCCCGACGAGATGAGCTATCAACTCAACGAGGTGGCAGGAGCGAAAGCGGTGAAAGAAGGGAAGAAACGCATGCAGTATGGTGTACTGAACCTCGGCATTGGCAACAACCGTGTGCTCACGGTGGGCTTCGGACAGCCTGCTCGTCAGCGTTTCGACCGTGATATTTTGGAGCAGCGTGGCGTGACGGATGTCATCCTCTTTGAGGGCATCAACGACTTAGGCAACAGTAAGGACGGCATTGTCACTGCTCATGAGCTGGTGGAGGCATATAAACAGATGATAGAAAAATGTCATAAGGCAGGGTTGAAGGTATGGCTGGGTACGATCACGCCGATGAAAGGTGCTCATTATTATTCTGTCAGCCATGAGCTCGGCCGTAAGTTGGTCAATAACTGGATACGCTTGCAACATGAGGCCGACGGCGTTCTCGACTTCGACAACCTCATGCGTGACCCTGCTGACGAGCACGCCCTGCGTCCGGGCTTGTATCTTCCCGATCATCTCCATCCCAATGCCGAAGGATATAAGATGATGGGGAAGTATGCGGCGGAGAGGCTGTTAACGTTAGAATAAAGCCCACCCTAACCCTCCCGAGGGAGGGAAATGCAATACCAGAAAGGATAGTTAGAATGTATCAATAGTTATTTGGAAGGACTGTGCTCTGCTACGGCGAGCAGCTCCTTGGCCACGAGACACAGCTCATCGTACCATTCCTTACCGAATCGGCGGATGAGCGGCTCCTTGAGAAACTCATAGACCCGGATGTTCTCCTCTTGTCCTTTGCGCACAGCGGCTTTGCAGACATCCCAACGATGGTAGTTGATGCCTACGAGCCCGTTGCTGAAACTTTTCTCTCGGATAGGGTAGAGCTCGCATGAGATGGGCTTGCGCCATTTCGTCTTTCCCGCACGATAAGCACAGTCAAAGGCGCAGAGACAGCAATGGGGCACGGCGGACTTGCCGTCGCCTAAGTCGAGATCACGATAGCAGGTAAACACGCAGTCCTTGCCGCCTACGATGCTTGTCACCAGGTCGCCGTCGTTGTCGGTGTAGGCGACACCTTGTTTGTCGATGACGCTCTGTGCCGAAGCACTGAGGTCGCCCCACACCACGTCGAGTGCGTCTTCCATCTCCCCAACCTCATCGAGGGTTACCGGTGCGCCGGCGTCGCCCTCCACACAGCACTGTCCTTTGCAGGCGTGTAGGTCACAACAAAACTTCTCAGTGAAAATATCCGGGGAAACGAGCACGTTTCCCACTTCTACGATATGCAGTTCCATAATTAATCAGACCCTCTATAGCTTGTTCTTTCTACCAATCGATGGCTTGTTGGCCGTGAGCTGTGAGATATTCGTTGCAGCGTGAGAACTGGTGCAGGCCGAACCATCCGCCTCGGTTGGCGGAGAGCGGTGAGGGGTGAGCCGACTCCAGCACGAGGTTCTGCTGCTCATTGATGAGATAGCGCTTGCTGCGCGCGTATCCGCCCCAAAGCATGTACACGATGCCCTGTCGGTGGTCGCTGAGCGCTTTGATGGCCGCGTCGGTAAAGAACGACCATCCCAGACGCTGATGGCTGTTGGCCAGATGTGCCCTGACGGTGAGCGTGGCGTTGAGGAGCAGTACACCCTGACGTGCCCAACGGGTGAGATCGCCACTTGTCGGCATCGGCTTGCCGAGGTCGGCTTGTATCTCCTTGAAGATGTTGACAAGCGAAGGCGGCATGACAATGCCCTCAGGCACCGAGAAGCTCAGCCCCATGGCCTGTCCCTGCTCGTGATAAGGATCCTGCCCGATGATCACCACCTTCACCTTGTCGAAGGGACAGAGATTGAAAGCGTTGAAGATCAGATGGCCCGGCGGAAAACACTGTTGTGTCTTGTATTCCTCTTTCACCTGCTGGGTGAGACTGGCAAAGTACGGCTTGTCAAACTCCGTGCCCAAGTATTGTTTCCAGGAAGGTTCTATTTGTACGTTCATAATGAAAAAAGCCCCACCTCCGGTCAAGAGCCGGAGATGGGGCTATTAAGTATGTTGATTATTTATTGTCGCTGATGAGGTTCTCGCCGGTCATGTCAGCAGGCTGCTCCAGACCCATGATATGCAGGATGGAAGGAGCCACGTCGGCCAGACGTCCGTCCTTTACTGTGGCGCTGTTGTTGTTCGTCACATAGATAAACGGAACGGGGTTGAGCGAGTGAGCGGTGTTAGGCGTGCCGTCGGGGTTGATGGCGTTGTCAGCATTGCCGTGGTCAGCAATGATGATAGCCTCGTAGTCATTGGCCTTGGCAGCCTCGATGACGTCGTGTACGCAGTGGTCAACAGCCCAAACGGCCTTGGCGATGGCATTGTAGACACCCGTGTGGCCGACCATATCGCCATTGGCGAAGTTGACCACGATGAAGTCGTACTGCTGTGTGTTGATGGCGCCGACGAGTTTGTCCTTCACCTCGTATGCGCTCATCTCCGGCTGCAGGTCGTAGGTAGCCACCTTAGGCGAGTGTACGAGGATACGGTCCTCACCCTCGTAAGGAGCCTCGCGGCCGCCATTGAAGAAGAACGTCACGTGAGCGTACTTCTCAGTCTCTGCTGTGTGGAGCTGGCGCAGACCTTTCTTAGAGAGATATTCGCCGAGGGTGTCCTGAACGTTCTCTTTTGGGAAGAGAATGTGTACGCCCTTGAAGTTGGCATCGTACGGAGTCATGCAGTAGTACTGCAGATCCTTGATCGTGTGCATGCCCTCTGCCGGCATATCCTCCTGAGTGAGCACCTGAGTGAGCTCGCGTGCACGGTCGTTGCGGAAGTTGATGAAGATGATCACGTCGCCTTCCTGAATCGTGCCGTCGACGGCGGAGTTGTTGATCGGCTTAATGAACTCGTCGGTCACGCCTTCGTCGTAGCTCTCCTGCATGGCCTTGACCAAGTCAGTAGCCTGCTTACCCTTGCCCTCGACGAGCAGGTCGTAAGCCTCCTTGACGCGGTTCCAGCGCTTGTCGCGGTCCATAGCGTAGAAGCGGCCTACGATGCTGGCGATGTGCGCGCCGTTGTCGTTGCATACCTTCTCGATGTCGGCGATGAATCCCTTGCCGCTCTTCGGGTCAGTGTCACGACCGTCCATGAAGCAGTGTACATAGACATCTTTGAGGTTATATTCTTTTCCGATCTCGATGAGCTTGAAGAGGTGGTTGAGGCTGGAGTGCACGCCACCGGTAGAAGTCAGTCCCATCAGGTGGAGCTTCTTGCCGGTCTTCTGAGCGTAGCTATAAGCGTTGACGATCTCCTTGTTCTTCAGGATGTCGCCAGTCTCGCAGGCCTTGTTGATCTTCACCAGGTCCTGATAGACGATACGTCCTGCACCGATGTTCAAGTGTCCTACCTCGGAGTTGCCCATCTGTCCTTTTGGCAGACCGACGTCCTCGCCGCAGGCCATGAGCTGAGAGTGAGCGCATGTAGCGTTGAGATAATCGAGATAAGGTGTCGGTGTGTTGTAGATCACGTCACCTTTGCCATGCTGTCCGATTCCCCATCCATCGAGAATCATCAATAAAGCTTTCTTTGCCATAGTGTTAAATGTATGTTATGTTGTTGATATTCTGTATCACTGCAAAGTTACTACCTTTTCAGCGAATGACAAAATCTAAAGGCAGAAAAAGAAAAGCAGCAGTCGCGATGTGACAGGTCTGCAGCTTAGTGCCCTTGTTCTCTATAACTTATTTATTTTCTTCTAAGCTAATATCGCTTTTGGGAATATCTTCAGAAAAAGAGCACTGAAAGTTTGTGATTCTAAAAACAAATACTTAAATTTGCAGATAAATAGAATGTTACTATATTATGGCTACAAGAAAAATATCCAAGAGAGAGTTGAGGGCATTGCTGCCAAAGAAGCTCAGCAAATATGGTGAATGGTTTTTCTCAGACGATAAGGATAAACTCTATGTCGAAATCAAAGACATGAGAGCTGTGTTGAAATGAGATATTACCTTGATACCAACATCCTTATATATATGCTTAACCGTGAGCCAGACGAGTTAAGCAGGGATGTTGTTGCTATTTTGATGGATTATGAAAACGCCTTTAGGACGAGTACGGTATGCGTCCATGAACTTATTCATTTGTATCAAATAGGTAAGGTGCCATTGAAACGTAATGGCAAGGATGTTGATATCAATAACTTTTCAGAGTGGCTTCAGGATATGGGAATTGATATTGTACCTGTATCTGTGAAGCATTTACAAAAACTTTCAACTCTTCCTTTAATGGAAGATCATAGAGACCCTAACGACCGCCTTATCATAGCTCAAGCTATAACTGACAAGATAACATTGATAAGTTCTGATCGTAAGTTTGATAAATATGTGAAATACGGTCTTGATTTTGTCTTCAACAAACGATAGAAACGTGATATATTGTACGACAAAGCTGAGCAAGCGCACTGCTTGCTCAGCTTTGTTAGTTTTGGACGGCTTTTGTCTACAGATGGGACTTCTTCTATCGTTTCCCTCAGTTGCTGCTTTTCCTGTATTCCGATGGTGACATGCCGACATGCTCCTTGAAGTATTTTCCAAGGAAGCTTTGGTTGGCGAAGCGGAGGTCCTCTGTGATCTCCTTGATCGACTTTGACGTGTTTTTCAGCAAGTTGCGGAGCTCAAGCGTCACGTAGGTATCGATCCACTCATTGGGTGTCTGGTGGCTGACTTGCTTGATGATCTCGGAGAGATATTTCGGTGTGATGCTTAGCTGCAAGGCGTACCATCCCACGCGTCGCTCCTGTCGGAAGTTCTGTTCGACGAGTTGGATGAACTTCACGAAGATGTCCTCAGCGCGTGCCCGACGGGTCTGCATGAGTTGCTGCGACTGCCAGATGGTGTTGCCTGCGTCGTAGATGAGAGCCTTGAGGAGGCTCTGCACCGTCTCTCGGCGGAAGTGGTGATTGGTGTCGCCGACTTTTGTCTTAATAAACGAGAAGAAGTCGACGATGTCCTGCTGCTTTTGTGGGTCGAGATGATAAACAGGATGCATACGCGAGAAGATATACATCGTCGAGAGGTCGTGCACGCCGGCAAGGACTTCGTGGAAGTATTGGCTGGAAATGATGATGACCACTTCTTTGTGGTCCGGACTGAACTTGTAGTAGTCAAGAATGGCTCCGTTGCTGATGATGATGATGTCGCCGGCTCTCACCTTATGGTGGATGGTGTCAACGCTGTACTCACCCTCTCCTTGTGTGCAGAGCGCCAGCAGGATGAAATCCATGCGGCGGGGCTCCTGAAAGACGGGCAGGTTGTTCATGTTTTCTGTGAGAACCAGGTCGTCGTCGATGTAGCTGCCTCCTTGGATGAGTTTGACGTCGTTGATGGAAATACTGTTGAGACTCGTGTTCATATCTTATTGGAAAGTGTTGTCAATGAATATCGGTGCGACATCCACGGCTTCTGCTTCCGTGATCTGGTCGCGTCGGAAATATCGGTCGCCCGTCACCGTGACTCTGCGCTGGTATCCGATGGCAAAGACAGGGCTGGCCTGTTCGTCCATCTGTCCGTTGCAGGTGTATCGCAGTCCGGCGGTCTCGATCTGCTCGCCCCATCGTGCCTCGCGGAGGTTGAGGCGGACGAGGCCACGGAATCCGCGGCCATAGTCGTAGGACACCTCGTTGCCGTTGGCGTCGAAATAGTTATATCCCCGGCTTCTGACGATTTTCTCGGCAGGGAGGCAGGCAGTGTAGGTCTTGCAGGGTGCGGTTTGCTGTTGTGCAAAGGGTGCGGTGGCGTTTTCGTCGTCCGTCGTCTCCACAGCATGGCGCCACAGTGCCGCGTCGAAGTCGCTTGCCGTCCAGGGCGTGTCGGCCCAGCGTCCGTCGACCCACTCGTGTCCGTCGGCTGTGAGTCCTGAGGCCGCATGACGACAAATCCACGAATTGTCGCTGAAGTAGGCGAAGCGTTGCCCCTTGCTGTCGATGCCGTAGAAGACTGCCGACACCTGCCGCCGCGTGGCGTGAGGGAAACCAGGGCTGTAGAGCACAGCCACCACGTTGCTGTCAGGACGCAGATAGGGTGTCACGTCGAGCGTCAGCGCAATGGTCGTCGTGTCGCCCTGTGGTCGTGACGGGTAGAAGAGCGCGGTGCCAACCTTGGCTTCGTTGACATACACCTTGACGAGACCTGTCGTCGCAATGGTGAGATGGGCCTCGTGGTGACGTGCGCTGGAGAGCAGCGTGGTGCGAAACCATACGTGGGCCAGGCTGTCGGTGTCGGGAGCAGCCACCCAGTGGGTGTTGAATTGCCGGGCATTGACCCACAGCACCGTTGTCCACAAAACGAATGTCAACAGCCAGCCTCTCATTCTATAATCGTTTTCTTGTTCTTTTTCACTTTGATCGTCTTTTTCATACCGTTGTAGACGAGCGTCACCTTACCGGTGCGCACGCCGGTGAGTTCGCATCGTGTGATGCGTCCATTCTTCCATGCCATCGAGACCGTATAACCGCCGCGCGCCTTCAGTCCGTTGATGGATCCGTCGGCCCACTGCTGTGGCAGTGCCGGCAAAAGCTCTATCGTGTCGTCGTGGCTTTGCATGAGCATCTCGCAAACACCGGCCACGCCGCCGAAGTTGCCGTCGATCTGGAAGGGAGGGTGGGCGTCGAAGAGGTTGGGAAATGTGCCTCCGTGCTGCGACCGCGTGTGCTCGGGATCGACATAAGCGAGAAGTTTCTGATAGATGTGATAGGCCATTGTGCCGTTGTGGAGACGTGCCCAGAGGTTGATGCGCCATCCTGTGCTCCATCCCGTGGTCTGTTCTCCTTTTTGTCGCAGTGTCGCCGCGGCGGCCTCGGCAAGTCGGGGTGTGCCGCTGACCGTGATCTGATGTCCGGGATAGAGACCGATGAGATGGCTCTGATGACGGTGATGGAAGTCCTCGTCGTCCCAGTCGTAGTACCACTCGTTGAGGTCGCCGCGCTGTCCGACAACGTAGGGATGGAGTCGGTCGAGGGCATTTTGCAGCGAGTCGCGCAGGCTCTTGTCGGTGCCAAGCGTGCGGGCAGCCTGCAAGGTGTTGGTGAACAGTTCGCGGATGATGGCCAAGTCGGCCGTACCGCCGTACATGGTTGCGCCCTTATATCCTTTGGCGTTGATGTAGAAAGCTTCGGGCGACGTACTCGGCGCGGTGATGAGTTCTTGGGGATTCTTCGGGTTGGTGATGAGCCATTGAAGCATGAAACGGCTTGCGCCGCGCATGAGCGGATAGGCGGTCTGGCGGAGATAGTGCTCGTCCAGGGTGTAGAGATAGTGGTCGTAGACGTTCTGCATGAGCCAGGCGCCGCCCATGTTCCAGTTGCTCCACGTGGGACTCTCGTTTTTTTCGCCTACGGGATTGGTCATCGCCCAGATGTCGCTGTTGTGTCCGCAGCTCCATCCCTCGCGTATGCCGTAGTAGTTCCATGCGTTGCGGTGACCGGTCTTGGCGAGGTTCTCGCAGAAGGTGGCCAGCGGTTCAAACATCTCCGGCATGGCGGCGACGTCGCAGGGCCAGTAGTTCTCCTCCAGATTGATGTTGATCGTGTAGTTGCCTCGCCAGGGTGCCCAGAGTTTGTCGTTCCACAGTCCTTGCAGTTCGGCGGGAGCTCCGGGGGTGCGTGAGCAGGAGATGAGCATGTAGCGGCCGTACTGGAAATAGAGCGTCTCGAGGTATTTGTCCCGTGCACTGCTTTGTCCGTAGGTCCGTATCATGCTGTCGGTGGGCTCGGCGGTGTTGGGCTGCGCGCCGTTGAGGCTGAGTCTCAACCGTTGATAGATCGGCTGGTAGTCAGCGAGATGGCGCGTGCGCAGGCTGTCGTAGGTGTAGTTGACCAGATGCCAGGCGTCGTCCATGGCGTTGGCGAGATAGGGTGCGCCCTGCTTGACGGGATGGCGGTCGTAGCCGTTGAAGCTCGTCTCGTTGACAAGATATAGCGTCAGCTCGCTGGCCTGCCGGACAAAGAGCGTGCTGTCGTCGTGCTCAATGGTGCCGTCGGGCGAGGCGGCGCGCAGTACGGTGCAGAAATGGATGCTCTCGTTGGGGTCGCCGACGGCGTTGCCCGTCATCGTCAACTGCTTGTTGGCGGCCTTTGTGCCGTGGGGAACGAGCGAGCCGATGGCGAGTCTGACGTTGATGGCTTTTGGTGTGGAACTCTTGATGCGCACAGCAATGACCTTGTCGGGATGCGAGGCGAAGTATTCTCGACGGTAGGTGACGCCGCCACGTGTGTAGCGGTCGCGGCACAGCGCGCTGTCGAGGTCGAGCTCTCGGCGGTAGTCCGTCGTCGGCCCCTCGTTGAGATCATAGATGCGCAGGGTGCCCAACGGCTCGTAGAATTGAGAGTTGTGACCCTGGACATGGTGCTGGAGCGAGTCGGCGAGGGGGTAGTCCTCGTTGAAGAGCGCCTCGCGGATTGCCGGAATCCACTGGTGAGCCGTGCTGTCGACGCTGAGGTCTACGGGTTTCCCGGTCCAGAAGGTGATGTCGTTGAGGTGGATGATGTCGCAGTCAGGCGCTCCGTAGACGAGTGCTCCGAGCTTGCCGTTGCCGATGGGCAGTGACTGCTCGAAGAGGCGGGCTGGTTGGTCGTACCACAGGCGCATGGGCGGCTGCTGCGCGTGAGCGGCAGTCGTCAGGGCGGCCAGGGCAAGGGTGGTGATGAGTCGGTGCATAGATGATAGGGTTTGAGAGGGAATTGGCACCGGCGGAGCATCTGCCGGTTGCTGTTGAAAAAAGAAGGGCGGTCAGTAACGGCCGCCCAACTTATAGATAGATGTGTGATTTGTCTTTGCGCAAAGACGCTGGTGCGAACCTGGCGCGACTACGCGTCGATGTTGGCGTAGGTAGCGTTTTGCTCGATAAACTCACGTCGGGGCTCCACATCGTCGCCCATGAGCATGGAGAAGATCTCGTCGGCTTCGGCAGCGTTCTCGATGGTCACTTGCTTGAGCAGGCGTGTCTTGGGATCCATTGTGGTTTCCCAAAGCTGGTCGGGGTTCATCTCACCCAAACCTTTGTATCGCTGTGTGTGGATGCTCTTTCCGTCCTCTACGCCATTGCCGTATTTGTCGAGGAAGGCCTGGCGCTGCTGGTCGTTGTAGCAATACTCGCTGACCTTGCCTTTGTAAGTGCATTTATAGAGTGGTGGCGTGGCGATATAGAGGTGTCCGTCTTCGATGACTTTCGGCATGAAGCGGTAGAAGAGTGTCATGATCAGGGTGTCGATGTGTGAGCCATCGACATCGGCATCGGTCATGATGATGATCTTGTCGTAGCGGAGCTTGTCGATATTGGCCTCGCGGTCGTCTTCGCCGTCGACACCGAAGCGTACGCCGATGCTCTGGATGATGTTCATCACCGACTCAGCCTCGAAGACGCGGTGCCACTGTACTTTCTCGACGTTGAGGATCTTTCCGCGCAATGGCAGGATGGCTTGGGTGTAGCGGTCGCGGCCCTGCTTGGCGGATCCACCTGCGGAGTCACCCTCGACGAGGAAGATCTCGCACTTCTTCGGGTCTTTGTTGGAGCAGTCGGCGAGTTTGCCGGGCAGTCCGCCACCGCTCATCACGCTTTTGCGCTGCACACTCTCGCGTGCTTTGCGGGCAGCCACACGGGCTGTGGCGGCGAGGATCACCTTTTCGCAGATCCTCTTGGCTTCTGCCGGATGCTCCTCAAGATAGTTGGTCAGGGCCTCGCCGACGGCTTGGTTGACAGCACCGGTGACCTCGCTGTTGCCAAGCTTGGTCTTTGTCTGACCCTCAAACTGCGGTTCGGCAACTTTGATGGAGATGACGGCAGTGAGTCCCTCGCGGAAGTCCTCACCGGCCACTTCTATCTTTGCTTTCTCGATCTGCTTGGAGATAGCCGGGTCGTTGTCGGCATAGTTCTTCAGCACACGTGTCAATGCCTGACGGAAGCCCGTGACGTGGGTACCGCCCTCGATGGTGTTGATGTTGTTGACGTAAGAGTGGAGGTTCTCGGAGTAGTCGGTATTGTACATGATGGCCACTTCGATGGGCACGCCCTGCTTCTCGGTCTTCAGATAGATGACATCATCGAAGAGATGGGTACGGTGACGGTCGATGTAGCGCACCATCTCCTTGAGTCCGTCCTTGGCGTGGAAGACTTCCTGACGTGTCTTGCCGTCGTCGTCGGGACGCAGGTCGGTCAGCGTGATCTTGATGCCAGCGTTGAGGTATGCCAGCTCACGCATACGGCGTGCCACGATGTCCCACTGGAAGGTGGTGGTGGTGAAGATGGTGGGGTCTGGCCAGAACTGCTGGCGTGTGCCGCGCTTGTCGGTGTCGCCGATGACGCGCACGGGATAGAGCGGCTTTCCCTTTTCGTATTCCTGCTGGTAGATTTTTCCATCGCGGAAGACTTGTGACTTCATGTGTGTGGAGAGTGCGTTGACACAGCTCACGCCGACGCCGTGAAGACCACCGCTGACCTTGTAGGAGCCTTTGTCGAACTTACCACCGGCGTGGAGCACGGTCATGACGACCTCCAAGGCGCTCTTGTGCAGTTTCTTATGCTCGTCGACAGGGATGCCTCGGCCGTCGTCCTCTACGGTGCAGGAACCGTCTGCGTTGATGGTCACCTCGATGTTGTGGCAGAAACCTGCCATAGCCTCGTCGATGGAGTTGTCCACGGTCTCATTGATGAGATGGTGCAAACCTTTCTCACTGATGTCGCCAATATACATAGCCGGACGCTTGCGCACGGCTTCCAAACCCTCCAGCACTTGGATGTTGGAGGCGGAGTAATTATCCTCTGGATGTTGAATTTCTGCCATTTCTGTTTAGTTCGTATTTATCTGCAAAGGTACTAAAAAAGCGTGACATAGCGAAAACTTATGCTGTGAAAAATAGCTGCAAAAGGAGGCTTTTGCCTCTCACACAAAGCCATAGTGCCACAAAGCGGGTTTTATTGGTTGGGGGGCTCAATCAATCGGCGATTATTCAGCCGTTGTTTATCTGTAACCTGAAAGTCGGCGTTTAGGATTTAGCGGTTATGTCCTCATGATGATGATACTCATAAAATCTGTTGAATAAACTGACAATTTTCCGCCCAAATACAGGCGATTTTCTGAACCGGCACCCTCCTCGGCCCGATTTTCGCGATTCTCAGCGACTTTTTGTAAAGTGTTGAAACATAAGCAGTTATTAAAATGTGACAATTTTGATAAACACAAAAAGGTACTTTGACGCAAAATTCTCTAGAGAATTTCTCGTCAAAGTACCTTTTTCATCGGGTCATCTCGGTTGTTTGACCTTGTCATCTCAGTTGTTTGACCCTATAAAACAACCGAGATGAGGCTGTCAACTCACCGCTTTGATCACTTCAACTCACGTTTTTGTGTTTTCCACACTGCTTTTTGCTTATTTCTCTGTTTTTGTTTTCTCTGGATTGAAAGTTGTGGGAGAGGTGTTTTTGTCAATAACATTTCATTGTTAACATGCTTGCTCGTGCAGTTGCTCAGTGTCTCTCTGTCTCTACGTGAAAGGATTATTGCCCTGGTGCGATGACGCGGTATTTGCCGCTGAGATGCAGAAAGGCGAAGAGGCGGAGCAGGCCGTCGTAGTAGGCATCGAAGTATCCGTCGGCAAAGGGCACGTTGGCAGAGTGCCACAGACGGTCGGCAAAGTCACGGGCCTTGGCGTGGTCGGCGACTAACGAAGCGGCGGCAAGGGTAGCGACGAGACCTACGGAGTGGCGCAGTCCGGGTTTGCCGCCGCCCTCGTAAGGCTTTTCTGCCGGCATGCCGTCGGTGCGGTACTGGTCGATGTAGGCGTCGATGCCCTTGTTGAAGAAGAAGTCCTGTACGGTGTTGGCGTAGCGGCGTTGCCATGCCGTGTCGGCGCAGGCCCAGCTATAGTCCAGCGCGATGTTCATCGGCATGCGCCAGGAGTCATAGCGGAAATCCCGGTTTCCCTTCATGGCTATGTTGCCCGGTGGCGTGAGCGGCTTGCCGTTGTAGTCCGTGAGGTCGGGGCAGAGTGCCGTGAGCGGGTCGATGCAGCGGTGGAGATAGCGGCGTGACGCTGCAGCATAAGCCTTGTAGTCATCGGCGTGACCGTCGTCAGCCCATCGTGCCCACACCTCGTAGAAGGCAGGAAGGTGGTAGCTGGGGTCGGTGAAGCGGGCACCGAAGCCACTCGGCGTGAAGGTGATGAGACGGTGCTGCGGGTTGATGAGCGCGTTGGCACTGTCCTGGCCGTTGCCCTCCCTGGCGAGACGCAACAACCGCTGGGCTTCTGCGAGGTAGTTGATACCCGAATGGTTGCCCCAGCGGTTGGAGGCGAAGATGAGCGAAGTGATCATATACAGTTCGCCGTCGCTGGCCGGCCCCTCAGCGTTGTGCGTGCCGTCGGTCTTGCAACTCCAGGCGTAGTAGCCCGCCAAAGGCTCCTGGCGCATGAGCATGTAGCGCTGAGCCCAACGCAGCAGTCGGTCGAAGATGTCCTTGCGGTTCATCTCTACGGCGATCATCATGCCGTAGGACATGCCCTCGGTGCGCACGTCGTGGTTCTTCAAGTCGGAGATATAGCCCAAAGAGTCGCCCACCTCGAAGTAGACACGGTTGGGGCCGAAGAACACCTCTTGGAATACATCGTTGACACGGCGGTCGATGTCCTCAGAGGAATAGCCCATCTCGGCGAAATAGTTGCGGTAGCGGCCGGTCTGCATGCCGCCTTGGGTATACGGTGGTATGGGTGCGCCTTCGAAAGAAAGCCAGTCTATGTCGGCGTTGCTGCCCTTTTCGAGTTGCAATCCGATGTCGTGGATGCCGGCAGCGACAGGTGCGATGGTGACCGTCTGCTCGGCGAAGGTGTCGCAGGGGGCTATGCTGAGGCGGGCGACACGCTGGTTGCCAATGGTGACGGCAACGGAGGAAAGGCTTTGCGCACGGGCGCGGAGCGTCAGGCGGCAGAGGTTGGGACGGAAGGCTACGCGATTGTATCGTGCCCAGCCTTGGCGGGTAAGGTGCAGCACCCAGCCGCGGAAGGGTTGCAGACTGTCCAAGAGAACGGCTTGCGCGCCCGTGGGCGAGATGCTGCTGTAGCGGTCGACCTCGATGTGGCGGCGGGCATCGGTGATGCCGACACCGCGCAGCGTAGGATGTACTTTCACGATTGTGCCGTCGGGGCGGAAGCTCAGCGAGTCGACGCGCACGGACCGGCACTTGTCAAACGTCGGCGAATAGTCGTTGTGGTGATAGAAGAGATACCATTGTCCGCGGTACTGCACGATGGAGTGGTGGTTGGTCCAGCACTTGTCGGGCCATTCGTCCATGATCAGTCCTTTGAAGGTATAGGGTCCTTCCGGGCTTTCGCTCATGGCGTAGGCCAGCGTCTCGGTGCCGTTTTTCTGTCGCACCCAGGGGAAGGTAAGGTAGAACAGTCCGTTGCGCTCAAAGGCGAAGGGTCCCTCCTTGAAGCCGTCGGGCAGTCCCGCGATGGTCTTCGGTGTCTCTGCCAGCGACTGATAGTCGTCGTTCATGCGCGCTACGGTGATGCCGCCGTTGCCGGCCCAGAAGAGATAGCTCTCTCCCCGGCTGGTCTGAAGCATACACGGGTCGATGCCTCTCACGCCGTCCAAGGGTTTGGCGGCAGGCGTGAAGGGACCGATGGGGCTGGGGGCAGTGGCGATGCCGATGCCGAAGCCGCGCTCCGAAGCCAGCCCGGAAGGGAAGAGCAGGTAGTAGCGTCCCTGATGCTCCACGCAGTCGGGAGCCCACATGGCGTAGCCTTCGTGGTTGGCCCAAGGCACTTGCTTCTGGTCGAGGATGACACCGTGGTCGGTCCAGTCGGCGAGATCATTGGAGGAAAAGACGTGGTAGTCAGCCATGGCGAACCACCGCCGCTCAGGTGCCACGGGGCTGATGATGTCGTGGGAGGGATAGAGATAGACGCGGTCGCCGAAGACGCGGGCGGTAGGATCTGCGGAGTATTGGTCACGGATCACCGGGTTCTGGGCCGTGGAGGGCAATGACGGTAGCAATAGCGCGGCTGTCAATGCGCACCAAAGTACCCGGGTATGTCTTTTCAGAAAGGTAGTCATGTCGTGGTATTGTTTAGTTATAGGTGAGGCAAAGATACGAAAAATAGGGGAAAGGCTGTTTGGATGGGGTAACAAAATGTTTGTCACTTGTTACGAATGTCGAAAAGAGTAGGATTGAACATAGTTCCTGTTTGACGAAAAAAGCGAGATTGTGTGCGGGAACAAAGAGATGTGACAGATTTTTTTTGTAATTTTGCAGGCAATGAAATTACGCAGATTGTTTCTCTTCATGGTTTTGTGTCTGCCAGCATTGCCCTTGGCAGCGGCAGAGAACTTCTTCACTACAACGGGCTATAGCTTTGTGCGTCGTAGTGGCGGACAGTCGTATGCGGTGAAGGTGGACTTTCCCGTCGACGGCGAGGCCCATGCGCTGGACAGCGTGAAGGCTTGGATATGCGACATCCTCGACGTGGACGAACCGCAAGAACTGGATGAGGCGAACTTCGAAAACGTGATGCAGCAAAGCTACGATACCTTTCTCAAGGAAGACAGTGGGATGTCGCGGTGTGTGGAAATCGTTCGCAGCTATGAGGACGAGGAGATCGTGACCTATCAGTCGCAGGTTGTGGACCGCGACACGGCGACGTGGCGGGACGAGGACTGTGCGTCGTTCAGCAAGGAAGACGGGCATCGTCTGAGTATCCGGGAGATTTTCAAGTGCCCGGAAAGAAAGATCAAGCAACTGATGTGGCAGTATCGTGGCGATCTGCCTGTGGGCGTGTCGGGTCCCGACGAACTTGTGGTCGGTGATGCCGGATACATCGATGGCTGGGTGGTGGTCATTGGTCCTGCACGAGGCTACACGGGCGCGGCCTACCGCATCCGCTATCAGGTGGCAGAGCCCTATCTGCAAGGAAAGCGCACGGGCGGCTATTACGATGGTGAAGAAGACGACGAATAAGTGAAAAGACGGGTGAAAGGAGGTAAATCGGTGACGTAGGGATACAAAAAAAGCCGCTCTTTCGGAGCGGCTGAATATCTTACATCAACAATATCAGTAGCGGGGATTAGCCGAGCTTGTTGATATGTTGTGCCAAACCAGACTTCAAGTTGGCAGCTTTGTTAGCGTGGATGATGTTGGTCTTAGCCAACTTGTCCAGCATCTTCTGTACCACGGGGAACTGCTTAGCAGCCTCGTCCTTGTCAGTGGTAGCGCGCAGCTTGCGAACAGCGTTACGCATCGTCTTTGCATAGTACTTGTTATGCAAAGTCTTCACCTTGGTCTGGCGAATTCTCTTTACTGATGATTTGTGATTTGCCATCTTTAAATTTCTACTTTTTATTTCTGTTAGTAGTCCCTAGCAGAGTCGAACTGCTCTTTAGAGAATGAAAATCTCTCGTCCTAACCGATAGACGAAGGGACCGTCTTATTTTCGTGGGTGCAAAGTTACGGCTTTTTCTTCGAGTCACCAAATTTTCTCTCATTAATTTTTTCTAAACGCTTGATTTTTCGTATTTTTGCGGTTGTATGGAAACAAAAACGCGCGCTATCGTGCTCAGATCTGTGAGATATGGTGATTCTCAGATCATTGTCGACGTCTTTTCAAGAGAGAAGGGAAGGGCGTCGTTTATCTGTCATGTCTCGAAAAACGGACGGGGAAAGATCAAGCAACAGCTGTTCCAACCGCTGACTATCTTGGAGGTTGTCTATGACGACAGACCTACACGCAGTCTGCAACACTTCCGCGACATACGTCTGGCGCAGCCGTTCTTCTCGATTCCTTTCCAGGCAGAGAAACTGGCCATAGGGCTCTTCGTTGCCGAATTCCTGTCATACGCGCTGCGCGACGAGCAATGCAATGAGCCGCTGTATGACTATGTGGAGAGCAGCGTGATGTGGCTGGATAATGTGGAGGGGCGTTTTGCCAACTTCCATCTCGTGTTTATGTTGCGTCTGTCGCGGTTTATCGGCTTCTTTCCCAACTTGGAGGAGATGGCAGAAGGCGACTGGTTTGATTTGCGCAACGGTGCGTTCACCCCCGTGCGTCCCTTGCATCCGGACTTCCTCAGACCTGAGGAAGCGGCGAAGATAGGCACGCTGATGAGGATGAACTACGACAACATGAGGTTTTTCCGCATGAGCAGTGATGAACGCAACGAGTGTGTCGACACGATACTGACCTTCTATCGGCTGCATATCCCTGGCTTTCCGGAGATGAAATCGCTGCCGGTGCTCAGGGAACTCTTCTGACGAAAGTCGCTCTCCAAGAACTTTGTCTGTGTCGTGTCAGACAGTGAAAAAAAGAAGTCTCCCATGTGGCATGTGTCACATGGGAGACTTCTATGTTTAAAGCCTGCTATGTCAGGCGGTCAGAAGACCGGGAGCTTATGCTAAGAGTTGGCGGACGATGGTGGAGATGACCTTTCCGTCGGCCTTTCCGGCCATCTGCTTGGTGGCTTGTCCCATCACCTTGCCCATGTCCTTCATGCCTTGTGCACCTGTTTGGGCGATGATGGCCTTGACCTGCGCAGTGATTTCCTCCTCGGAAAGGGGCTTGGGAAGGTATTCCTTGATGACGGCGACCTGCGCCAGCTCAGCGTCGGCAAGATCCTGACGCTTGGCTTTTGCATAGGTGTCGGCACTTTCCTCGCCCTGCTTGGCGAGCTTTTGCAGAATCTTCAAAGCGGTGGCGTCCTCCAAGGTGTCGTTGGCACCGGGGGCTGTCTTGGCCTCGATGAAGTATTTCTTAATGTTGCGCAGTGCTTCCAGACGCACCTTGTCGCGCGCCTTCATGGCTGTGCGGATGTCACTGCTGACCTGATCAAATAGATTTGCCATATCTCTTTGTTGTTTTAAAATCCTTGTCGTTGGCGGCATAGGCCGCCGCTGTGTTATGCAAAGCTGATGATGCCGGGCACGGTATCGGCCTGTTCGTCGGTATTGGGCTTGTCGTCCTTATGGCCGGAACCAGTGTTGCGGATGTCTTCGAGCATCTGTCGTGTACGCTTGTAGGTAGGCGTGTTCTCCACAGCGAGAATGACATCCTCGTTGTCGAGCGTGTCGGGTGTGAAGATGTAGACGTGAGGACGGTGCTTCATCATCGGGTTCTTGCCGTCCTTGCCATAGTAGCGGTTGCGGCGGTCGGCCTTTTCGGCTGCGATTTCCTCTTCCTGTGCGATGCGGTTGGCTTCCTCTTGTGTGCGGCGCTCGCGGCGGTCCTTGGGCTCCACGTCCTCCACACCGAAACCGGTAGCGAGGATGGTGACCTTGACCTTCTTGCCGAGCTCGGGGTCTGTGGCCAGTCCCCATTTGATCTCGAAGTCGTCGCCGAACTTTGCCATGAAGTCGTTGACATCGTTCATCTCCTCCATCATCAGACCCTGGTTGTCGTTTTTCTCGTTGGAGAAAGCGATGGAGAGCAGGATCTTCTTGGAGTTGAAGACATCGTTATCGTTGAGCAACGGTGAGTTGAGCGCGTCGTCGATAGCCTTCTTCACTCGTCCGTCGCCCTCGCCGTAGCCGGTACTCATGATGGCGACGCCACCGTCCTTGAGAACAGTCTTCACGTCGTTGAAGTCGAGGTTGATGAGTCCGTGAATGGTGATAATCTCGGCGATGCTCTTAGCGGCAACGCTCAGCGTGTCGTCGGCCTTGCCGAAGGCGTCGAGAACTGTCAGTTCGGGATAGATCTCGCGCAGGCGCTCGTTGTTGATCACGAGCAGGGCGTCGACGTGCTTGGCCATCTCTTCGACACCGTCGAGAGCCTGATCGATCTTCTTGGGACCTTCGAAGCGGAAGGGAATGGTGACGATGCCCACGGTGAGAATGCCCATCTCTTTGCTCACCTGCGCGATGACAGGAGCAGCACCGGTGCCTGTTCCACCACCCATACCGGCGGTGATGAATGCCATCTTCGTGCCGTCGTTGAGCATAGCTCTGATCTGGTCGATGCTCTCCATAGCGGCCTGACGGGCACGCTCTGGACGGTTTCCGGCTCCAAGACCTTCGGCACCCAACTGCAGGTGTTCGGGGACGGGGGAGTCGTTCAAGGCCTGCGCGTCGGTGTTGCAGAGCACAAACGACACATCATGGATGCCTTCGCGGTACATGTGGTTCACGGCGTTGCCACCGCCACCACCGACACCGATGACCTTGATGATGCTCTGCTCTTTGTCGGGCTGACCGAAATCAAGAATGGAAGGCTTGGCGCTTTCCGTGAGTGCGGAGGGCTTCTGACCTTCCGTATTATTGTTGTTATCAGTCATAGTGCTTCGTCTTTAAAGTGATCTTTTTCTTGTTTTATTTCTCGTCTTCCTCTTCCTCTATCATCTTGCGGCCAAAGGTCTTCAGTCCGTTGACTGCTTTGTGGAACCAGGAGTTCTCGCGTTTTTTGCGCCGTTGTTCCTCTTCCTCTTCGGCTTCCTGCTGTCTGCGCCGTTCCTCTTCTTCTTCCTGTTTGCGTTTGGCGGCCTCCTCGGCAGCTTTCTCAGCCTCGGTCTTGATGATGCCCTTACCGTTTTCTGTCGTAGTATGGGTGACAGGCTGCACAGGCGGTTCGTTGGCAGGCTGCTCGTTTTGGAAGAGTGTGTCACTGATCTCGCTTCCGGCGCAGTTCATGTTGCCTTTGGCCAGCAGTCCGAGAACAGTGCACATGGTGCCGTCCTTGGCAGTGATGGTCGGGCTCTTGGATATGATGGTAGTCGTGACAGAGCCTGCTATTCTCACCTTATCAGTGTGGGTGAGGATCTTGAAGGCCTTGTCGATGTTTTTCATATTGGATCCGCCACCGGTGAGGACGATGCCGCCAAGGAGTTTGCCCATAAATTCGTCGGGCACCTGATGCCATGCGTTCTCAATGATCTCTTGCAGGCGAGCCTCGACAATCTCCACAAACTTCGGCATGTCGATGCTGCGGTCGTGGTCGATAGGATAGGTCTTTTCCATGTCGATCTCGTTGGAGTCGGTGTAGGCAGAGGCATATTTGAGTTTCATCTCTTCAGCTGTCTTGTCCTCCATCTGCAGGGATGTGAGGTCTTTGGTGATGTTGTTGCTGCCAAGGGGAATGACGGCCAAGTGTCGGAGAATGTCGCGGTAGTAGACTGAAATGGTGGTTGTCTCGGCTCCTAAGTCCACGAGGACACAGCCACCGCGGCGCTCAGCATCGGTGAGCACGGCATCGGCGAGTGCAAGGGGCGAAAGATACATCTCGGCGATGGCGATGCCGGCATTCTCAAAACAGCGGTTGAGATTGCGATAGAAGGACTTGCGCCAGAGGATGTTGAGGAAGTTGCCTTCCAGTCTGGAGCAGATAAAGCCTGTCGGGTCGACTTGAAGCTGATTGTCGACCTTGTATTCTTGTGTGACAGCGTCGAGGATCTCCTGGTCGGGATATTGCATGCTGCGGTTGGCATCCATCAGGCCGTTGACCATATCGACCGTTACCTTGGTGTCTGCGGGCAGTTGTTTGACAATGATGTTTTTCTCACTGCGTATCGACTGTCCGTTGACACCGACATAGACACGTGCTATCTTGGTCTTGAGAATGTTCTCGAGTTTCTTGATCACATTGCCCAAGGCTTGCACTGTCTTGTCGATATTGTTGACCACGCCTTTGCGAATGCATGAAGTAGCGTCTTCCTTTACGACAGCCAGGACCTTAATGCTGCCGTCGAGGTTCTTCTTCCCCGCAATGCCGGTGATTTTTGAGGATCCCAGCTCTATTGCTACTATAAAATCTGCCATACGTAAATAGTAATTATCAATTCAGTTCTTCCGTTTTTTCGTATTGTCTCTTTTTGCAAATGATTTGGTTGTCAAACTCCACGTTGATGTAGGAATATTTGTTCCATCCGGCTTGCGAGAGCCCGTATTTGTAGAATTTCTCCAACCGGTCCATTTTGCGGTTGATATATTCAGTCACCAGTTGCTTGCGCTTGTCGGGTCTGTTGGTTTCGGGCAACTGACCGATGTAGATGATCTGGTCTCCCACGCGCGGCACGAGCTCAATGCCTTTGTCAGGCAGTATATTGATTTGCTCGATCTGGTTTTTCCAAAAGTCGTTGGCCATCAGAGCCTCACCCACATATGCCACATAGTTGCGGGCAAACCACTTGCTGATATAGCCTGTGGCGATGATCAGGTCGCTCGTGTAGTGCGAGTTGGGCATGATGCTGTTGTTGTCGTCCAAATAATAATCGTCGCCGTTGACAGACTTGATGCGCAGTGTGGGCATACGTTGTGTGAGCGTAATGCATACATGGCCGTCCTGTGTCTTATAGCATTGTGCCGACTGCACAAAAGGACTTCTCATCAGCATGTCCTCGATGGTGCGCGTATCGACGGTATACAGAGGTTTGCTCAAAGGGTAGAGCCCGCTGTCTTTCATGCGGCTCTTGATCTCCTTCGCGGTGATGAAGCCGTTAGTGGCCTCGTCGGCAATGTTGATATTCACCTGCGTGCAAATCTGTTTCTCCTGGTCGGGCTTGTCAAAAACGAAGAAGGCAATGACAAGATAGGCCGCCAGCATGAAGTCGATAGTGCCCACAATGATTTTTCCTCGGTTCATCCGCATGGTTCAGATAACTGTATAGGATGACACTCGGGCGGAGATTTCCGCACCGGATGCCTTATTTCTTTTTCTCTTCCAGAATACGTGTGATCTGAGGAACCATGTTGTCGAGATCGCCGGCACCTAAGATGATCAGCACATCGAAGTCGCGGCTCTTGACCAGATTGAGGACATCGGCTTTCTGGATCATGCTTTTCTCCACACCGGGCTTGAGGTTGTCGTAGATCAATTGCGACGTGACACCGGGAATCGGCGCCTCGCGGGCAGGATAGATCTCGGTGAGGATGACCTCGTCGAAATGGCTCAGCGCATCAGCGAAGTCCTTGTAGAAATCGCGGGTGCGGGTGTAGAGATGCGGCTGGAAGATGGCGGTCAGCTTGCGGCCCTGGTAGAGCTCGCGTAGGCTCTTGGCACTTTGCAGGATCTCTTTGGGATGATGGGCATAGTCGGAAAGCAGCACGTGCTGGTCGTTGTTGATCTTAAAGTCGAAACGACGCTCCACGCCGTGGTATGTGCTCATGCCGTAGCGCAGCTCCTCGGCCGTGCAACCATTGAGTTGGGCCAGTGCCATGGCAGCTACACCATTCTCTATATTAATAGGTACAGGCTGCCCGAGCTTCACATTCGAGACGTTCTCCACGGGTGAGATGAAGTCGAAAGTGATGGTGCCGTTCTCTATTTTGACATTCTCTGCATGGAAGTCTCCCTCGTCGCGACTATAGGTATAGGTCTTTACGCCTTCCTGCACGTTGGGTTTCATCTCCAGGTTTTTGTGGATGATGAGTGCGCCGCCGGGCTGAATGAGCTCGGTATAGTGACGGAAACTCTCAAGATATGCTTCCTTGGTACCGTAGATGTCGAGGTGGTCGGGATCTGTGGCGGTGATGACACTCATCCATGGACGCAGCCAGTGGAAAGAACGGTCGAACTCATCGGCCTCGATGACGACATAGTCACTGGTCTTGGAGAGGATATAGTTGGTACCGTAGTTCTTCGAGATGCCACCCAGAAAGGCGTTGCAGTCGACGTGGCTCTGATGCATGATGTGGGCGCACATGGTCGACGTTGTCGTCTTGCCGTGTGTGCCTGCAACACAGAGTCCTTTGTGAGAACGTGTCAGCATGCCGAGCACTTGAGCGCGTTTCTGCACTTCGAATCCATTGTTGCGGAAGTATTGCAATTCCTGATGCTCGGCGGGAATGGCAGGGGTATAGACGACCAAACATGACTTGTTGTCGCGGCAAGCGTGGGGAATCTCATCTACGTTCTCTCTGTAGTGGATGACCATGCCTTCCTTTTCGAGCTGTTGTGTCAACGTAGAAGGTGTCTTGTCATAACCGGCCACAACGAGACCTTTATGGATGAAGTAGCGGGCCAGCGCACTCATACCGATGCCACCGGCACCAATGAAATATACGGCTTTTATATCTTTGAGTTCCATGATGTTTAAAGAGTTATTTGCATATCTTGGAAGGATGGCAGTTCTCTTTTGGATGGGACACTGTCTCTTCCGAGGCTTTTTATTGTTTTCCCCAGGCGAGTTTGACGACTTCGTTGGCAATGACGTCGGCGGAGTCTTTCAGTCCGAGTTTCTTGATATTTTCTGTCAGTGAGGCCAGCTTGGCGTCGTCGTGCACGATTTCCAAGGCTTTGTCGAGCAACATGTCGGGAGCATCAGCGTCCTTGACATAGATGGCAGCGTCTTTATCAACGAGTGCCATGGCATTCTTGGTCTGATGATCTTCGGCTACGTTGGGGCTGGGAACGAGTATGACAGCCTTGCCGATAAGGCAGAACTCACTGATAGAGCTGGCACCGGCACGGCTGATGACCAGGTCGGCAGCCTGATAGGCGGCTCCCATGTCGCTGATGAAGTCGAGTACTTTCAGGTTGGGAATGTCGCCAAAGTCCTTTACGGCTTGGGTCATCTCGGCATTGTAGTACTTGCCGGTCTGCCAGATGAACTGCACATCGGCGCTTTTCACCTTGTCGAGATGCTGTCGCATGCTCTCATTGATCGTTCGCGCTCCTAAGCTGCCGCCCACGAGCAGTATCGTCTTTTTGTTGGGATCAAGTCCAAACTTGACTCTTGCGTCCTCTTTGGAAATGGTTGCGTCCACGACATTCTGTCGGACAGGGTTTCCGGTCATGATGATTTTGTCGGCGGGGAAGAAGCGCTCCATGCCTTCGTAAGCCACGCAGATCTTGCTGGCCTTCTTTGCCAGCAGCTTGTTAGTGACGCCGGCATAGCTGTTCTGCTCCTGAATGAGACATGGGATACCCATGCTGGCGCATACGTTCAGCGTCGGTCCGCTGGCGTAACCACCCACTCCGACAGCCACCATCGGCTTGAAGTCTTTGACAATTTTCTTTGCCATCCGCTCGCTCTTCCAAATCTTGAAGAGCACTGCGATGTTTTTCAGAAGATGCTTACGGTCGAAACCGCAGATGGGCAAGCCTTTGATGTCGTAGCCTGCCGCGGGAACCCGTTGCATCTCCATGCGTCCCAGAGCACCCACGAATTGGATTTTGGCACTGGGATATTTGGCTTTGATGGCATTGGCGATAGAGACTGCAGGGAAGATATGGCCTCCTGTGCCTCCGCCGCTGATGATGACTCTTAATTCTTTCTCCATGTCGCCTATTTCTTATTTTCCGCAAAAGTAATCAAAAAAAATGTCTTTTGATCATTTTTGTTCTACTTTATTTTGTTTCTTCTATACCAAATGACTATTTATTATACATTTGTTTCCTTATCATCTGCTGCCGCGTTGTCGGTTGCGACCTTCATCGGCTGAGGCTCAGACGTTTTTTTTGCTGAACGGCTGACGCTAAGGATGGCACCTATATAGATGCAGTTGATGATCGTGGACGTACCGCCCTTGCTGATGAGCGGCAGTGGCTGTCCTGTCACAGGAACCAGTCCCACGGCTACGCACATGTTGAACAGTGCCTGCGTGACCAGTAGCAGGGCGAGTCCCATGGCAAGGAATGCCGGGAAGTTGTTCTCGCATCGGCTGGCAATACGACCCGTTCGGAAGAGCAGGATGATATAGAGCATTGCCACAAATGCCGCGCCCTCGATGCCCAACTCTTCGATGATGATGGCATAGATGAAGTCAGAGAAGGCCTGAGAAAGGAAGTCGCGCTCTACAGAGTTGCCCGGTCCCTTACCGATGATGTTGCTGGATGCTATGGCGATATTGGCGTGGGCAGTCTGAGCGTCTTTGTCGAGATCGACTTTCTCTGGCGGTATTTCTTCATGGTCGCTGAACTTGTCGATACGCGATTTCCATGTGTCAAATCGGTGAAGCATGCCTCCGTTTTTGGTTTTTACCGGCTTTTTACCATCTACTTGTTCCGTGAGTTGCCCTTCTGGGGAGGTGTCTTCGTTGTCGTGTCCAAAGATCATGACCATTGAAAATACTAAAACGATAGCTAGTACAACACTTCCGATGAGCTTACCAAGTTGTGGGGCAGGTACACGGCCAATGATCATCATGAAGAAGATGACGGAACACAATAGGGCTGCGGTGGAGAGATTCTCCACCATGATGAATGGAATGATAAAGGCACAAACCACCAAGATGTAGGGCATGGCATGGCGATCAGCGCCACGCTCGGTCTGCATGGCACTCAACACCTGAGCCGTTGCGAGCACCAGCGTGCCCTTGGCTATCTCTGAGGGTTGGAACTGCAAACCGAAGATTGAGAGCCATCGCTGGGCATCGTTGGTGGAGTGACCGGCAAAGTCTACCCAAATGAGCGTCGCAAGTGAAAGAAGCAGCAGGAACGGCGTGGCGATCTTGAAGTACTTGCACTTGATGTTAAGGGTGACGAGGGCTAAGAACACACCGAGCCCAAGCAGGCCTATATGTTTGATGATAGGCGCGACATAGCTTCCTCCTTTGTAGGTCAGCTCGGAAGAGGCTGAGAAAACCTCTACGATGCTGATGAGACAAAGGAAGAAAAACACCATCCAGATGACTTTGTCACCCTTGAATATGTTTCCAATTTTTTTGTTGTCCACTTGTTGTCATTGTTGAAGAGCCGAGGGAACGCTCCGTCGGCTCTATATGCTTTACAGGCTTCTGACTTGTTGCTTGAACTGTTCGCCGCGGTCCTCCATATTGTGGAAGAGGTCGAAACTGGCGCAACAGGGCGAAAGCAAAACGGTGTCGCCGGGACGGGCCATGTCGTAACATGCCTTTACACAGTCCTTCATGTTGTGCGTATCGCGCACAGGAATGCCCAACTTGTCGAAGAAGTTGTGGAGCTTGGTGTTGTCGGCACCGAGATAGACAAGTCCTACGCACTTTTTCTGAACCAATTCTTTGATGGCGTTGTAGTCGTTGCCTTTGTCCTTACCGCCAAGGATGAGGATGACAGGCGTGCGCATGCTCTCCAAGGCATACCAGCAAGCATCGACATTGGTGGCCTTTGAGTCGTTGACATAGTGCACGCCAGCTACGTCGCAGACCTTTTCCAGACGGTGCTCCACACCTGGGAAGTCACTCAGACTCTTGCGGATGATATCTTTTCTGATGCCGCTGATGTTGGAAGCCAAACCGGCGGCGAGAGAGTTATAGATGTTGTGTTTGCCGGTCAGAGAGAGTTCTTCCTGCTCCATATTAAATGGAGTGGGGTACTCAAGTTTGTATTGTCCTTCCTCGATATAGGCGATGCTTCCCTTCTCCTTCAGCTCTGAGAACGGACACTGCACGGCTTTGATGTCGTATTTGTCGAGTTGTTGCTTGATGACAGGATCGTCGTTCCAGTAAATGAAGTGGTCATCTGCTGTCTGGTTCTGGATGATGCGCATCTTGGCATCGACATAGTTTTGGAACTTGAAGTCGTAGCGGTCGAGGTGATCGGGCGTGATGTTGAGCAGAATGGCGATGTTGGCACGGAAGTCGTACATATTGTCGAGCTGGAAAGAACTCAGCTCGATGATATAGTACTCATGCGGTTCCTCTGCTACCTGCAAGGCAAGGCTCTTGCCGATATTTCCGGCCAGCCCCGCATCGTATCCGGCACTCTTGAAGATATGATAGATAAGTGAGGTGGTTGTCGTCTTGCCATTGCTGCCCGTGATACAGATCATCTTGGCGTCAGTGTACCGTCCGGCAAACTCTATCTCACTGATGATATGTGTGTGTTGAGCCATCAGTTTCTGCACCATAGGAGCCTCTTTCGGGATACCCGGACTTTTGATGACTTCGTCGGCATTCAGGATTTTCTCCTCAGTGTGATGGCCTTCTTCCCATTCTATCTGATGGTCGTCAAGCAGTTTCTTGTACTTGTCCTTGATGGAAGAAGTGTCAGATACGAAAACGTCGAAACCTTCTTTCTTTGCCAGCACGGCAGCACCTGCACCGCTCTCGCCGGCTCCTAATATAACGATTCTTTTCATTACTGAACTACGTTTTTACTCTTTCGAGGTTTTTATCTTTTTGTTTATAGCACAACCGCCTATGGCTGGCAGCTGTTTTTTTGCTTCTTGGCAGTCGCACTGCTCTCTTTCTGGCAACACCTTATTATATATATAGTAGCTTAGAGTCACTTATATAATAGCTTAGAGTCGCTTATATATTAGTTTCGCGTTGCTTATATAGTAGCTTCGTGTTGCCTTCTTTGAGCAGTCTTTCTTATCTTATCTTGAGTGTGATGATAGTCAGAGCCGCTAAGATGATGGTGATAATCCAGAAGCGGATGGTGATCTTTGACTCATGCTTGGGTGAGTGGGGACTCTTGATCAAGTATTTGCAGTCGGGATCGAGTTGCTCGTCTGTCACACGGAAGTTGTCGTGGATAGGTGTACGTTTGAAGATACGCTGCTTCACACCATGTCGTTTTCCGAGTTTGTAGTACCATACCTGACAGATGACGCTGAGGCTTTCCACGAAGAAGATGCCGCAGAGAATCGGCAGCAACAGTTCTTTGTGGATGATGACAGCGCACACGCCGATGATGCCACCAATGGTCAGTGAGCCCGTGTCGCCCATGAATACCTGGGCAGGGTAGGCGTTGTACCAAAGGAAACCGATGAGAGCTCCGACAAAAGCACACATGAAGACCACCAGCTCTTGCGAGCCTGGGATATACATAATATTAAGGTATGCGGCAAATTGGATATGCGAGCTTACATAAGCCAAGATGCCTAACGCCACGCCTATGATGGCTGAGTTGCCGGCGCACATGCCGTCCATACCGTCATTAAGGTTGGCACCGTTGCTCACAGCGGTGACGACCAAGATTGTCATAACGACGAAGAGAATCCAACCAGCGGCTGTTTTATACTTGCCACAGAAGGACATCACAGATGAGTAGTCGAGGTTGTGGCCTTTGACAAACGGTATTGTTGTTTTCAGCGTCTTGCGTGCTTCGGTACGGTGCTTGACGACCACTTCCTGTCCTTGGCGCTGAAGCACGATGTTTTCATTGGACTTCACATCGGGTGAAGCCCAAAGTACGAGTCCGACGATCAGTCCGATACCTATCTGTCCGACAATCTTGTACTTGCCTTTCAGTCCTTCCTTGTTGCGATGGAAGATCTTGATGTAGTCGTCCATGCCACCGAGGAAGCCCAGCCACACAGTGGTGATAAGCATCAAGATCAGATAGATGTTGCGCAGACGGCCTAACAGCAGTGCTGGAATCAGTATGCTGACGATGATGATCACGCCACCCATGGAGGGTACTCCTATTTTGTTTACGCCAAAGGGATCGATCTTGGCATCACGCTGCGTCTCGGTGATCTGCTTACTCTTCAGGTATTTGATGAACTTCTCACCAAACCATGCCGAGATGATCAGCGAGAGAATCAGAGCCAGCAACGCACGGAAGGAGATGTAACCCCAGATGCGTGCCCCGGAAATTCCGTACTGCTCCAGGAAACGAAAGAGATAATATAGCATGTCTTAGCTTTTGTTATGGATAGCCTTAGCCTATGTTGTTTCTTAGCCTTGGCTTTTGTTATTGATACTTAGCTCTTTATTGACAGCCTCAGAACCTTGTTATTTATCACAGGCACCAGCGGCAGCGTCTTGCGACGGGGTGTTGATACCGAAGATCTCACGCAAGACCTCATGGTCGTCGAAGTGATGTTTCACACCTTTAATCTCCTGGTAGTTCTCGTGTCCCTTACCTGCCACGAGGATCACGTCGCCTTTCTGTGCCATCATGCATGCCGTTTTGATAGCCTCCTTACGGTCTACGATGCTGATGACCTTTTGCATCTGCTGAGCATTCAGTCCGGCGAGCATGTCGTCGATGATAGCTTGTGGATCCTCGAAACGTGGATTGTCGCTGGTGATAATCACTTTGTCGCTTTGTTTGACGGCTTCCTGGGCCATGAGCGGGCGTTTGCCGTGGTCACGGTTGCCGCCTGCGCCGCATACGGTGATGACGTGTCCTTTGCCGTTGAGCACCTCGTGGATGGCAGCCAATACGTTTTGCAAAGCATCAGGCGTGTGGGCATAGTCGACGATGGCCGTGAAGCCTTTGGGCGACTGAATGGGCTCCAAACGTCCGCTGACGCTGTGTAGCGTGCTCAAGATCACGAGAATCTCCTCTGGATCTTTGCCCAGCATGCGTGCGGCGGCATATACAGCCAACAGATTGCTGACGTTGAATTTACCAATGAACTGCACGCCGACCTCGTGTCCGTCAATATCGAGATACATTCCAGCGAAGTGCATCTCGATGATGCGGGCGCGGAAGTCAGCCATCTGTCGGATGGAGTAGGTCTTCACCGTAGCCTTTGTGTTCTGCACCATGATCATGCCGTTTTTGTCATCGGCATTGGTAATGGCGAAAGCAGACTTGGGCAGTCCGTCGAAGAAAGCCTTTTTAGCATTGCGGTAGTTCTCAAAGGTCTTGTGATAATCGAGGTGGTCGCGAGTGAGGTTGGTGAAGATACCGCCTGTGAATTTCAGTCCGCCGATACGTTTCTGAGCGATGGCGTGGCTGGAGCACTCCATGAACGCATACTCGCATCCTGCCTCTACCATCTTGCCCAAGAGCATGTTCAGTTCGATGGGATCCGGTGTGGTGTGGTCAGCGGGAATGGCTTCGCCGTCGATATAGTTGACGACAGTAGAGAGCAGACCGCACTTATATCCCATCTTGCGGAACATATTATATAATAAGGTGGCGATCGTTGTCTTTCCGTTAGTACCGGTCACGCCGACAAGTTTGAGCTTCTTCGACGGGTCTCCATAGAAGAGCGTAGCCACATGACCGACAGCATCTTCGGTAGAAGGCACCTGAATGTAGGTGACGCCTTCGGCTTTCTCTTCCGGCAGGTCTTCGCAGAGCACGGCACTGGCACCTTGCTCAATGGCCTTTGGGATGAAACGGTGGCCGTCTACCTGAGTGCCTTTCATGGCAACGAACAGATGACCATCCTTGACTTGGCGCGAGTCTATGTCCACGCCGGTGATGTCGGCATCCACGCCCCCAATGACAGAGGTGGGCTTGATGCCCTTGAGAAGCTCTTGTAGTTTCATTTCTTTCTATATTGTTTTTTATATTTTATTTCTATCAGTTTTGTTCTTGTCTATATATTTTTCCGGTCAAATCAGAGATAAGTAGCCGGTCAAATCAGAGTTAAACGTGCCGAAGACTGTGTTGTACCTTGCTCTTTTCTACTCCAAGGTCAGCGTACACGTCTCGCCCCGGTGGATATATTTTCCTGGCGGGAGGCTTTGCTTGACGACCTTTCCACGCCCGATGATGCGGCATTTCACGCCCCGTTGCTCCATGAGATAGACAGCGTCGCGTGCTCCCATGCCCATGACGTTGGGTACATGTTTGGTACTTGGCACACCCTGATGGACAAGATCCACGTAGTGGGTGCCGCTCCTGGCCTGTCCCCACAGTGCGCTGGTGTTGGCGATGTTGGCGATATAGTTGCGTTTGGTCTTGATTCCCAACTGCGAGAGCACGAAGTCGGCAGAGAGAATATTGCCGTTTTTCACCTGCGGGACGAAGACAGAAGCCGAGTCGCGTGCCTGTCTGACATCGCGTCCCTCGCTCTGTGCCATGATGCCCTCGGCGATATGATGGAAGACCACACCGCTCATGCCGCCACCCGAAGCAGGCAGTCCACCTTTCTGTATGCAGACGATACAGCTGTATTTCGGGTTGTCGGCGGGGAAATAACCGGCAAACGACAGCAAGTAGTGTGTCATTCCGCTCTTGTAGCCTACTGATCCTTTTGAGATCTGAGCGGTACCGGTCTTACCGGCAACCTTAAAAGATGTCGATCCGGCTTTTTTCCCGAGTCCCTCGCTGACCACATGTTCCAGCATCACCTGCATCTTTTTGATGACAGCGGGTGACGCAATTTGTGTATGTCCTTTGACCACTTGCGGCGGATATTCAGTGACTTCGCCGTTTTGAATGGATGCCTTGACAAATCGCGGTTGCATCATACACCCATTGTTGGCGATGGCGTTGTAAAATGCCAGCGTGGAGATCGGCGGCACCTGCGACTCATATCCTATGCTCATCCACGGCAGGGCAGTGTTGCTCCAGTTGAGCCACTCGCCGCGTTTGTTCTTCTTTGGCATACGAATCTTAGCCGGACTGGCACCCACAATAGGGATGTGCAGATCCGAGGCAATGCCGGAGCGATAGACACCGCGCACGAATTTTTCCGGATCATTGTGGTAGTACTCGTCGATGATTCGGCTCACGCCGATGTTAGAGCTCACGCGCAGTGTGGTGGCCATGTTCATGACACCATATCCACCGCGCCGCCAGTTGTGGTCTTTCATCTCCCGTCCATACATTGGCCAGACGCCGTTGCCTGTGTCCACGATCTTGCTTGTGTCGCACATGCCGTCCTGCAAAGCTGTCATGACACTGACGGGCTTGAAGACCGATCCCGGCTCCATGAGGTCGCTGACGGCGTGGTTCTTGATCTCCTTATAGATAATCTGTCCGTTGGGCCCGTAGCATTTGTCGATGTTGACGATGGCTTTGATGTCGCCCGTCTTTACCTCCATGACGATCGCCACGCCCACGTCGCCGTTGACTTCCGGCTGTTTGAGTTCTTCGATGACGGCTCTTTCGGCCAAGTCCTGAATGCCTACGTCGATGGTCGTGATGATGTCGCAACCGTTGACAGGCTCTTTGTCGATGATGTCGAGATACTTGTTGAGCACCTTGCGTCGGTGTCCGACGCCATTGGTACCACGGAGCAGTTTGTCGAACGACAGCTCCAGGCCACAGCGTGGCATACGTCCGCCGTCTTTCAGTGCATACATATCACCTACCGTGCGCTCAGCGAGCGTGCCGAAAGGATTCTCGCGTGCGTTGAGTTCCTCGCAGTGGAAACCGCTTTGGAACTTCGTGAGGTTGAATACCGGCAACTTCAGCACCTCTGAGTAAGTGTTGTAGTTGATGCGATAGGGCCACACTGGCCAATGGCGGCTCATCTTTTTTCGTCCCTTGTCGAGGTTGGCCTTGAACTCAGCCGGACTTTGTTCCGGGAAGATCTCGTGCAGACCTTTGCAGATCAGCTTTTCCTTCGCGTCCCATAAGGAGTCGTTGCCCGCATCGTGAAGCTGCTGAAAGTCCATGAAGATCTTGAACTCCGGCAGCGACGAGGCCAGCAGTTGTCCATCGCAGCTGAGGATGTTTCCTCTGACGGGCTGGATGACTACGTTGTCCCGTTTTACGCGGTCTGCCACCTTCATCCAGTAGTCCCGTTTGGCAGTCATGATATATCCTGCCTTGATAAGCACGCCGAGGGAGATGATGGTCATCAGCATACAGATGACACTGTAGCGTGGCATGATTTTCTGGTTGTTGAATTTGCTCATGTCGTTATTTGCCCTCCTCGGGTACTTCTATTTTATAAGGAGGAGCACTGGGAATCTTCAGCACACTATCCTTATTGTTTTTCAACAGTTCGATGACGTTGCTTTCGCGGCTGATCTCCGTGAGCTGGCTGGTACTGGAAAGAGCCTTGTATTTGGCGTCCTTTAGTTTCACCTGCAGCTTGTCGATCTGTATGAGGTCTTGCTGACAACTGTATCTGCTGCCGATATACACGATCAGAAACGCGCCGATGAGCATGAAGAGCCATATCTGCTTTCTGACGAACGAGGTGTAGAGGATGTCTCCACCCAAGATCTTCTTCAGGGAGAAGAGGCGCGATTGCGGTGCCTCGTCCTCTGTTGCCTGCTCTTCGATGACCTCTTTCAGCGAGGGGAGGCTTTCTTCCTGTTTTTTCTCGTTTTTGTCGGCGTTTTCGGTGGTCTGGCCGTTTGGCTTTTCCTCGTCAGTAGTGGCAGTTGTATTATTCGCCTTGTCGTCCGCCGGAGTCCCCAGAATGTCCTTTAGGGATCTGGTGCCATCCTTGTTGTCGGTTATGTTATTGCTTATTTGCTCTTGTTTCTTCATTTTTTCTCAGCGATTCTCAGTTTAGCGCTACGGCTTCTCGGGTTGCGTGCCTGCTCCTCATTGTCAGGCGTGATAACCTTATTGTTGACCAGAGCGAAGGGACTTTCTATTCTTCCGTAGAAGTCCTGCACGGTCTTGCCCTCTGCATTTCCCGTTTTCATCATGTTCTTGACGATGCGGTCTTCGAGCGAGTGGTAGGTGATGACGCTCAGCCGTCCGCCCGGTCGGAGCAGCTCGGTGGCCGCGGCAAGCATCTCTTTGAGTGCGCTCATCTCGTGATTCACCTCAATGCGCAGAGCCTGGAACACTTTTGCCATGTCTTTTTTCTCCCTTTCTCGTCGAAAGAGCGGCTCCACAGTGTTGAGGAAATCGCTTGTGGTGAGGATGGGCTTGTCGGTCCGGGTCTTGACGATCGTGGCGGCGATGCGCCGTGCCGACCTCAGTTCACCATAGAGATAGAAGATGTCAGCCAGTTGCGACTCTGTGGCCGTGTTGACAATGTCGGCCGCTGTGGTTCCCGCCCGCTTGTTCATACGCATGTCTAGCGGAGCGTCAAAGCGGAACGAGAAGCCACGGCTCTCGTCGTCGAAATGGTGACTTGACACGCCGAGGTCACCAAGCAGTCCGTCGATATGTTCCACGCCATAGTAGCGCATCCAGTTTTTCAGGTATCTGAAGTTGGAGCGTACAAAGGTAAACCGTGGGTCGTCGACAAATCGCTTTCCCTCGCCTTCGGTGGTGAGGATGTTTTGCTCGGCGTCGGCGTCCTGGTCAAAGCTGTAGAGATGAGCCGTGCTGTCCATCCGTGAGAGAATCTCTCTCGAATGTCCGCCACCGCCGAAAGTGACATCGACATAGATGCCTCCGGGCTGAATATTCAGTCCGTTGACACTCTGCTTCAGCAGCACAGGAATGTGATATTCTTCTGTCTTTTCCATCTTTACGTTGCCTTGAGCCATGCTTTTATCGTGGCTACACATCTTTATATAGCGTATTTGGGTTCAAAGTTACATAAAAATCCCCACTTATCTCCATTTTATAGCTATATTTTTTCGATTCTCTTCTTTCCTGTAAGAGGCTTTGTCGTATGATGTCTTTTCAGAGATGTAGTTGTCTGAACTTTGTTGTTTACCCTTTTTTGTGCTTTTCTTATAATTTTAGTGGCAAAAATGAAGAAATATGAAAAAGAAGTGTTATTTTTGCATTTGATTAGTATCTTATGGAATAACATGGACGTTAGTACAAACAATTCCCAAGGAGAAAGCGTTGAAGAGTCTTTTCAGAAGACAATAGACGTGAAGAAGGTTCTCGAAAGCAAGCTGGGACGGCGCGCAAAATACGTGCCGGCTTTCCTTGTGTCATGGCTTCGTCGTATCGTTCATGAGGATGAAGTCAACGACTTTTTGTGGAAGCATCGTCATCAGTTTGGTACCGAGTGGCTCAAGGAATGCGTGAAGTACCTCGACATGCAGGTGACGATTGAAGGCAAGGAAAACCTGCCCGACAAAAGCGACGGCAAGCTCTACACCTTTGTGAGCAACCATCCTTTGGGTGGCGAGGACGGTGTTTGTCTCGGTGCGATCATCGGTGACCATTACGACGGACGTTTCCGTTATCTCGTCAACGACCTGTTGCTGTTCCTTCCCGGCCTTCGTCCGGTGTGTATCGGCATCAACAAGACGGGTAAGCAAAGCCGTAATTTCCCCGCTATGGTGGAGGCCGGCTTCCAGAGCGACAACCACATGCTCATGTTCCCCGCGGGTCTCAACTCCCGTATGATCAATGGTCGTATCCATGACCTGCCGTGGAAGAAGACATTCATTTCCAAGAGTGTGGAGTATCATCGCGACGTAGTCCCCATCTACTTCAGCGGTCGCAATTCCAACCGCTTCTATCGTATCGCCCGTTGGCAGAAGCGTTTGGGGCTGAAGGTGAACATTGCGATGCTGTTTCTTGTCGACGAGATGTACCGCAACGTCCATAAGAAGTTCCGTATCGTCATCGGCAAGCCGATTCCATGGCAGACGTTCGACAAGAGCAAAACACCGAAGGAATGGGCACTTTTTGTAGAGAACAAGGTTTACGAACAGGCAGGCCCCGCAAGCCTACGCGGGGAGTGAACGCAACCAATATTAGCAGAAATGGAAGAAGAGATTATCCAACCCATCAGCAAGGAACTGCTGAAAAGTGAATTGACTCCTGAGCGCTGTCTGCGTACAACCAACAAGAGCCACAACGAAATTTATGTCATCCGTGCCACGGAAGCACCGCACGTGATGCAGGAGATAGGCCGTCTGCGTGAGATCGCCTTCCGCACGTCAGGTGGCGGCACGGGCAAGTCGGTCGATATCGATGAGTTCGACACGATGCCAAACGGCTGCAAGCAGCTGATCGTCTGGAATCCCGAAGCCGAGGAGATCATCGGCGGCTACCGCTATCTCTTTGGCGAGGACTGGCAGATCAACGCCGAAGGACAGCCCAATCTGGCCATGAGCCACATGTTTCACTTCTCTGACGAGTTCATGCGTGACTATGCTCCATATACTGTGGAACTCGGCCGCTCGTTTGTCTCTTTGGAGTATCAGAATGTCAGGAAGAACACCAAGAGCATCTTCGCTTTGGATAATCTGTGGGATGGACTGGGTGCGCTGACGGTCATCAACCCGCGATGCAAATACTTCCTGGGCAAGATGACGATGTACCCGTCGTTTGTGCGTCGCGGCCGCGACATGATTCTCTACTTCCTGCACAAGCATTTCGGTGATGCCGACAAACTTGTCGTACCGATGAAACCGGTGATAATCGACACACCGGAGGATGAGTTGCGCCAGATCTTCTGCGAAGATGACTTCAGGGCCGACTATCGTATTCTCAACCATCAAGTGCGTGAGCTGGGCTATAACATCCCGCCCTTGGTCAATGCCTACATGAACCTGAGCCCCACGATGAAGTTTTTTGGCACTGCCGTCAACTATGAGTTTGGCGATGTCGAGGAGAGCGGCATCCTCATCGCCGTGGATGAGATCTTCGAGGAAAAGCGCATCCGCCACATCAACAGCTTTGTCAAGGAGCACCCCGAAGCACTGAAGATGCCGATGCCAAAGAAGGATTGAAGGGAGGAATAAAGAAAACCTGATGGTTTCTGCCTTTGCTCAAGTAAGAAAGAAACTGTATAAAAGCATCATCAAGAGGAGCCCATGACGGACTCCTCTTTTTGTATGAGTATATCAGACTATCGGCAGCGCGATGCCATTGATCTTTTGATAGACGTCGAGGGCGTAGACATCCGTCATGCCGCTGATATAGTCCACGACAGCCATCAGGCGCGTTTCGAGGTCATCGCTATGGATGTCGTACTGGCTGCTGAAGCGCTTGATGAGTTGCTGACTGTGGAATTTTTCGGGATGAACAGCCGCGTTGACAAGCGTCTGCATCAGCGTTTCCATGATCTTGTAACCGCTCAGCTCCACGTCGAGCACCGGTTTGCTCTGATAGATCTTGGCATAGGACGTCTTGACACAACGTTGATAGGCCAGTCGCAGCGGCTCGCTCATGTTGCTGATGAGGCTGCCCTTGAACTCGCCGTTGAGTATCTGCTCCTCATGCTCCACAAAAGTCCTCACGCATTCGTGCTCCAACAGTCCCACCACGCAGGCGCGCATATACACGATCTGCTCGTTGCGATCTGTCACATCCTCGTCTTTCAGCCGCTGCAGGATGTGGTTTCGCCCGTCCTCGTCAAAGAATCCGAGCAACAGGTCAGAGGTTTCCGCAAAGGTCAGAATCTTCAGTTTGTGCGAGTCCTCAATGTCCATGATCTCATAGCAGATGTCGTCGGCCGCCTCCATCAAGTAGACGAGTGGGTAGCGGCAGTAGCTTAGTTGCGACCTGTTTTCATTGTTGCATATCATGCCGAGCTCAGTGGCTATCCGGCGAAACACCTCTGCCTCGCTTTGGAAAAATCCAAACTTGCCATGCTCTCCCGCCATGCTGCTGGCAAAAGGATACTTCACGATCGAGGCCAGCGTGGAGTAGGTCATCGCGTATCCTCCCGGTCGTCGTCCCACAAAGCGGTGAGTCAGCAGTCGGAAAGCGTTGGCGTTGCCCTCGAAGTGTGTCAGATCGTCCCAGAAACCGGGGCTTACCTTCTCCTTCAAATAGCTTCCCTCACCCTCGGAGAAGTAAGTCTGTATAGCCTTCTCGCCTGAGTGTCCGAAGGGCGGATTGCCCATGTCGTGAGCCAGCCCGGCCGTTTGCACGATGGTGCCGATTTCCTCAAAGAGCGTACCTCTGAGTTCAGGATGCTTCTCAATGAGTTGTCGCGCCACGTCATCGCCTAAGGATTTTCCGAGCGAGCTCACCTCCAGAGAGTGGGTGAGACGGTTGTGCACAAAGATACTGCCCGGAAGCGGGAACACCTGCGTCTTGTTTTGTAGTCTTCGGAAAGGCGCGGAGTAGATCAGGCGGTCGCCGTCGCGCTTAAACTCCGAGCGCGCGTCGTGTCTGAGCGGATGGCGCAGTTCCTGCCCGAGACGCTTGTTAGAGATCAGTTGTTGCCAGTTCATGTCGTTGTTGCTGAGTGTTTTCTCGCAAAGTTACTCTTTCTTCGTCTTCTATCCAACGATTTTCGTCTTTTTAATCAAAAAAATAAAGCAATGTGGGGATAATTGCTTAATTTTGCATCTAATATGGTTAAAATCAAAGTAGTCAACACGGGTCATCAGCCCTTACCAGCCTACGCTACCCCTCAGAGCGCCGGTCTGGACTTGCGCGCCAACATCGAGGCGCCGATCACGCTGCATCCTTTGGAGCGTCGCTTAGTGCCTACGGGCCTTCACATTGCCTTGCCTGACGGCTACGAGGCACAGGTTCGTCCGCGCAGCGGTCTGGCGTTGAAGCATGGCATCACCGTGCTCAACACTCCTGGCACCGTAGACGCTGACTATCGCGGCGAGATCATGGTGCTGCTCGTCAATTTCTCCAACGAGGACTTCGTGGTGAAAGACGGGGAGCGTATTGCCCAGATGGTCATCGCCCAATATGCCAAAGCTACGTTTGAAAGCGTGGAAGTGCTCGATGAAACCGAGCGCGGCGAGGGAGGATATGGACATACCGGTGTAAAATAACAAAGATAACATGAAGCAACTTCGCATCTTTCTTTTCAGTCTTTTCATTCTGTTGCTCGTGCCGGGCTTGCTTGCCGCCAAGGACCGCAAGCGGCCCGCAGCCAAGAAAGCAACGGTCAGGACGACTGTCACCCTGCCGCCGTTGAGCTATAACGACAGCCGCCGGTATGACTTCTTCTTCCTGGAGGCGATCCGCCAGCAAGAGGCAGGACACTATGATGCAGCCTTTGACTTGCTCAACCATTGTCTTGACATCAATCCCAACGCGGCTGACGCGTGGTATTTCAAAGCCATGTATCTCTCCCAACTCAAGCAAGACACACTGGCGATGAAATGTCTCGAAAAGGCCACAATGCTCAGTCCGGAGAACGACACCTACCAAGAGCGGCTCGCCCAGTTCTATATTGGCACCGGCAACTACGCCCAGGCTATCCAGTCCTACGAGCGATTCTTTGCCGCCAACCGCGACCGCAGCGATGTGCTGAACATCCTCGTCCAACTCTACAAACAGCAGCAGAACTATCCGATGATGCTCAATACCATCGGACGACTCGAACAGATCGAGGGACCCAACGACTCTTTCACGCTGGGCAAGATGAGTGTCTACGAGATGATGGGAGATAAGAAGATGGCATATAAAACACTGAGAGGACTTGCCGACAGCCATCCCAATGATCCCAGTTTCACCGTGATGTTGGGCAACTGGCTCATGCAGAACAAACGCGGCGGCGAGGCTTATAAACTTCTCACACAGGTGTTGAAAGCCGATCCCACCAATGTCTATGCCCAGAGTTCCATGTATGACTATTACCGTGCCACGGGTCAGGATTCTCTTGCCCGCCGGATGATGACCGAAGTACTCTTGGGCAAGAACACACCGGCACAGACGCGCGCCATGTTTCTCAAGCAGGCCGTGCAGGAGTGCGACGCCAAGGGTGACTCCCTCAGCGTGGTGAGACTGCTCGACCGCATGCAGGAGGCGATGCCCCGCGACACTGACGTGGCAGAGATGCGCGTAGCTTACTACACGGTCAAGAAGATGCCGACGGCGATGCTCGACAGCGCGCTCGTCTACCTCCTGAAGCTTGCACCCGACAACGGCAGTGCCCGTTTCCAGCTCATCCAAAACAATTGGTCAAAGCAAAACTGGAAGGAGATTGCCGCGCTCAGCGAGCCGGGTATGCTCTATAATCCCGATGAGATGGCGTTTTATTACTTCACGGGGCTCGCGCGCTACTATCAGAAGGACGATGACGGTGCCTTGGATGCCTTCCAACGCGGTACTTCCGTGATCAACTCCAAGAGCAATCCCGACATCGTAAGCGACTTCTATGCCATCATGGGAGAGATCTATCACAACAAAGGACAGAACGACAAAGCTTACGCCGCGTTTGACAGTTGCCTGCAGTGGAAGCCCGACCAGGTGATGACGCTCAACAACTATGCCTACTTCTTGAGTGTTGATGGCAAAGATCTCAAAAAGGCCGAGGAGATGAGTGCCAAGACCATCAAGGCCGAACCGAAAAATTCGACCTATCTCGACACCTATGCCTGGATATTATATAAGGAAGACCGCTATACTGAAGCCAAACTTTATATCGACCAGGCTTTGGCCAATCTCTCTGACTCTGACATGCGCGCTGACCTGTTGGAGCATGCCGGAGACATCTATTGGGCAGCCGGACTGCGTGAGCAAGCACAGAAATATTGGATGCAGGCTGTGAAGGCTGGTAGCGGCAATGCCGCCGTACTGCGACAAAAGATTGCCGGTGGAATGGCAGGAAAACAAACCAGTAAACGAAAAAACAGAAGATAAAATCATGAAGAAAACTCATATCTTTCTCACGCTCTTCGCCGGACTGATGGCGTTTACGTCTTGTGGCGCACAAAAGGCTGCCGTCAAGGACACGGTGACCTTGTCCTCTGCCTCCAAGGCAACTCCCAAAACTGCTAAAGCCGACCATCTTCAGAGTCTGGCTTTTGTGCAGCGCGTCAGCGACCAAAAGGTGTATGCCCAGAACATTGTCAGCTCCATGACGTTCACTGCAACCATGGGTGATAAGGAGATCACCGTGCCCGGGTCCTTGCACATGCGCCGCGACAAGGTGATCCGCTTGCAGCTCTTCATCCCGCTCTTGGGCAGTGAGGTGGGACGTCTGGAGTTTACGCCCAACTACGTGCTGGTCATCGACCGGATGCACAAAGAGTATCTCAAGGGCGACTACAACCAGTTGGACTTCCTCCGCGACAATGGTCTGAACTTCTATTCCCTTCAGGCACTGTTCTGGAATCAGCTCTTCCTCCCGGGAACACAGAAGGTGGGTGAGGGCGATCTGTCGAGATATACGGTGAAAACCGATGAAATGGGCACTCTCAGACCCATCACGCTGCAAAACGGCAACATGACCTTTACGTGGAAAGCCGACACGGCCAGTGCACGTATCTTGCAGACTGACGTCAACTATAAGAGTGCGGTACACGGCAATTCTTCGCTGGTGTGGCTCTACTCCGACTTCAAGGCACTTGGCAATAAGATGTTCCCTGCCACGCAGTCTTTCTCTTTCACCACGACAGCAACGAAGAAAACGCAGAAGTGCACCGTCAGACTGGAGTTGGGAAAGTTCAAGACCGACAGCGACTGGGAGGAACAGTCAACGGTGTCGGACCGCTATAAGCAGATGGACGTAAAGGATGTTTTTGGTAAAATACTCAGCATGTAAATGAGACGAATAGTCACTTTAATGATTACCGTGAGCCTCGTGCTCACTCTGAACGCGCAAAACCGACGCAAGACTGCAACGGAGCGGAAAAACAGCCGCACAGAGCAGATGTCGCGTCGGAAGACGGCGACAACTGCTTCTACACACACAAAGGCAAAGAGCAGCAACAGCCGGAGAAATGGACGAAAAAACGCTCGGTCTGCGACAAAATCCAGCAATGCCAAGGTCTACACCAATGCTTCTATCCGTGGACTGCAAAACCAGCGGGCGGCCATACAGAAGAAGATAAGGGAGCAGGAAGCCGCTTTGAAGAAAAACAAGGCTGATGTCGCTGAGCGGCTGCAGCACCTGATGGTTATCAATGGCGAAATCGATCAGCGACAGCACAATATCGAAGGTATACAAAAAGACATCCATCATATCGAGGGAAACATTGGCATCCTCAACTCGCAGCTGAAGACCTTGCAGCAGCAATTGCGCGACCGGCAGCAGAAATACATCAAATCGATGCGCTATATGGCGCGCCACCGCTCGGTGCAGGACCGGCTGATGTTTATTTTCTCAGCGAAGAACTTCTATCAGATGTACCGACGCCTGCGCTTCGTACGTGAGTATGCTCAGTACCAGAGGGCGCAAGGCGAGGCTGTCAGAGCCAAGCAGGGACAGGTCAATGACAAGCATCGTCAGCTACAGCACGTCAAAGGACAGAAAAACACCTTATTATATAAGGGACAGCAGGAGAAGCATAAACTCGAAGGCAACAAGGCTGAGCAGCAGCAGGTGGTGGCGAGCTTGCAGCAACAGCAAAAGACGATACAGACCATCATCGCTGAACAGCATAAGAAAGACGCCGCACTCAATGCCAAGATCGACCAGCTCGTGGAGATAGAAGTGCAGAAGGTGCGCGCCCGTGCTGCCGCCGAGGCGAAACGCAAAGCCGCCGCGGAGGCCGCCGCCAAACAGCGTGCTGCTCTTCTAGCACAGAAGAAGGCGGCCGCGGAGGCCGCTGCCCGCGAGAACGCTCGCCGTATTGCTGAGGCACGCCAGCGTGAGGCTCAGCTCAAGGAACAAGCCCGTCAGGCTGCCTTGGCAGAGGCTGCTGCCCAGCGTGCCCGTGAGGCGGCCGCGGCCAAGGCCCGTCAGGAAGCCGCCGCAAAGGCGTTGGCCAGTGAGCGTGCGGCTCAGCAGGCTGCGGCACGGGAGTTGGCAGCACGCGAGGCAGCGGAGCGTGAGGCTGAGGCTCGGAAGGCGGCTGCGGAGCAGGCTGCCCGTGAGGCGGAGTCTATGCGACGGGCTGCTGAGCTGAAACAGCGGGTCGATGCACAACGCGCTCAGCAGGAGATCAAGCACGTGCAACAGCAGAACCAGGAGGCGCAGCAATTCTCTACCGTCGACCGCATGATGAACAATGGCTTCGAAGCCAACCGCGGACGACTGCCAATGCCGATCACGGGCAACTATCGCATCGTGAGCCACTTCGGACAGTACAATGTTGACGGATTGAAAGGCGTGACGCTCGACAACAAGGGCATCAATATCATGGGCGGCCCCGGCGCGCAGGCACGTTGTGTTTACGATGGTGAGGTCAGCGCTGTCATCGGTTATGGTGGCAGTATGGTGGTGATGGTGCGCCACGGTGCCTATATCTCGGTCTACTGCAACCTCAGATCGGTGAGCGTCAGCCGTGGACAGAAGGTACGCACACGGCAGATCCTCGGCACTGTCGGCCCTGATCATATCCTGCAGTTCCAACTGCGCAAGGAGAGAACAAAGCTCAATCCCGAGGCATGGCTCGGAAGATGACAGAGTAAAAAGTCAATGTCTCGGCTCGTTATAAGACAGATTGCATAGTAGGCATACAGAGCGACGCCTTGTCATAAGACAGAGTAACATAGTAAACACATATTGTCGCAGAATAGGCAGATGTGGTAATGGAGCATCCTTTAAGGAGCGTTCGTTACTGCATCTGCCTATTTTTGTATTCTTGTCCCCCTTGTTTTATTTTGTCGTGTAAACTGACATTTTTCGGCCAATTTTTCGACGATTTTCAGAAGCAACATGGGTGTTGGCCGAAAAGAAGCCCAAAATGGAGATTTTTTCATAATTGCTTGTATATTAGCGATTTATGTGATTTTACTTCGATAATCCACTTTTTTACTTGTCAAAATTAGCTGTTTACTTCGCCAAAACGCCCGTTTTTAGTGATCAAAAAGGTACTTTGACCGTGTGAAAACGGTACTTTGATGGAAAATTCTCTAGAGAATTTTCCATCAAAGTACCGTTTTCTTAGCATCATCTTAGGCTTTTGACCGAGAAAAATCGATGAAATAGTAGTTTTATCCTTCTTCCTCCGTTTTCCGCTTCTCTAGATTGCAACTTCTTGCGGACGTGTTTTTGTCGGAAAAAATGGTTGTTACTTCATAAGAGTGGGTGATTAAGCTCTCAGCGTATAATGTCCCTGAAAGGGACACACTATGATTGACCCCAGGTCGTCGAGCTTTTGTGATGGCGAAGCATCACAAAAGCGGGCGACCTGGGGTAGTTCGTGTGCGGGAAGATGTCCTCGAAGAGGACTCACGTGGACGCGTGAAGTGATTTGTTATCAAGGCTTTGTAATACGTCCACGTGAGACCTCTCCGAGGTCATTGCTTCGCCACCGACTCTACCCCAAGTCGCTTGCAAGTAAGGACCTCCGCTTCGCTTCGGCCCTTACTTGCTCGACGACTTGGGGTCATTAAGAGTGTGTCCCTTTCAGGGACATGAGTCACATCAAAGCACTTTGCTTTTGGTTTGATAGTTGCCCAGTGCTCTTTTAGTAGTCCCGCAAGGAACTTGGTAGCAACATACTTGGTTGTTGTGTGTATAATGATCTTGAAAAGGTCACACGATGAAAAGAACCGAGTCGTCGAACGAGCAAGGACTGGAGCGTAGCGGAAATCCTTACGAGTGAGCGACTCGGTGTATTCATAAGAGAGGGTGATTAAACCCTCAGCGTATAATGTCCCTGAAAGGGACACACTATGATTGACCCCAGGTCGTCGAGCTTTTGTGATGGCGAAGCATCACAAAAGTGAGCGACCTGGGGTAGTTCGTGTGCGGGAAGATGTCCTCGAAGAGGACTCACGTGGACGGGTGAAGTAACTTGTTATCAAGGCTTTGTAATACGTCCACGTGAGACCTCTCCGAGGTCATTGCATTGCCACCGACTCTACCCCAAGTCGTCGAGCAAGTAAGGACCTCCGCTTCGCTTCGGCCCTTACTTGCTCGGCGACTTGGGGTCATTAAGAGTGTGTCCCTTTCAGGGACATGAGTCACATCAAAGCACTTTGCTTTTGGTTTGATAGTTGCCCAGTGCTCTTTTAGTAGTCCCGCAAGTAATTTGGTAGCAACATACTTGGTTGTTGTGTGTATAATGATCTTGAAAAGGTCACACGATGAAAAGCACCGAGTCGTCGAACGAGTAAAGACTGGAGCGTAGTGGAAATCCTTACGAGTGAGCGACTCGGTGTATTCATAAGAGTGGGTGATTAAGCTCTCAGCGTATAATGTCCCTGAAAGGGACACACTATGATTGACCCCAGGTCGTCGAGCTTTTGTGATGGCGAAGCATCACAAAAGTGAGCGACCTGGGGTAGTTCGTGTGCGGGAAGATGTCCTCGAAGAGGACTCACGTGGACGGGTGAAGTAACTTGTTATCAAGGCTTTGTAATACGTCCACGTGAGACCTCTCCGAGGTCATTGCATTGCCACCGACTCTACCCCAAGTCGTCGAGCAAGTAAGGACCTCCGCTTCGCTTCGGCCCTTACTTGCTCGACGACTTGGGGTCATTAAGAGTGTGTCCCTTTCAGGGACATGAGTCACATCAAAGCACTTTGCTTTTGGTTTGATAGTTGCCCAGTGCTCTTTTAGTACTCCCGCAAGGAACTTGGTAGCAACATACTTGGTTGTTGTGTGTATAATGATCTTGAAAAGGTCACACGATGAAAAGAACCGAGTCGTCGAACGAGTAAGGACTGGAGCGTAGCGGAAATCCTTACGAGTGAGCGACTCGGTGTAGAGATGAGTCGCAGGGCCATGACCTTGAAAATGTCTCGCGTGGAAGTTATAGGTAATCTTCGTTGTACGAGATGCCGTACTCTTCCAGTAGCTGCTTTAGCTCATCCTTGAAGCAGACCTTCGCATGATGCGTTTTCTGGTTCTTGATATATTCGATGATCTTATCTTTCTCACGAAGTGAACATGTGGCAGCAAAGTATTCGCTGCGCCATCCTTCGAACATCGGGAACTCAGGTTGATGTTCCTTCATGAAGTTATTCGTAGAGATCTTCAGCATGCGAACGAAATCTGCAACTGTCAAAGTGGAAGGTAGACCCACTAAGAGATGGACGTGATTAGGCATGCCACCTACTCTATATAGGTGGCCGTTCTTGTTTTTTGTGAACGAAAGTATATAACTGTATAGCTCCCGTTCGTAGTTTTGGTCAATAACAGGTCTGTGACTTCTTGTACCGATGACGATGTGGTACATCAGTTGTGTGTAACTCATAGACTTCTCTATGTGTTGATTGTTGTGAAACGATGCGGAGATGATTGACCGCGCACGCTTTATTTACCCTCCCACCTCGGTATCCTCTCCTTCAGTCCTTCCAACACTTGCAGGTAGGTCGTGAAGGCATGGTCGACTTCGCTGATCTTGATGAATTCATCGGCACTGTGGGAGCGCGACGACTCGCCGGGGCCGAGTTTCAGCGAGGGGAAGGGCATCAGTGCCTGATCACTGAGTGTCGGCGAGCCGAAAGGCTGCAGGCCAAGTGACACACAACGCTTGACGAGCGGATGTTCCGGGTCGATGTGCGAAGAATGCAAGCGGAACGAATGTGCGTGGACATCACTCTTGACATGCGAGCGCACGATGTCGTAAACCTCCTCATTGGTGTAGTATTCGTTGGTGCGCACGTCGACGAGCATCCGGCATTCGTCGGGGATGACGTTGTGCTGCGTGCCCGCATGGACCACCGTGAGCGTCATCTTTGTGGGACCGAGGAAAGGGCTCACCTTCTCGAACCGAAAATCCCGAATCCATCGCATGTCGTCGAGTGCCTCATAGATCGCGTTGATGCCCTCGTTGCGTGCCGCATGACCACTCTTGCCGTGGCTGACGACATCGAGCACCATCAGTCCTTTCTCCGCGATGGCGGGTTGCATGCCCGTCGGCTCACCCACGATGGCCACGTCGATATGGGGCAGCAGCGGCAAGACACGGCTGATACCGTCTTTTCCCGACACCTCTTCCTCGGCGGAAGCCAAGTAGACGAGGTTGTAAGGCTGCGTGCGCAGCGTCATATATCTGAACACCTGCAATAGCGTGACCAAACCGCCGCCACAGTCATTGCTTCCTAAGCCGTAGAGAAGATCGCCCTCGTGTGTAGGCTTGAAAGGGTCGCGAACCCACGAAATGGCCGGTTTCACCGTATCGGTATGTGCGTTGAGCAGAATCGTAGGCTTGGCACTGTCATAGTCCGGGCATATCGCCCAGACGTTGTTGGCCTCGCGGTGCGTGGCGAGCCCGTAGGTGCTCATCTGATGTTGCATCACGTCTGCGGCCTCTTTCTCGTTGCGGCTGACCGACGGCGTGGCGATGAGGCGGGAGAGCAGCTCCACGGCGTCGTTGATATAGTCTTGGTGTCTCATGTTGCGGAAATAGAAATGGTTATGTAGGCAAAATTAATAAAAACTGCCTAAACATTTCACTTTTTAATAGGAATTCTTTATCTTTGCAACAACAAAAAATACGTAGTACTATGCAGAATAGAAGTCATCTGTCTGTGCTGATACATGAGCAGGCAAAGAAGTACGGGTCGCGGGGTGCCCTGACGTTCCGTACGTTTGGAAGCTTGAAATGGAAGACTGTTTCCTGGAAACAGTTCTCTTTGCGTGTCAAGCAAGTGAGCAATGCCATGCTGAACTTGAGCATCAAGCCCCAGGAAAATATTGCTGTGTTCTCGCAAAACTGTGTGCAGTATCTCTACACCGACTTTGGCGCGTACGGCATCCGGGCATGCTCTATCCCTATCTATGCCACCAGCTCGGAACAGCAGATACAGTTTATCATCAACGATGCTCAGGTGCGTTTTCTCTTCGTCGGTGAGCAGGAGCAATACAACAAGGCACACCGCGTGTTTGCCCTGTGTCCTTCGCTGGAGCGTATCATCATCTACGACGACAGTGTCCGTATCAGTTCGCATGACCCCAACGCCCTTTACTTCGAAGACTTCCTGAAGCTCGGCGAGGATCTGCCCCGCCAGACCGAAGTGGAAGCACTCTACAAGCAGGCCAACGACGATGATCTCTGCAATATTCTCTACACCAGTGGCACCACGGGCGACAGCAAAGGTGTGATGCTCAGCTACGGGCAGTATGCGGCAGCCTTGAAAGCCAACGACGCCTGTGTGCCGGTCACGGAGAACGATCGCGTCATCGATTTCCTGCCCTTCACCCATATCTTTGAGCGCGGATGGGCTTATCTGGCCTTGACCGAGGGTGCACAGCTCATCGTCAACACCTATCCCAAGGAGATTCAGGAAAGCATGCGCGAGACCCATCCTACGTCTATGTCGAGTGTGCCGCGCTTTTGGGAAAAGGTCTATCAGGCAGTCAAGGACAAGATGGACCGCTCGAGCGCATGGCAGAAGAAACTTTTCTATCATGCCCTGAGCGTCGGTAAGAAATATAATGTGGACTATATCTGCAACGGCAAGCGTCCGCCCTTGCATCTGGCTTTGGAATATAAGGTGCTCGACAAGTCGGTGCTCAGCCTCGTGCGCAAGGTGATGGGACTGGAACATCCCAATATCTTCCCAACGGCAGGCGCGTACGTGTCGCCCGAAGTGGAGAATTTCATCCATTCCATCGGCATCAATATGATCGTGGGCTACGGTTTGACGGAAAGCTTGGCCACTGTTTCTTGCGACCATATCGGTGAGAAGATCACCATTGGCTCTGTGGGCCGGCCCATACAGGGCATAGAGGTGAAAATCGGCGAGAACAGTGAGATTCTGCTCAAAGGCCCGACAATCACCAAGGGATACTACCATCGCGACGAGCTCAACAAGCAGGCTTTCGATGAGCAGGGCTTCTTCCATACCGGTGACGCCGGCTATCTCAAAGACGGAGAGCTCTTCCTCAAGGAGCGCATCAAGGATCTCTTCAAGACCAGCAATGGTAAGTATATCGCACCGCAGATGGTCGAGTCTCTGCTGCTCGTGGATAAGTTCATCGACCAGGTAGCAGTCATCGCCGACCAGCGAAAGTTCGTTTCCGCGCTGATCGTGCCGGAGTTCCGCATGTTGGAGGACTATGCGCGTGCGCACAACATCAAGTATGAACGTCGCGAAGACCTCTGCGAAAATAAGGAAATCCACGACATGATGATGGAGCGCATAGAGACCTTGCAACAAGGCTTGGCCAACTATGAGAAGATCAAGCGCTTCACGCTCCTGCCTCACCATTTCTCGATGGAATCGGGAGAATTGACCAATACGCTGAAGATGCGCCGCCCTGTCATCTACAAAAACTATGCGGCAGTCATCGACAAAATGTATGAATGTTAGATGTAAGTTTGCATTCAGTTATCAACAATAAGTCATATATATAGGAAATAACGTCTTCCCTTGCAGCATTTTACTCCCCTCTCTTTGGCAGAGGGGCTGGGGGTGAGGCTTTTGATTGTAAATTAAGTACAATGATCACAGCAGATCAATTGAAAGATGTGATGGACCGCACAGAGAAACTCCATCATTATCTCAATATCGACCAAAAGAAAGTAGAGTTTGAAGAAGAGCAGCTTCGCACGCAGGCTCCCGATTTTTGGGATGACCCGAAACGTGCCGAGGCACAGATGAAAAAAGTAAAGGGCATACAGAAATGGCTCGACGGCTATAAGACCGTCAAGCAGCAGGCCGATGAGCTGCAGCTTGCCTTCGACTTCTACAAGGAGGAGATGGTGACCGAACAGGAAGTCGATGACGACTATGCCAAGGTTATCAAGTCTATCGAAGATCTGGAGTTGCGTAACATGCTACGTCAGGAAGAGGACTCGATGGACGCTGTGATGAAGATCAACTCCGGTGCCGGCGGTACCGAGAGTCAGGACTGGGCCTCGATGCTCATGCGTATGTATATGCGGTGGTGCGATGCTCACGGCTATAAGGTGACGATCACCAATATGCAGGAAGGCGAGGAGGTCGGCATCAAGAGCGTGACGATGACCATCGAGGGCGGCGAGTATGCCTATGGCTTCCTCAAGAGCGAGAATGGCGTACACCGCCTGGTGCGTGTCTCGCCCTACAACGCTCAGGGTAAGCGCATGACGAGTTTTGCCAGCGTCTTTGTCACGCCTCTCGTTGACGACACCATCGAGGTGTATGTAGATCCGGCACGTGTGAGCTGGGATACGTTCCGCTCCAGTGGCGCCGGCGGTCAGAATGTCAACAAGGTGGAGTCGGGTGTGCGCCTGCGCTACCAGTATGAAGACCCCGACACGGGCGAGAAAGAGGAGATCCTCATCGAAAACACAGAGACGCGCGACCAGCCAAAGAACCGTGCCAAGGCCATGTTGCTGTTGAAAAGTCAGCTCTATGACCGGGCCATGAAGAAGCGCATGGAGGCTCAGGCAAAGATCGAAGCAGGAAAGAAAAAGATAGAGTGGGGAAGTCAGATCAGAAGTTATGTCTTTGATGACCGCCGTGTGAAGGATCACCGTACAGGCTATCAGACCTCTGACGTAGACGGTGTGATGGACGGAAAAATCGACGGATTCATCAAAGCCTACCTGATGGAGTTCCCCGAAGAGGAGCAGGCTCACCTGTAAAAAGGGTGGGGCAGCATGCTCATATCAATACTTACCTTACCTAAAAAATTAAAAATTATGAGTAACAAGAAGAAAAACAACAGTCACATTCCGGCTGAGGCTGTGAACAATGTGGCACCGCAAGTGAAAAGAGTGAATCACGAGGCCAAGCAGAAAGACCAGGGCGACAAGATCGTGAAGATCATCTTTGGCGCGCTGATTGTGCTCGCTGTCATCTACATCATCTGGTCCTTCTTCATCGTGCAGTAAGCTGTGGGGCGCGGCCTGCGGAAGGATGTAAACCCAATAAAATCATTTTGTGCGATGAGTGGACTGGAGATAGAACGAAAATTCCTCGTGAAGAAAGGCGATGCGTACAAGCGTGCCGCCTTTTCTTCTTCCCATATCCAGCAAGGATATATCCCTGCTGAGGGGGCCACGGTGCGTGTCCGTGTGCGTGACGACAAAGCATACCTCACCATCAAGGGCAAGAGCCGTGACGGTGGGATGACACGCTATGAGTTTGAAAAAGAGATTACGCTCGACGAGGCGGCCCATCTGATGCAGCTCTGTCAGGGCGGCGTTATCGACAAGCACCGCTATCTGGTCAAGAGCGGAAGCCATACCTTCGAGGTGGATGAGTTTCATGGCGACAACGACGGACTGGTCATGGCAGAGGTGGAACTCGGCAGTGAGACGGAAAACTTTGTGAAGCCCGACTTCATCGGACCGGAGGTCACTGGGGATCCTCACTTCTACAATTCTCACATGCTTGCCCACCCCTTCTCCACTTGGAAAGAGTTAGTGCCAGAGGAATACCGATAAGCTGGCCAAGTACCACGCCGATGTTGTCGGCAGCCCAGTCCATGATGTCGCCGCTACGGTTGCCGCCTGTGCATGTGGCTTGAACGATTTCTATCAAGCCGCCCATGATCACGGGTAGCAAAAGCGTGTAGATCCATGCTCGTCTGTTGAGCGGACGGGCATGCTGACGGCCGTATTCTGCCCATTCGACGACGCACAGACCACCGTAAAGAACGAAGTGTGTCCATTTGTCGATCATGCGGATGTCGCTCAAGGGCGTCTCTGGAATAGGAATCAAACAGAGCACCCATATTACCACAACACTGAGCACTGACAAGGGGTACGACTTTAGGATGTTGTACATATCTGTTATCTTTTATTGCTTTTTTCTGCAAAATTACAATATTATTTTATAATTTTGCATTCAAATAGAAATGAATTGTATGTTATGGCAGAAGAAAGAGCAAGCTTCGGAAGTAAGTTAGGCATGATATTGGCCACGGCCGGTGGTGCCGTAGGCTTGGGAAATGTGTGGCGTTTCCCCTATATGACAGGGCAGAACGGTGGTGCTGCCTTTATCCTTATATATATAGGATGTGTGTTGCTGTTGGGTATTCCGTGTATGATATCGGAATTTATCATTGGCCGCCACGGTGCGTCAAACACCTTTCGCGCCTATTCCAAGATGTCCGGAGGAAAGGCGTGGAAGTATGTGGGACTGCTGGGTGTGCTCACGGGATTCCTGATCACGGGCTACTATGCCGTCGTCTCGGGATGGTGCCTGCAATATATCTATGCGTCGGTCATGGGTGAACTGCATGGCGATCCCACGGCGGTGAAAACCTATTTCGACACGTTTGCCACAAGCCCGGTGCGGCCGATCTTCTGGACGGTCGTCATCCTGTGGGTCACCCACTTCGTGATTATCCACGGCATCCGCGGAGGAATAGAGAAAGCTTCGAAGCTGTTGATGCCCACACTCTTCGTTTTGCTGCTTGTCATCGTGGTGGCCGCTTGTCTGCTCCCCGGCGCAGAGAAAGGCATCAGCTTCCTGCTGAAGCCCGACTTCTCTAAGGTGACGCATCAGACTTTCCTCAATGCGCTGGGACAAAGCTTCTATTCGCTGAGCATCGCCATGGGCTGTATCTGTACCTATGCCTCCTATTACACCCGACAGACCAATCTCGCCAACTCTGCCATTCAGGTGGCATTGGTCGATACCTTCGTGGCTATCCTTGCCGGACTGGTGATCTTTCCTGCTGCGTTCTCGGTGGGCGTAAACCCAGGCAGTGGTCCTTCGCTGGTGTTCATCACCTTGCCCAATGTCTTCAATGAGGCTTTCTCGGGTATGCCCGTCATCGGTTGGATCGTGTCACTGATGTTCTATTCTCTGCTCAGTCTGGCAGCGTTGACCTCTCTGATCTCTTTGCACGAAGTGAGCACGTCGTTTTTCAGTGAAGAGCTGCACCTGTCGCGCAAGACGGGAGCAACGATTGTGACAGTCGCCACTACCATCATCGGTGCTTTCTGTTCTTTGTCATTGGGGGCTGTCAACTGGCTGTATGTGGGCGACAAGACACTGTTTGATGTGTTTGACTTCGTCACGGGACAGATCTTCCTGCCGGTCGGTGGCTTCCTGACCTGCATCTTCCTGGGATGGTTTATTCCTAAGACGGTTGTCAAGGATGAGTTTACCAACTGGGGCACGTTGCGGGGTCGCTTCTTCGGTGTCTTCCTTTTCTTGGTGCGTTTCGTCTGTCCGCTGGCTATCTTGGGCATTTTCCTGCATCAGTTCAATGTGATATAGAAGGGCTTGCTCTCCGATGGCCTTGCTCCTGTTCCCCTATGGCAATGCCCCTGCTCCCCGATGGCCTCCCCCCTGTCCTCTTTCCCAAGGAGAGGTGCGTAGCATGCTTCAAGAGTGAGGAGAGAGGGAATGAGCACCCTTTGTGGTTAGCTTGGTTCTGTACGACGGTGCTGTGTACCGTCCTCCTTTGCAATTCATCACTTATAATTGATCATTCATCATTCTTCATTGCTTATGTCTGAACGTGGTAGCTTTGGAACTAAGATAGGCGTCATTCTTGCTACGGCTGGATCAGCCGTGGGACTTGGCAACATCTGGCGCTTCCCTTATCTGACAGGACAAGACGGCGGTGCCGCCTTCTTGCTTGTCTATCTGGTGAGTATACTTATTCTCGGCATCCCCGGAATGGTCGCTGAGTTTATCGTTGGGCGGCATGGAGCCTCCAACGCAGCCCGTGCTTATTACCAGTTGGGAGGGCGATGGTGGTCGCTGATCGGTTATATGGGAGCCGTCACGTCTATGATCATCTTAGGTTTCTATGCCGTGGTGGCAGGATGGTGTCTGCAATATCTTGTGGTCTCCTTGCTGGGTGGCATCCATGGCGACCCCGCTTATGTGGCAGCCTATTTCAAAAACTTCTCTTCCGACCCCGTGAAGCCATTGCTGTGGACCGTCGCTTTCATCGTGCTGACCCATTTGGTTGTCATCCGCGGCGTGAGGAAGGGTATTGAGAAGTTTAGTAATATGCTCATGCCCACCTTATTTATATTGTTGCTTATCATTGTGGTGGCCTCCTGTCTGTTGCCCGGTGCCGGTAAGGGTATCGCTTTCTTGTTCAAGCCCGACTTCAGTAAGATCGACAGCAATGTCCTCCTTGATGCCTTGGGACAGAGCTTTTTCTCGTTGTCGCTCGGTACAGCTTGTCTGTGTACCTACGCCTCTTATTTCAGCCGGCAAACCAATCTGTCACAGTCTGCCTTGCAGATTGCCGGTATCGACACATTCATCGCTGTGTTGGCCGGACTGATGATCTTCCCTGCAGCTTTCTCGGTGGGTGTGCGTCCCGACAGCGGTCCCTCACTCATCTTCATCACCTTGCCCAATGTCTTTCAGCAAGCGTTCAGCCCCGCGCTCGGTTATATCATCAGCGTGCTGTTCTATGCGCTTCTGGCCTTGGCGGCACTGACTTCGACCATTTCCATGCACGAGATCGGCACAGCAATGTTTTATGAGGAGTTGCATATCTCGCGCAAGAAGGGAGCCATCATGGAGACGTTGGTGTGTGTGACCATCGGAGTGCTCTGCTCTCTGTCTTGTGGTGCGGCAGACATCAGTCTTTTCGGAAAGACCTTCTTGGAGTGCTGCGATTATCTGACCTCCAATATTCTTTTGCCTTTAGGTTCTTTCTTCACCTGTATCCTCATTGGCTGGGTGGTGCCGAAGCGCATTGTGCGTGACGAGTTTACCAATTGGGGCACGGTGCGGGGCCGCTTCTATGCTGTCTGGCTCTTTATCATCCGCTTCGTCTCGCCCGTGTGCATCCTTGCCGTATTCCTGCATCAGCTGGGAATACTGTGATGTTGTGCATGGCAGAACTGTCGGCTATTATGAAGCAGAGTAGTTCTTCATCCGTTTGAATGACAATAAAGTAGGGGGGAGATCGTTTACTTATAAATGGAATACAAGTTTTAGAAGGTAGAAATCAGATGATGATGAAGAAGATGTTATTGATGCTGCTGGTGGCATTTGCCACGCAGTTTGCATGTGCCCAACAGGCTCAGAAGGTCTTTGATGCCTTTCGCAGTGAGAAGAAAGCAGAGTACACTAGCGTGCCCGGCGTGTTGATGGCATTGGCTGGTGACAAGGTGAAGGATGACAATGTGGCGGCCGTGTTGAAAGAGGTGAAGTCTGCACGTGTCCTCCGTTTGGGCAATTGCAAGAAGCGCACACGCAAGAAGTTTGCACAACAAGTGGCTGCCTTGAGTAAAGAGGGCTATGAAGAGTATGCGCGCACCAAGCAGGGTGACAGCGACCTGCTGGTGATGATCAAGAAAGACGATGAGTTGATTAGCGAAATCATTACTTGTGTATATAGCGAAAGCAATTGTGTGGGTGTGTTGGTCAAAGGAAATATCAACCCCGAAGACTTGGGTGCTATCGTGGATATGATGGGCGACTGATGTGGTTGTGAGTGTCATTAGCCGACAATAGTTAATCTTCGTTTGCTTATTTTCACGCTTTAGCTATTAAACACTTGAAGGCTGCGTGCGTCAAAGGCAATAAGAAGCAATAAAAAATCTGTATTCTGCTCAGTCGAGAGAGTGAGACTGTCTGGCGCGCACAAGGCGTCTGTAGACAGTATATCTCCGATGGAGGGCGCTTGCGAATCTTTTTATGTGCTTTGAAACAAAAAACGCATGAATATGAAAAAGATGATGTTGATGCTTGTGGCACTGTTGTCTATGACAATGGCCATGGCTCAGAATGCAAACGGCCGTCAGTCCCGTAAGATGGATGCGGCCACAGTGACAACCATGATGACGCAGAAGCTTGGATTGAATGCCGACCAGCAGAAGAAGGTGGAAGCGTTGAACAAAAAGTACGAAAGTGTCCTGAGACCAGGAAAAGGTGGTCCGCGCCCTCAGATGAACCAAAGTGCTGGTCAGAACAAAGAAAGCGGACAGCGTCCAGAACTCACTGATGAGCAGAAAGCTCAGATGAAACAGCGTTTCGAACAGCGTGCGGCTTATGAAAAGGAGCTGAAAGACATCCTTTCGGAAGACCAGTATAAGACTTACCAACAAATGCGTCCGCAACACGGTATGCGAGGCCGTCATCATGGAGACAACAGTGCACAGCAACAGTGTGCTGGCAATCAGCAACATTGCGACGCTGATCAGCAGCACTGTGACAGTCATGTGCAGCAGAAAGATGGTGAGCATTGCCAGCAAGCAAAGAGTAACTGCTGCCAGTCAGACGCTAAAGTAACGGGTAAGACTACAGAGAAGACAGACAAATAACTTTCTGAAAAGAGACTTTTAGCTTTGTGAGAACAAGCAATCAACTTATTCAAATCAGGCTATCTCAAAAAGGCGGGGCATATTGCTCCGCCTTTTTTCATGTCAGTAAATACTGCTTGACGAAAATGCGCTTGCAGCGTTTTTATACTTTCTCTGTTTCGTTTTTGGTTGAGAAATGAAACGTCGGGATAGGGTAAAATACATAAAAAGCACTTTTATGTTAATTAGTATTAACAAAAGAAACAACTTTCGAGATTTTATCCTAATTTTGTTTCGGTTTGAAGATATAATGATTTCGTAAATGTAACAAAACGAAAGTCTGAGTATCAAAACCATCGAATATCAACCTAAAAGGTCTTTTGACATGAGCGAAAACAATCTATATGATGTCGTCATCATAGGCGGAGGAATCACAGGAGCAGGTACTGCAAGGGATTGTGCCATGCGTGGTTTGAAGGTGCTGTTGGTGGAGAAACGCGATTTCACCAATGGAGCTACGGGACGCAACCATGGTCTTCTGCATAGCGGAGCCCGTTATGCTGTCACTGATCAGGAGTCTGCCAAGGAGTGTATACAGGAGAATCAGATTCTCCGTCGCATTGCCCGGCACTGCGTGGAAGAGACCGACGGTCTCTTTATCACCTTACCTGAGGATGACTTGGCGTATCAGCAGAAGTTTGTAGAAGCTTGCCAGAAGGCCGGAATCCGCGCGGATGTGCTTTCTCCGGAAGAAGCGCGTCGGTTGGAACCTGCCGTGAACCCAGCATTGAAAGGTGCAGTTCGTGTGCCCGACGCCTCTGTCGATCCCTTCCGTCTGACCACTGCCAACATCTTGGATGCCAAGCGGCATGGTGCGGAAGTGATGACCTACGAAGAGGTTGTAGGCTTCATCATAGAGAACGGAGTGATGAAAGGCGTGCATCTGCGCAATAACCATACGGGAGAGAAAACCGATATTCATTGCAAATTAGTCATCAATGCAGCAGGTATCTGGGGACATTTGGTGGCTCAGCTCGCTGATATCAAGATCAACATGTTCCCGGCTAAGGGTACGCTGCTGATTTTCGGGCATCGTGTCAACCACATGGTGATCAATCGTTGCCGCAAGCCAGCCAATGGCGATATATTGGTTCCGGACGATGCCGTCTGCGTGATTGGCACGACCAGCGACCGGGTTCCTTTTGATCAGATCGATGACATGAGGGCAACACCGGAGGAAGTGGATCTGCTCATCAGGGAAGGCATGCAGTTGGCTCCCAGTCTTTCCACCTCACGCATCCTCCGCGCTTACGCAGGCGTGAGACCGCTGGTAGCCTCTGATGACGATCCTTCTGGCCGCAGCATCAGCCGTGGCATCATCGTTCTCGACCACGAGCAGCGCGATGGACTCAAGGGTTTCATCACCGTCACGGGCGGAAAGATGATGACCTATCGCCTGATGGCTGAGCAAGCTACCAATTTGGCCTGCAAGAAATTAGGTGTAGACAAACCTTGTAAGACCGCCACCACGCCGTTGCCAGGTTCTGAGGAAAGTGCGCGAGAAATTAAGAATGAGTTGCAAAGCGACTTCCGAAATCTCACAGCCTCCACAAGCCGGATGGCAGAGATCGGGCGTCATGGCACCTTCACGAAGGATATTCCTTACAGCGAGATAGAGGACCACGCGCTTGTCTGTGAGTGCGAAGAGGTGAGTGTCGGCGAGGTGAAGTTCGCCATTGACAAGCTTCATGTTCATGGACTGACCAATCTTCGTCGTCGTACCCGCATAGGCATGGGCACCTGCCAAGGTGAGCTTTGTGCTTGCCGTGCGTCGAGTGTGCTGTGCCAGCTCGGTCATAGCGAAGCCAAGAAAGCACTTGAGGATCTGAGCACCTTCGTTCAGGAACGCTGGAAAGGTGACAGACCGATTGCCTGGGGCGATGCTTTGAAAGAGAATCAGCTGACGCTGAAGATTTATCAAGAACTGTTTGGAATGAACTAACACCTAATTCTTGTAGATTATGAAATTCGATACTATTATAATAGGTGGCGGTCTGAGTGGCATGACTTGTGCCATCGCTCAGGCTCAGAAAGGCAAGCGAGTGGCAGTCGTCACGGCTGGAGAAAGCAATCTCCACTTCCATTCCGGCTCGTTCGACTTATTGGGTTACCAGCAGGGACAACCGGTCAGTGATCCCGTGGCTGCTATCGCCGCGCTTCCCGAAAGCCATCCTTATCATCGTCTTGGCGATGTAGAGCAGTTGGCTGCCCAAGCCTGTCAGTTGCTTGCCGACGCCGGTGTGCGCACGCAGGGCGATGCTCATCACAACCATTTCCGCCTCTCACCGATAGGAAAGTTGGTTCCCACCTGGTTGACAATGGAAGACATGTTTTCCGTCGACAGTGCGGAGGAACTCAAAGGAAAGAAGATAGGGCTGGTCAATATCGTGGGATTCCTTGATTTTGCAGTCCCTTATCTTGCCGACGCTTTGCGTGATATGGGTGCCGAGGTGACAGTCCGTTCGTTCACGACACCGCTGTTGGAGAACGCACGCCGCAGTCCTTCGGAGATGAGAGCAACGAACATTGCCAAATATCTCGATGATGACAACCATGTGAAAGAGGTCGCTGACCGGCTGAACTCTATCACTCCCCGCTATTGCGAACTGTTGCTCTTGCCTGCTATCCTTGGCATTGCCAACAACCGTGCGGTGAAGTTGTTGAAAGAAAGCGTGAAGACACCGCTACGCTTTGTGGCTACGATCCCTCCCTCGGTGCCCGGCACACGTATTCAGAGTCTGTTGCGACGCCGCTTCCAGCAGTTAGGTGGCACACTGCTTCCCAACGACACGGTCAAGGGAGGAGGCTTTGAGAACAACCGTCTGAAGTATGTTTGTACCGAGCATCTTGCCGACACCCGTCTGGAAGCCAATGATTTTGTGCTGGCAACAGGATCTTTCCTTGGTGGTGGTCTTTCCTCGGATTACTACAGCGTACGCGAGTCTGTCTTTGGCTTGGACGTAGAATTGAACGGAGCTGCCAGTCGTGTAGACTGGACAACAGACAAGCTCTTTGACAAGCAACCCTACGAGAGCTTCGGTGTGAAAGCCGATAACCAGTTCCGAGTCAGCAAAGATGGCACGACGATAGACAACCTCTATGCTATTGGTTCTGTTCTCAGTGGCAATGACCCACAGCATCTGGCTGATGCCACGGGCGTTGACTTGCTGACAGCTTTGGCTGTTTTGTAATTGCAACACATTCTCTTTAAACGCTATCTATTATGTCTGAAAAGATTCAACTCCATAATCTCAGTGCCCACGACTTCGAACAATGTCTGAAGTGCAGCATCTGTACGGTCTACTGTCCCGTCTCTGCCGTGGAGCCCAATTACCCCGGACCTAAGCATGCCGGTCCGGATCTGATGCGCTACCGAATGAAGGATCCCGACTTCTTCAACGAGACCTTGAAGCTCTGCCTCAACTGTAAGCGTTGTGAAGTAGCTTGTCCGCATGGTGTCAAAGTCGGCGACATCATCCAAGAAGCCCGCATCCAGTACAGTCAGCATAGCCCCAGTCTGCGTGACCGCATGTTGGCAAATACCGATTTCGTCGGCTCGATGGCTACACTGGTGGCACCTCTTACCAACTTCTTCCTTGGCCTTTCTCCCGCAAAGACAGTGTTGGACAAGGTGATGAAGATCGATCATCATCGTCAGTTCCCGGCTTACAGTGGTACAAAATTCGAGACTTGGTTCCATCGTCATGCTGAGGCTGAGCAGCAGAATTATAAGCATTTCGTCGGTTATTTCCATGGTTGCTATGTCAACTACAACTATCCTAAGCTGGGTCAGGACTTTGTCAAGATCATGAATGCCTGCGGTTATGGTGTTCATCTCTTGGAGAAAGAGAAGTGCTGTGGCGTGGCACTGATAGCCAACGGGCTTTCCGGTCAGGCCAAGCGACAGGGTGAAAACAATATGCAAGCCATGCGCCGCTCGCTGTCAGAAGGCAATGAAGCCGTGCTGACCACGAGTTCCACTTGCACCTTCACCATGCGTGACGAGTATCCCGACCTGCTTAAGGTCGACAACCAGGGCGTTCGCGACAGTCTGATGCTCGCTACCCGCTTCCTCTGTCAGAAGATTGATGAGGGTAAGATCAAGCTGGTTTTCCGCAAAGACTATCATAAGAAGGTGGCTTATCACACCGCCTGCCACATGGAGCGGATGGGCTGGACGCTCTACAGCACCCAGCTGCTGAAGATGATTCCCGGTCTTGACTTCATGATGCTTGACAGTCACTGTTGCGGCATCGCCGGTACTTACGGCTTCAAGAAAGAGAATTACGAGCGCTCACAAAAGATTGGTGCCCCACTCTTCCAGCAGATCAAAGAGGTCAATCCCGATTATGTCTCTACAGATTGCGAGACTTGCAAGTGGCAGATAGAGATGTCGACAGGCTATCCCGTCATGAATCCAATCTCCATCCTTGCCGAGGCACTTGATGTGGAAGCGACAAAAGCGGTAAATTCATATTAAAGGTTACATATTGGAGATAGCAAGAGCTTTTTATAGTTAGCAAGATTTTTTGTTCTGTTAAAAAGCAGTTAGAAGTTTAAAACGTAAGTTTAATGCTTCGAAACGAAATATTTTTGTTAAATATATGAAAGATATTTGCTTATTCTAATTATTTATCTTATTTTTGAAATATGAATTACATTCGTGTTACAAGCGAAGTGAAAATAAATGATTTGATTGAAACTAAAAACTATAAATCTTATAATTAATCATGAAGAAGTATATTCTTGCACTTGACCAAGGAACTACTAGTTCTCGTGCTATAGTATTTGACCACGATGGTCAAATATGTAGCGTGGCACAGAAAGAGTTTACACAGTACTTCCCCAAACCGGGATGGGTGGAGCATAACCCTAACGAGATTTGGTCATCAGAGGCATCCGTTATAGCAGAAGCTATCTCAGCTATAGACATCAATGGTTTGGACATTGCCGCCATTGGTATCACCAATCAGCGCGAGACCACCATCGTGTGGGATATTGATACCGAGGAGCCCATCTACAATGCGATTGTCTGGCAGGACCGCCGTACGGCAGAGTACTGCGACAAGTTGAAAGCTCAAGGGCTTGTCGACAAAATCCGTCAGAAGACCGGACTGATCATTGATGCTTACTTCAGCGGTACCAAGATCAAGTGGATCCTTGACAACGTACCGGGAGCACGCAAGCGTGCGGAGATGGGAAAGCTGCGCTTTGGTAATGTAGACTCTTGGCTCATCTGGCGTCTGACCCGCGGCACGGCTCATGTGACCGATGTCACTAATGCATCCCGTACCATGCTCTTCAACATCAACACCCTTCAGTGGGACGACGATCTGTTGAAACTCCTCGACATTCCACGTTCTATGATGCCTGAGGTAAAGAGCAGTTCAGAGGTCATGGCACATACCAAGACCACCATCTTTGCCCACGAGGTGCCTATCGCCGGCGTTGCCGGTGACCAGCAAGCCGCTCTTTTCGGTCAGATGTGTACCGAGCCTGGTTCCATCAAGAACACTTACGGCACTGGTTGTTTTGTCATGCTGAATGTCGGCGAGAAGCCTGTGCTTTCCAAGAACAATCTGCTTACCACGGTAGCGTGGAAGATTGGTGATAAGGTCAACTACGCCCTTGAGGGCTCTATCTACGTTGGCGGAAGCGTGGTGCAGTGGATACGCGACGGCCTCGGCTTTATCAAGAGCAGCAGTGAGATTGAGGAATTGGCATCTACCGTGCCCGACAGTGGCGGTGTCTACTTTGTGCCTGCCCTTACAGGCCTTGCCGCTCCTTACTGGGATCCATACGCCCGTGGCCTTATCTGCGGTATTACCCGTGGAACGACGCGCGCTCATATTGCCCGTGCAGCCCTTGATGGCATTGCCTTCCAAACTTATGACATCGCACAGGCAATGGCCAAGGACATGAATGCTCCGTTGACAGAGTTGAAGGTCGATGGCGGTGCCTCACGCAACAACCTGCTGATGCAGTTCCAGGCCAACTTGCTGGGCATTAACGTCGTGCGTCCGAAGATCACAGAGACGACGGCTCTGGGTGCAGCCTATCTAGCAGGTTTAGCTGTGGGCTATTGGAAAGACATTGATGAAGTTAAGAGTCAGTGGCGCGTAGAGCGAACTTTTGAACCAGAGCCGGAGAATGATACTATTAAGGCGGCTAAGGCAGGCTGGGAGGATGCAGTCAGTCGGACCTTAACTAAGAAATAAGATTATATTATCTAAGAATAAATATTATATCAGAGTTATGGATGCTGTCTTGTTTCACAATTGTATCCTGGAGTTTCTTGGAACATTAGTAATGATTCTCCTAGGAGATGGAGTATGTGCCTGTATGGGTTTGAACAAGAGTAAAGGTAAAGGCGGTGGTTGGGTCGTCATTACCTTGGGATGGGGACTTGCTGTGATGGCAGGTGTGTTTATTGCACATAATTCGGGTGCGCATCTCAACCCCGCCGTTAGTGTAGGCTTAGCTTGTGCTGGTATGTTCCCATGGTCGAATGTAATACCATATATTATAGCCCAAATGCTTGGTGCCTTTTTGGGAGCCGTTCTTGTATGGTTAATGTATAAGGATCATTTTGATGCTACAGATGATCCTGAAGGAAAACTGACTATCTTCTGTACAATGCCTGCGATAGAGAACAAGCCATTGAACTTCTTGCAGGAGTTTATCTGTGCATTCATCCTTTTGTTGCTTATCGTTTGCATTAGCTCTTACACAGGTGTAGTCGGTTTGGGTGGAAACAGTGCGTGGCCAATTACTATGGTTATTGTTTCTATAGGTATGTCTCTTGGTGGCGTTACTGGTTATGCAATGAATCCTGCACGTGATCTCGGACCGCGTATTGCGCATGCCTTGTTACCTATAAAGGGTAAAAGAGACAGTGGTTGGAGCTATAGTTGGGTTCCAATCCTCGGTCCATTGGCAGGTGGTGCTTTAGCAGGCTTACTGGGAGTCTGGATTACATCATTCTGATGTTGGCATATTGATATTTTTGGGTATTTGATATTCATAACTAAACAACACATTATTAACTTTAAACATCTTTATTATGATTAATTCTGTTAAGCGAATTGCGTCAGCATTGTGTATGCTGCTTTTCGTAGGTGTTTTGGCCACAATGGCTCAGACCTACAAGTATCAGAAGATTCAGGGATGGAGCGATGCCACGAATGCAAAGCTTGAGAACTTCATGATCTCTACGATCCCGATGAACATTCGTAAGGTAGCAGTCTTTGACTGCGACGGTACGCTTCTTGGTCAGGTTCCTTACTACTTGGCAGAGGAGTCTCTCTACGATTATGCAGAGAAGAACTATAAGGGAAAGACCGACAAGGTCTCTCAGGAGAAGTATGCCTTGGTGAAGAAGATGATCAACGAGGATGCCATTAGCCGTGAGCGTGATCGTGTGAAGTTCCTTTCGGGGCTGACGCCGGAGGAGGCTCAGCGTATTGGTGATGATTGCTTCCATGAGAAGTATCAGAACAAGTTCTACCCTCAGATGAAGGCTTTGTTAGCAAACCTTCGTAACTTTGGATTTGAGACATGGGTGATCTCTGCTTCCCCAGAACTTCTTTATCAGCGTTTCTGTGTGCAGGAATTAGGATTCCAAGAGGATCATGTAATTGGTGTGAAGTCTCCTGTCAGCAGCGATGGTAAGATCACCGACCAAATTACCTTCCCTTCTCCTCAGGACAATGGTAAGGCAGAGTGTGTCTATACATTCGTAAAGACTCGTCCTCTCTTTGCTGCTGGTAATAGTCGTGGTGATATGGAGATGATGAATACCTCTGTTGGTTTGAAACTTATGCTTAATCCTGATGATACCAAACCTAACAAGGATATGAAGAATATGACTGCGAAGAAATATTGGGAGCAGGATCCTAACTGTATCATCGAGTATACGCGCGATGTACCAGAGGGTAAGGTTGACTGGACTTGCAAGAAGCTTGGTGTGAAAGTCAATGCAACTACCAATGTTTCTGATCCAGCTGTTGTCACTTATTAATAAAGAATAAAGAAAAATTAAGAGGGCTGTCTTTCCAGTGTGGCAGCCCTTCTTCTCTAATCTTTTAACCTAATTCTTTAAATTTAGATTGCTATGAAGAGGGGATTACTGTTGACAATGGTAGCCATGATGGCTTCAACTACCTTTGCTCAGAGTGAAAAGCTTTCTTTGAAAGTGAGTGGTCGTGGATATATTGATGGAACGGCCGTAGTTCAAAACGATCAAGAGCACATGCCGAGTGGTGCAAGTATCAGTGACTTACGTATTGGCGTGAGTGGTAGCTGGGAAAAGTGGAGCGCAAAGATCGATATCGGTTATGCCAAAAAGTCTGTATCATTTAAGGATGTATACTTGCAGTACAATTTTCAGAAGAACTCTTATGCTCGCATTGGCCATTATGCCGAGCCTTTAGGAATTGATTATATGGAGTCTTCTGGCAATATCAAGTTTATAGATGCTGGTATTGTTCAGCAGGCTTTCGCTCCAGGACGTAGACTTGGTATCGAGTATATTGGATGGAATAAGGGACTTTGGGTTGGTGCCGGTGCTTTTGCAGATGCTAATTTCGCAAAGCAAAGAACAGCTGATCAGGCAAGTGATGGCTATTCAATCACTGCTCGTGTAGCTTATGCACCAATTCATGAGCCAGGCAAGATCTTCCATGTGGGTGTGGCAGGTTCTTACCGCGTGCCTACTGCGGGGACATATTCTACGGTAGAAGGCGGCAAGTATACGACCAATGACCGGACTGATTCTTATGGTATCACTACGGGAACGCCTATCATCAGCACAAAGCTAAATACTGCTGATGTGGATCATGCAAAGCATAATTTCCGTGTGGGTACAGAGTTGATTGCGGCCGTTGACAGGATGGCCCTTCAAGGAGAGTATATCTATAGTAATACTAAGCGCACAGACAAAACTACTTTAGGTGACTTCAAATCGTGGGGTGCTTATGGTCAAGTAGCATTCCTGCTCTTGGGAAAGCCTTATGAATACTCTTCTTCGTGGGCTCGTATGGCTTTGCCCAAGCCCGGTTCGTTAGAGCTTGTTGCAAGATTTGCTCATGTTGATCTTGAAGATCCCGAGGCAGGTCTTGGTGTACACTCTTTCACAACGAATAAGGGTGAAACGTTGATGGTTGGCAGAATGACTAATCAGTTTACTGTAGGTCTGAATTACTACTATAAGCCATTCTTGCGTTTCAAGTTGGATTACGACAACTCTCATTTACGCAACATGAAGAGTCTTAATTACATTACTGGTCGTATTCAATTCTTCTTCTAATGTTTGATTGTTAAGCAACTTTTTTATTCATAGCGAAAAGTGTATAATAGTTAGAATCATTACGGTTGTTTTGTATGGTTTTTTAATGAAAGGAAGGGGATATGCCGCAGCATATCCCCTTTTGTGGCTTATTAGTATTCGTTGCTACATTTACACTAGTTTCCTGTTTTTTTGTGCTTAGTAACTAAAATGCGTCCAGAAATTTATCCATTGTGCATTGGTGTTTAAAGCACCGATATAGGTAACTCTTGTAAACCAATTGTCGAGTTCTTCAAAGGATGCTGCTTCGTTTGTTGGACTTTGAAGTGTAGGTTCTATGCGGACTTGAAACTTAAGTTCTTCTTCACTTAGATATTGCTTGTTTTCCCCTTTGTCTCTGAGCCAGCAGCTCGTGAAACTTCTCTGCCCTTTAGTCTTGAGAGAATTCTCATTTGTGAACTTATCCACTCTGACATCTTCTATGACACCTTGTGCATCTGACCCCAACGTGTTAACGTTAACGAAGGTGTTGTTACTGATATTCATCTTTCCTTCCTTTGCTAACATTCTAGATAGGCTTTGATAGTTATCTATAGTTACTCCGACAGGCCATCCAATGAAGATCGAATTGTAACAGTTGACACATGCGCTTCTACTTACATAGATTGCTGAATGAAATGATTGTTTGCTAAGATTTACAGTCTCATTCGATGTATTGATAAATGTCATATTAGAGAATGTTGCTTGTGTTGTCGGGTCTGTAAGCAACCCGCTTTCGGCATTCATACTTTCAATACCGTTTCCATTAGCTTTGCAAGTCGACAAATCTCTGATTGATATTCCAAATTGTACGTTGCCTCTATAACCGTTGCTAACGTTGAAGTCATTCTGCTCACATTGGTCTGATACGATGTATTTGCAATCTGTATCACCTCCTATCCAATTAAAAGAATCGCCTCCTGAATTTGAGACTTCTACATGGTCAACTTGTAAGCCCTTTCCCGTTGAGGCGAATAGCAGTCCGCTTGGTGTCAGATCGTCGTAAAGTTTTCGACCAGCATATTCGATTCTAATATATCTAAGCAATCCCGTGCCAGACAGATCGTCGTCACCCCCATATGATAAATTGACTTTATCTGTGGCTGCCGACTTAAGGTTGTTCCTTGCATTTCCACATATAATGAGGCCTATCCAATCTCCTGGTTGACGATCTTTTGTTTCTTTAGAAGATGTGAATACGATTGGAGCCTGTGCGTTTCCTTCTGCTACTAGTGTTCCACCATTCTCAACGATAAGGCCGGATGGGCTCTCGGTGTCGCATTTAATAGTAGCCCCTGCCTCGATCTTTACTTTAGCCCCTTTGGCAATACGTATAATGCCTTTAAGCTCGTACACACCACTATTAATAGTTTGGGTGCCACGGAAGGTCATTTCCTTACTGCCATTTCCAATCTCCTTTCCATTGATGTCTGGGCTCCCATTTGTAAAAAGAAGAGAGGAACTTGTTGAGGAAATACTGTCGGCTTGGACGGAAGATGAGATGGTTGTGAACTCTGGTGAGAGAGGGGCGTCACTGCTGTTACATGCACTGAAAGTTGCCGCTAAAGCAACTATGCATAAGCTTTTCCAAATAGAATTCTTGCTAAACATAACTTTATAACATTAAGTTCTTTTTCTGCGACAAAGGTAGATATTACTTGTTTCATCGTTATGACAACGGTATCAATATGGGTGTAATACATGCAACGATTTGATTACATTCTGTATGTAACGTTTGGGTAATGATTTCTAAGTTACTTGCTTGTTGGTTGAGTTTTGGCTGTGCAAATTAGACTGGAAAAATGTATTGAGAAGTTTGTAGGTTTAGGAAATATTGACTATTTTTGCAACGACAAGCTTTTCTTATAAAGGAGGAAACAGATAGGATCAATTATTGTGAAGCATCAGTATATTATAGCAGATAGTAATGAAGCCGGAAGATGATAGTAACAAATTTAAAATAATTAGTGATTATGTCAAATCAGGAAGCTGAAGCTTTTATTAAGAAGTTGGACGAGGGTCTGGCTATCGCCGAGCAGGAAATGCTTCGTGACAAGGCTTCACGGGGCGAGTCTGTTGTCTATTCTGATTCACAAGGCAACATTAAGCATGTCTTGGCAAGCGATGTGCTGGCCGGACGCGTGCTAGGTTAAAGGTTCTACGTCCGTGCGTAGAAGGGACTTAGCAGCAAGGCGCGAGGCCTGCTATTCCGATCAGTCATCTGCTTCATCGTGGTATGTGAGTAGATGATTGTCGTTTTCGCTTTTCATTTATTGGAGAACTGATATTAGCATGTCAACGTATAGTTAGGAGAAAGGATATGCTATGTAGTTGCTTCCATGTCGTTTTGTGTTAATTTATAGTTAAACCTCTTTACAGGAAAACGTGGAATAGGAAAAAGTCGTATATTTGTAAAACAATCGTCGAAAGTAACGTTATGGTGACAAGCAATATGACCAAGGAAGAGCGGCACGAGGCTATCATGGATCAGTTCTTCAAGCAGAATGTTGTGCTCGTGTCTGATTTGGCCGACAAACTCGGTGTCTCGTCGGTCACGATACGCAAGGATCTCACCGAACTGGAAAAGGAAGGTAAGCTCTATCGCAGCCATGGCAAGGCCATAGCCATCAATCCTTTTGCCAACAACCGCTCGGTGAATGAAAAAGAGCATATCTGTCCCGAAGAGAAGCACCGCATTGGCATGCAGGCCGCCAAGCTCATTGAGGACAACGACTCCATCATCATTGCTTCGGGAACGACCATCCACGCGTTTGCCAACTGCATCACGACCAACCATCGGCTCACCGTCGTCTCGGCGTCACTGCAGGCTTCTATCTCGCTGGCCAAAAACGAGAATGTCGACATCATTCAGCTCGGCGGCATGCTGCGCCACAGCAGCCTCTCGGTCGTAGGGCAATACAGTGAGAAAATCCTCGAAGACTGCTCGTTCAGCAAACTCTTCATTGGCGTTGACGGCATTGACTTCGACTTCGGCATTTCCACGACCGACATGCGTGAGGCCCATCTCAATCAGAAGATGATCAAGGCCGCCCAGCACGTCATCGTGCTGGCTGACTCCACGAAGTTCGGCCGTCGCGGCTTTGCCAAGATCTGCGACATGGACACTGTCGACACGATCATCACCGACTCAAATATCCGCCCTTCTGACAGAAGCCGCATCGAAGAGATGGGCATCGAGCTCATTATCGCAGAGATGAAAGAGTGATACCTGAATGATATCAATGAATCTGCATCCATAGACACCTCTAAAAAATAAGCAATATGAACATTCCATCAGAATTTGATCCCATCCGCCCCTTCACCCCTGAGGAGCTTCCCGCAGTATACGACCGGCTGTTGGCCGACCCACAGTTTCAGCAAGTCATCACCAGTCTCTTCCCCGGCGTATCGCTGGAAGACCTGGGCAAGAAGATGAAAAGCTGCAAGACCAACCTGGAGTTTCAGAAAGCTTTTTGCTATCCGGTACTGCAAGACCTCATCCACAAGGCCAGTTTCGGTTGCAGCATGGACGCTTCGAGCGTAAACATCAACCACCGCTACACCTTTGTGAGCAACCACCGCGATATCGTCCTCGACTCAGCCCTGCTCGACAAATTGCTGCTCGACGTTGGTTTCAGCACGACGTGCGAGATCGCCATTGGCGACAACCTGCTCACCATTCCATGGGTGAAGGACCTCGTGCGCATCAACAAGTCGTTTACCGTGGAGCGTGCCCTGCATGCTGTGGAGATGTACAAGGCCAGCAAGCGCATGTCGGAATACATGCACTTTGTCATCAGCGAGAAGAACGAAAACGTGTGGATTGCCCAGCGCGAGGGCCGTTCCAAGGACTCTACCGACAACACTCAGGCTGCCATTCTGAAGATGATGGTCATGGGCGGCGAAGGTAGCATCATCGATCGCTTGGCTGCTCTGCACATCGTGCCACTGACAATCTCTTATGAGTACGACCCCTGCGACTATCTCAAGGCACGCGAGTTCCAACTCAAGCGTGACGTCCCATTCTGGAAAAAGACACCGGGCGACGACATCGAAAGCATGAGCGTGGGCATCAAAGGCTTCAAGGGTCATATCCAGTACCACTGCGCTCCCTGCATCAACGACTGGTTGCGCAAACTAAACGCCAGCACGCCCAAGAACCAACTCTTCGACAGCATCGCCAAGTATATCGACACACAGATCCACTACAACTACCGTCTGTACCCCGGCAACTACGTCGCTCTCGACATGCTTCAGGGCAACAAGGAGCACGACGACATGTACTCGCCCAAGCAGCGCTCGATCTTCGAGCAGTATATCAACGGCCAGTTGGCAAAGATCGATATCGAGAACAAGGATGAGAAGTTCCTCCGCGAGTGCCTGCTCAACCAGTATGCCAACCCCGTGAAGAACTACTACAACGCACGCGACGCCGAGTCCAGCCGGCTGAAGTCGCTGATGAGCAAACTCACGTTTAAGTTCTAAGACCATCAGCATGTCAATGAGAATCCCAAAACCGGCAGCGGTCCTATTGCTGATAGCGGGAGTCCTGCTCCTGCTATCGTGCAAAAACGACTCCTATGAGTCGGGCGACAGCCGCTATTCCTATCTTCGTGCCGACTTCTGCATGATGCACACGTCGGACAAGGGAGCCATTGACTATCTGCTTATTGACGGCGGTGACACTGTGAGAATAGCCACACCGGTGAAACTCAATTGGGCTTCTAAGGCTGACTCGCTGTACCGCGCGCTGGTCTATTACGATGTCATCACCCGTCAAATGTTCTCTGCCACTTCCGTGCTGGTGACGCAGCCGGTGAGCAAACAAAAGGCCGCCACGCTCTCTACCGACGCTATCACCGTAGAGAGCACATGGGAGGGTGGGGGATTCTTCAATGTCGCCTTCAACGTGAAAACCGGACAGACCGATGAGCAACAGAAAGCGCAGCAGGTAGGACTCGTCGTCGACACCATCATCAAACACGACAACGGGGCACCCGACGACATCTATCTCATGCTCACTCACAACCAGAACGGCCAACCGGAATACTATACCGTACGCGGATACCTCAGCACGCCGCTCGTCAAGAATACCCGGTATCATTTACTTAACCAACCATGAATCTCGCCTTGCCTCACCTTTCGATCATGCACCTTTTACCTTACCTCTGTGTTTTTCTTTGGGCCATTGCCTGCTATGTCTTTTTTCAGACGACCTACGCCTATCACTTCTTCTATCAGGAGCAAAACCAGTTGTTTCTGCTCTCTTGGACTTATTGTGCCGACTATCTCCGCCGCCCTGCATGGCTGGCCAGTCTCGTTGGCGACTTCCTGACACAGTTCTATTACTATCGCTACGCCGGAGCGGCCATTCTCACAGCGTCTTTGCTCGTCCTGGGCGACCTCACGCGACGCAGTCTGCAACGGATCGGATTGCGACACGGAACCTTTGCCATTGCCATCGTACTGATGACGCTCTTCGCCCTTTTCTCCTTGCAGCACAGCTACCGGCTGGCCTCTGTCATCGCCGCCGACGGTGGCTGTGCGTTGGCTTGGCTGGTGATGTTGCTGCTGCCTCAGTTGCCGTCTGTCCGAGGCGGCAGGATGCTCACGGCCGTCGTGCTGCTGTTTGCTTCCACTCTCACCTTCTGGCTGTTTGGCAATGGTGGTTTCCTCTTCCTGCTGCTCCTTATTATATATAGTGTCGTCCGCCACCGTCAGCGGGCGAGCCTGTCTGTTGTGGCCGCGGCCTTGCCGTTGTTGCTCATGCCGCTGACAAAGAGTTGCTACATGATGAACGTCGGCGACATCCTCTCCGCGCCCGGACTGGGCAAACTGGCCGCTCCCGAATGGACATTGGAAAAGGACTGGGCGGCCGACGACGAATACTATTTCGGCAACTGGCGACGTGTCACCGACATGGTGGAGCGTGAGAAAAATCCCACTGAGGGACAGCTCTTCTTCTACAATCTCGTCAAGGCACAGCAGGGCGCGTTGCCCGATGTGCTGCTGCGCTTCCCCAACAACTATTTGGGAACCTTTGAGAAGATCGGGGCCGCGACGCCGTTGCTCATCATCAACCGCATGAATGACCTCTATTGGGCTTTGGGCGACATGACCTTTGCCGAGCGCGCTGCCATGCAGGCTCTCGCCTTTTCACCCGACAACCGCAACGTGAGGATGATCCGCCGTCTGGCCGAAATCAACCTGGTCACCGGCAACCATGCCGCCGCCAACAAGTTTCTCGGCTTGCTCGACCATACTGTGGCCTACCGCCGCTGGGCTGCGCAGGCACGTGCCAACGCTGCTTTCTATCGTGAAAAAGCCAGGATGACCAACAGCTGCGACACGCTGCGCACCAGCGACAACGCTTACGTCATCATGACCGAACTGCTCAGAAGCAATCCCAAGAACCTGGTCGCTCTCGACTATCTGCTTTGCAGCGACTTGCTGTTGAAGGAGATCAGCACCTTCAAGCGCGACTACGACATGTATGTCGTTCAGGCTCACGCACCCCGGACGACGTGCCGCCTCTATCAGCAGGCTTTGATGGTCTGGCTTGCCGGAACAAACGCCAAGCCCGACGAATGGCGACGCTATATCACGTTGCCCGACGAACTGCAACGCTTCCAAGCCTATAACCAGCAGCGCGGCAGTGCCGCCTTTGCCGATACCTATTGGTATTGGTTTGATACGCATCACAACAATAAGCCATGAAAGTCCTAAAGATATTCTCTTTCCTGAGCAGCCTGTTGCTGTTCTTAGCCTGTGCCGACCGTGTGGAAAACGCCACGGAGCTCAACCGTCCGGCACCTGTCTATCCTGATTACACCGAGGTGACGATCCCCAAGAACATTGCCCCGCTCAACTTCCTGCTGCGCGACAGTGCGGAGGAAGTGGCGGTGACGCTCGACGGCAACACGACTGTGACACGTGACGGCAATAAGGTGCTGTTTGATCTCGACGACTGGCACGACTTCCTGCGCGCCCATGCGGGGCATCAAGTCAAGGTGAAGGTCTATGCCAAACACCACGGCGAATGGTTCGGCTACCGTACGTTTCACTGGATCATCGCCAACGACACTATCGATCCTTGTCTGACCTACCGGCTGATAGAGCCGGACTACGAGGTGTGGAACCACCTGCAGATACAGCAGCGCAACCTCACCAACTTCGAGACCAACCAGCTTGTCGACCATCAACTCGTTGAGAACCGGTGCATGAACTGCCATGAGTTCAGCAACCGCGACCCGCAGCTGAGCATGGTCTATGTGCGTGGAAAGGGTGGGGGAGCCATTCTCAACGACCACGGACGGCTGAGCAAGCTCGACATTAAAGCCGCTACACCGTCCGACTCGATGGTGTCGAGCAGTGTTTATTATGGTTTCTCACCTTCGGGCCGCTACGTTGTTTTTTTCTACCAACGTCATCATTCCTGCCTTCCATGCACAGGCCAATAAGCGCCTGGAGGTCTACGATAAGCAGAGCGACGTGTATGTGGCTGACCTGAAGACTCACCGGATCTTCCTCTCACCGCTGCTTGCCGACACCACGAAGCTCGAGACGTTCCCGACGTTCTCGCCCGACGGCCGCTCTATCTACTATTGTGTGGCCAACAGCAGCGGGCTCGCTTCCAAGAATCTCCATCGCCTGCAATACAGTCTGGTGAGGATAGGGTTTGACGAGAAGACGGGACGTATCGGAAACCATGTCGACACGCTCGTCAACGCCTCACACAATGATGGTTCGCAAAAGCTTTCGGTCTGCCATCCGCGCGTCTCGCCCGATGGCCGCTATTTGCTGTATACTGTGGCCTACTATGGTACCTTCCCCATCTGGCATCCTGAGGCTGACCTGCAGATGATGGACTTGCGCACGGGGCACATCGACACGCTGGCGGTGGTCAACAGCGCCAAGAGCGACACCTATCACTCCTGGTCGAGCAACAGCCGGTGGTTTGTCTTTGCCAGCAAGCGTGACGACGGTCTCTATGGCAAGCCCTATTTCTGCTATGTCGACCGTCTGGGTCATGCCCACAAACCTTTTGTGCTGCCACAACAAGACCCGCAGTTCTACGATATGAACCTCAAGAGCTTCAACGTGCCCGAGCTTGGTCGTGGTCCTCTGCCCTTCGATGCCGTCGACGTGCAGCGGGCTATGAAGCAAGAAGCCGTCGGCTTCCAACTGAAAAGGCAATAAAGAGCCGTAAGTCACTCGCCGTCCAGCTCGGCAGAAAGAGCGAAGAGCATATAGAGCGGAATGTTGACGATGTGTGCCTCTTCGTTGCGCTCGTAGGGTAAAAGACTTGTGCGCAGAGCCAGTCTGGGACGGTATTTCTCGCAATAGACTTTCAAGCTTCCGGCACGAGTTTTAATCATATTTATCACATTTTCGGCACGAGTTTCAGTGTAGTTCATCACATTTTCGGTACGGGTTTTCCGCTTTCCTTCACATTTTTGGCACGAGTTTCAGTGCCAATTATCACGTTTTCGGCACGAATAGTATTGCTTCTCTATATTCTGACTATTATCGCCACATCATTTTGCCAGCCGATGGCTGAATCGTCAAAAAAACAATTGTAGCAGAAGAGTTGGCTATGCTATAACGTTTGTGCTTGTTTGAAAAACTGACAAAAAACAGCCCTTATTTTGGCGATTTTCTGCACGAGTGGTCACTTTGCTCTCAATTTCGCGAAAAATCGGCGTGCTTTTGTAATTCTCTGGTAATAAGACTGTTATGAGATTATTTGCTTTTGGGTAACAGACAAAGCCAAGGGGCGAATAACAAAAGTCCTTTTCTGAGCAAAAATTCTCTAGAGAATTTTTGCTCAGAAAAGGACTTTGACAAGGTAAAACAACCGAGATGACCGTGTAAAACTACCTTTCTGACCATGTAAAACCACTGTTTTGATAGTGAAAAACCTCTTTTTTCACACCTGCCGTGTCGTTTTTTGACGAAAAGAGCCCTCTTATTGCTATCTCTCTTCTCTAGAATGTGAGGTTCAGAGGAAGGTCTTTTGTGAAATGTTTTTTCTGTGTGGTGATGTCTGTACTAATAAACGTTAAGACTATTGATAGCCTTCTCATAGTCCCTCCATTTTATGTCCGAGGTATACTGTGCGGCCGTCCTGATTAGATGATCAAACAAGTCGTACTTA
>NZ_VUNG01000089.1 GCF_009695775.1 Hallella mizrahii | reverse complement strand
CGAGGCTGCTGCCAAACTAATTTGTCTAGATGTTTATGCACAGAGCCTGTTTCTATGCATCCGATATACCGTATTTATGTCGCTGTTTCCTTGCATATGTCCCGTTTTTTTTGTACCTTTATACCATAAAACAAAGGCGTCAAATCTATGTTAGCAAAACAGGCTTCACTCGTACTCAGTCCCTATTCAGAGATATTCGAAGTGGTAATTCCAGCAAATCACAAGCTCCGTCTGCTGAAGGACAAGGTAGACTTCTCATTCATCCGCAAAGAGGTCAAGGACAACTACTGCCTTGACAACGGCCGTAATGCGGAAGATCCGGTGCGCATGTTCAAGTATCTGTTTCTGAAGTGCATGTACGACCTTTCCGACCGCGGCCTGATGGACAGGGCCAGGACGGACATGGCTTTCAAGTACTTTCTAGACCTTGCTCCTGAGGCCGACGTGATAGATCCCAGCGTGCTCAGCAAGTTCCGCCGCAAGCGCCTGAAGGACATGAAGCTGATGGACTTCCTCATTGCCAAGAGCATCAAGATGGCCGTAGATCTGGGTCTCGTGAAGTCACGCACGCTGATAATAGACGCCACTCACACCTGCTCACAGTACAACCCGTACGCCCCGCTGGAGCTTCTTCGCCTACGCAGCAGGCAGCTCCGTCACGCCATATACAATTTCACCACAGAGCCTGAGACGTACAAGAAGATGTTCCCCAATAAGAACACCAGCTGCGACATAAACAAAGAAATAGCATACAGCCGTGATCTTATAAAATGCATACGTGAGAAGGAAATCATGCCAGACAATCCCAATGTAAAAGAGAAGATCGACCTGCTGGAGGAGACCATATCCGACATAGAGGACCACTTCACCGCGTCGGTCACCGACGATGATGCCAGGGTGGGCCACAAGACGGCAGACTCCTCATTCTTCGGTTATAAAACAAACATAATGATGACGGGCGACCGCCTGATAACCGCAGCAGTAGTCACTTCCGGGGATAAGCCTGACGGCAAGGAGCTGCCGGGACTGGTAGAGAAGAGCCTCAAGAACTTAGGGGCCAGCGAACAGGACAAGAAGATAGACTACATCCTCGGAGACGGCGCCTACAGCGGCGACGAGAACCTCAAGTTTGCCAAGGCCAATGCCTTGAAGCTGGTGTCGCGCCCCAATCCGATGCTCTACAAAGGCAAGGAATTCCAGAATGACGGATTTGAACTGAACAAGGATGCAGGCATGTACACATGCCCGGCAGGACATCTGGCGATAGAGAAGAGAATCTTAAAATACAAGGACAGGTCCAAAGGCAACGACCGGATACAATTCAAGTTCGACCCGGAAAAATGCAGCTGCTGCAAGCTGCGCGACAAATGCCTCTCCCAAGGAGCCAAGGCTCGGTACTATTCAATATCCATCAGGACGCCTGAGCAAGAAGAGCAGATGAAATTCTGCGAGACAGAAGAGTTCAAGGAAAAGTATAAGCCCCGATACATGATAGAGGCAAAGAACAGCGAACTCAAAAATATTTACGGCTATGACAAGGCACTATCCTTTGGCATCCACAGTATGGAAATACAGGGTGCCATGACAATCTTTGTCTCTAATATTCAAAGAATTCTCCGATTAATGAAATAAAACAGCCAGGAGGCTGTTTTATTGCCATACAGACCCATTAATGGCCCCACAGAGGCCCGTATTTTGATCCTTCAACCATTAAAATCCGCCAGCGATTTCTTTTTTCCAATTTTGGCCTGGTCTGTTTCTGAGTTCCCATAAGTTGCACGCCCCAATAAATGCATATCCGCCCTCTTTTTAAAGGGAGTTTGGCAGCAGCCTCG
>NZ_VUNG01000088.1 GCF_009695775.1 Hallella mizrahii | reverse complement strand
TAATCGTTTATGTATCAATGATTTATTTGCACTACAAAGATACAAAAACTTTTGGACATTCCTTCTCTTTTCTCTTGATTTTTAAGACTTTAAGGGCGAGCTATTTGCAAGTGGGAAACTTTAGTTATAAAAGTTCTTGTCTTTTAATGTTTTCCTGACGCTCAAAAAAAAGTACTATAACCACCTCTTCTCGGCGAGATGACTGTCACATTTCACGGAGATAGCAGTCTATTCTCACCAAGATTCAACTGTTAGGGCCAAGTCTCAACATCTGATCATACCTTTTCATCATTTTCCGACAAGCTATTGAGTCTCTTACATTCTATTTCAACTATTCATATTGACAAGTCTTTTTACTTTTTTATAAAATATTATCAGCGTACGAGCAGACTGCATCTGTTCTGTCACCCATGCCCTAAGACTTTTACAAATATTTTTAGGGATAAAAACACAGAATTCTATTGGATCATTCGAATATATCATATGAAATTATTAAATTTGTGGCCAACAACCATCACATTTAACACAACAGTTATGATATTATCCACAACCCCAACCATTGAAGGTCACACCATCCGTGAGTATAAAGGCATCGTCACCGGTGAGACGATCATCGGTGCCAACTTCGTTCGTGATTTCTTCGCCGGTATCCGTGATATCATTGGCGGTCGCTCGGGCAGTTACGAAAAGGTGCTGCGTGAGGCAAAAGACACTGCTATGGCAGAGATGCAGGACCGAGCCTCTCAACTGGGTGCCAATGCCATCGTAGGCATTGACATCGACTATGAGACGGTCGGTCAAAACGGCTCTATGCTCATGGTAGCAGTAAGCGGCACGGCTGTTGTCATTTGATGACATGACCAACGAAACACTACAGACCGTTCCCAGGGCTTAATCCGTCACGGGGGAAATCCCCCGCAACGAATAGGGGAAATACGCTGTCGGAATAGGATAATCAACTTGTCACCATACCTTCTTCTTCGTAACTTTGCAATCGAAAAAGATATAGAAGTCGTCGCAAATCCAAAGCGATATCAAGTATCTACAAGAAGTCAAATCATTAATAAAGTTACGATTGTGAAAACGATGAAGGCTATAAAAATGATGTTGATAGCAGTAATGATGACAATCGTCACCTCTGCTTACGCCATGACATACAGTCAGGCTAAAGATCAGGCTCTTTTCCTCGCCGACAAGATGGCTTATGAGCTGAATCTCACTGATGAGCAGTATGAGGCCGCCTATGAGATCAACCTCGACTACCTCATGGCTGTCAACGACTATAACGATCTCTATGGCTACTACTGGACACTCCGCAACCAAGAATTGCAGTCCATCCTCTCATCCTGGCAGTATAATGCCTATGTTGCCGCGAACTATTTCTATCGTCCCATCTATTGGTCCAATAACCGTTGGGTATGGCGTATCTATGCCCGTTACACTCCGACCAAGTTCTATAAGTCCCGCCCAAGAGTATATGTGACCTATCGCGGTGGCAACAGCAAGAGCTACTACACAGCACGAACATGGAATCGGCAGCCGCGTCCTACCCCGAATAGCCGTACTTTCGGAAGTCGCCGGACCGTCAACAATGTCAAGACGATAACCAATTACAGAAACACAAACAGAAAGTTTGGCCGCCGTTAGCATATACAACAGCGGACGGTGACCGTCCTCGTGTCCGTTTCAATCTAAAATATTCTTGTAGAATGGTAAATGTCCAATTGTTGCTTATCAGCTTTAAACAGAGTACTTTCGAGTACCCCGTTTTATGCTAGGCTGAGTAAGATTTAAGACTTGTTAATCAATAGCGAGTTGTCCGGGCAGCATCTGAGCGTA
>NZ_VUNG01000087.1 GCF_009695775.1 Hallella mizrahii | reverse complement strand
ACGCTCAGATGCTGCCCGGACAACTCGCTATTGATTAACAAGTCTTAAATCTTACTCAGCCTAGCATAAAACGGGGTACTCGAAAGTACTCTGTTTAAAGCTGATAAGCAACAATTGGACATTTACGTTATTAATCCGTAGGGACGATTTGATTTCGATTGCAAAGTTACGCGATATTGACACAAATCAATTCAACGATCTGTTCAGAGGATGAAACATTTGATACATGTAACAATATTCGACATATTGGTCAAAAATATAAGATCGTTGACCAATAAAGCAATAAATCAAATAGATCAGAAGATATCAGAACTATGAGAGGCTACTCATAGAATAGCAGCTACGATGAATGAAGAGAAAATAAACGGATTAGGAGTAGCTTGCCTATGATAGGACTTCATTCTCCCCGTCAGAGGGAGATTGAAAACTAAAAAGAAAAGAGATATTTTTTTATCTCAAATGCCCACAACTTATAGCCGAAAGGTGTGAGCAAGAAACCATCCTGCGTCAATTCTCTACGCATCTCATTCGTGCCGCGCCGAACAAAACTACGGAAGAGGTTAATATAAGCAATATGATGCTTCTCGCAATAATGACGCAGGCGCACATTGAGTTGTGCCATCATCTGCATCTTGCCTTTCAGCAATTCCTGATTGTTTTCCCATATTGGCAGATTACTCTCGACGAACAATTTGGTATGTGGAGATGAATGACGAATAAGAGCGATCAAGGCTACACTGGCATTAAAAGCCTGCTCGACAGTTCGCCCCTCGATAATATCCTGACCACCCGCCATCAAAAAGATAGCCTTCGGACGTCCGTTCAAAATAGGACGAATGCGACGATACATCCCTTCCGCATCATCTCCTGCAATGCCACGATTGCGCACATGATGCCAGGACAGCAATACATTCCAATCACCGGCATATTCCGTCAGCGCATTGCCAAGCATCACGATGTCAGTACTATCAATATCACGCATGGCAGCAAACTGCGATATACGCGCCTGATAATGCTCCGATTGCGCACACGCGGGAAGCAGCAGAAAGAGGGAGAGTATGAAAAAGATGTATCGTCTCATTATTATATATAGGGTCTGTTACCCTTTCATAGCACTTAAGACACGCTCCAGATAATGTTGGGTGCGCTTCACACTATAGTGAATACCGCCATTCCAAGAGCGAATTGCCTGTTCTATATTCTTCAGCGGATTATATTTCGACTGTATCAGAAGAAACATCTCCTTTGATTTCTTAACACTCAGACGGTCAGAGAGTTTATACCGCTTCTTACTGCGCCGGCTTCGAAGGATATTGTTGCACTCAGCCACAAGCAAAGGTGTGATCTGCATGGCTCCAACCGAGCTACCATGCTTAGCCTTACTATTTCCATTACTCTCCACCTGAATGATGGCGTTCATCACATTTTCCCAATAAACGCTTTGGGAAGAGTCAACAGCATCGGAATCCTGATTATTACCTGCAAAAGCGCTGAATGTGCCTACAAAAAGCATCATCAAAATCAATAAAACGTTTCTCTTTATACCTTGCATAACTTACTATTTGTGGAGTTTGGACTTACAAAAAAAAGTCCGGAATGGGTTAAAAACAAGCGCCATTCAACTCCGTTCAACATTAGAGGATTGCCTCCAAGTAATATAAAAAACCGGTTATCCTCACATTAACTTTACAAAGGTAAGCAAAAAAAACGATATAACCAAATGATTTATAACTATTTAAGTGAAGGCCCTCGAGCCCTTCCCTAACCCTCCCCAAAGGGGAGGGGACAGAGCCCTTCCCTAACCCTCCCCAAGGGGAGAGGACAGAGCCCTTCCCTAGCCCTCCCCGAGGGGAGGGGACAGAGCCCTTCCCTAGCCCTCCCCGAGGGGAGGGAACAGAGCCCTTCCCTAGCCCTCCCCGAGGGGAGGGGACCGCAATACCCACAAAGCATATAATTCGGGCAGATGGTATGGTTTAGCAATTCTCTCCCCTCGGGGAGAGCTAGAGAGGGGCGTACAAAAATAGCCCTTGAAAACATTTCTGTCTTCAAGGGCTCTTGTTGAAAGAGGGCGGCCTCCTACTCTCCCGCATTGCATTGCAGTACCATCGGCGCAAGTGGGCTTAACTTCTCTGTTCGGAATGGGAAGAGGTGGGACCCCACCG
>NZ_VUNG01000086.1 GCF_009695775.1 Hallella mizrahii | reverse complement strand
CATTCCTATGTAAGCGTCCGTTTTAGGCCGTATTGCTCATACCTTAAATTTTTGCGAGCTTTACAGAAAAACTCTATAAGGTATAATTATGTTTAGTTAGAACGAAAGCAATCAGATTTTGCTGTTTGACTCGCCAGTCGACATGCGGCTGGGCGTCAACCGTATGTGCGGTCATGTTAATGAACAAGGGTTTACTCCGACCGATGGCCGCGTCTACGCATTCATGGGCCGCACCCGAAAGACGATGAAGCTGCTGCATTGGGAACGAGGTGGGTATGTGATGTACTACAAGCGCCTTGAGACCGGCCGCTTCTCCCACAAAGCCTTTGCAGGTACCAACAGATTCCGTGCCGTGAGATGGGACGAGCAGGTGCTCCTGATGGAGGGGATCTCGACCAAAGCCCATCGACGGAAGCGTTTCCAGATAACCCCGGAATGTACTGAAAAAGAAAGCAAAAAGGCTGAAAATACTACTGTAAAAGTTTGGTTATCTCGCTGAAAATCAGTATCTTTGTAGTATGAAAAATGACCAGAACACGGGCAAGAAAAAAGCCACATACGAGCAGCTTGAAGCTAAGGTTGAGACGCTGGAAGCTGACAACAAGGCTTTGCGGGATGCGGTCCAGGCGGACAAGAAGCGCATCGCCTGGCTTGAGCGTCAGCTTTTCGGATCGAAAAGCGACAAGCTTAAGGTCAAGGCGGCTGACCCTATCTGGCCAACACTTTTTGACGACCAATTCGAGAAGGCCATTGCCGAGAAGGACAAGGCTATTGAGAAAGCCGTAGAGGAGATAAAGAAGGAGTCCGAGAAGCGTCGCAACAAGGCCAGGAAGAAGTCCAATCGTCCTGCAAAGTACCTGTATTATGGTATTGAGGAGCGCACGACCACCATCATGCCCGAGGGCATCAACCCCGATGAGTACGACATCATCGGTCAGGATGTCACGCATGTGCTTCACCGTGAACCGGCCAAGGTGTGGGTTGAAAATATCGTAAGGCCTATATGCCGCCGCAAGGGCGAGGTCGGAAAGGCAAGTCCCGACATCAAGCAGGCTCCTGCTCCCCGTGCGGTCATCGGCGGCAATCACGTCGCAGCCGATTTCCTCGCAGCCCTCATAAACGACAAGTACCACTACCATATTCCCGAATACCGTCAGGTGAAGCGCCTTGCGGAAATGGGAGTGCAGCTCTCCACGTCAACCGTGAACGAATGGGTTCACGCCGCGGCCAACCGCCTCTATTGCATCTATGAATGCCAGGCAGAGGCAGTCAGAAGAAGTGCCTACCTGCAGATTGACGGCGTGCCGTGGAGGATAGCGGACCAGGAAGGCAAATGCCGGAGAGGCTACGCATGGCAGTTCAGAGACACCACGGACAACAGCATCGGACTCTACTTCTATTATCTGAAGGGATCCCGTGGCGGAGCAGTAGCGAGGGCTCAATTGAAAGGCTATCATGGCGCAATCCAAGTAGACGGCTTCGATGTTTACGATTACTTCGAAACCGATGACGGAATTGACGTGCTAGGCTGCATGGCCCATGTCCGACGCAAGTTTATAGACGCACAAAGCTATTTCCCGGAACTCGCAGCAGAGGCTGTGAGGCGGATAGATCTGCTCTATAGTCTGGAGAAGAACCTGGAAGACCGTAATGCCTCTTATGAAGAGATACGGAAGGAAAGGCAGGAGAAGGCCTTGCCCATTATGGATGCCATGGAGACGTGGATGGTGGCTGCCAGCACGAAGTGCACCCCGGCCAGTTCCCTCGGCAAGGCCCTGGACTATGCCTACAAGCTGTGGCCCAGGCTGATGCGCTATGCCAATAACGGAATGTATCATATAGACAACATAGACGTGGAGAGAGGCCAGAGACCAACAGTGATCGGACGCAAAAACTACCTTTTCTCCCAGAATGACAGAGGCGCCGAAGACAATGCCATCTTCTACACCCTGGTTGAGTCTTGCGAGATAGTCGGGGTAAATCCCCTGGAATATCTGACTTATGCTCTGAATAACGTACGGGACAACATGCCCGAAGAAGAATTAGTCAGGCTGCTTCCATATAAATACAAAGAAATCCAAGAAAAGAGCCAAGGGAAATAACCAAATTTTTCCTTGGCTTTTTTCTTGGATTTTAAACAATATTATATAACGGCTTGTTTCGCATGCTTACCCAACTTCATCAAGACGGGTAATCCCAATGGTCTCGGTCTTGTCAGTTGGCCTGCGACCAATGGCAAGGAGGTGGAGCCCATACTGCAACTCGATGTCAACAGCTTCGTGGAGCAGGATGCCAAGCGGGAACAACGCAACAAGACGATTGTAATCGGTATCTTTGCACCAACAAATTTCAGAAATTAGCAATGTAGCAGATTTCGGAAAAATGAATGTAGCAGATTTCGGAAATTAGCAATGTAGCATTTCCGGCAAATAAGGATGCAACATT
>NZ_VUNG01000085.1 GCF_009695775.1 Hallella mizrahii | reverse complement strand
ATTTACGCTTGTTTTAAATTGCAACACTAAGATAGGTGAAAAATCTGACATGGCAAAATCCTGAGCAACTTTTTGTTGCTCAGGAACTTATAAATAAAGTTAAATCAAAGTGTTGCGGAATTAAGGACAAAGAAAAATTAACGCAAGGCCAAGGGAAAAATTAAATTTCCTCACTCCAGATGAAGCCGTTTACAAAAAGACTTCGTAAATTTGCACTTGCTAATTGACTCCGCCTCTCTTTCTTGACGGCTATGAGGCTAAGATAACGTCAAAGACATAGGCAACATTGGCAAAGTGCTCGAAGGACACTGCCATACGTGACATACAGGATCTTGTTGACAAGAACATCCTAATAGAGGACATCCCTGGTGCCAAGCGTCCTAGTTACTCCATCGTCTATGACGCAGAGGACTTGACGCAATTCTTCACCGATGTAAGTATTACAGAAGAGAATGGCATTCAATACCTTAAAGCATTGTTCATGGGAAAGAAACCAATCTGCGAAAGAGTCCTGAAACTTGATGCTGACCGATACCAAAAAGGCGATTTGCCATTGTCCAATCTGCTCAGTAAATATTGCTCGTATATCGCAGAAAACAACAGAGACTTATAATCCCCTTTTTGTGCCCGACACAGGCCGCAGCCTGGTTCGGGTGGTGGTAGCAAGAAACTAATTACCCACAATACATAGGCCGTTCCTGACCGATGGTTGTGGGTTCAGTGTGGCCTGAATAGAGCACTGTATCATCGGGGAGGGTAAGAATCCTCTTGTAGATGCTGTTGTAGAGTTGCACTTCGTTTCCACCTATATATTGCGTGGAGCCAGGACAGTCGTGGAAGATGGTATCACCGACAAAGGCAACTTCGTCTTGCAGACTATAGAAGATAACGCTGTCAGGCGTATGTCCAGGCGTATGGATGACCTTCAAGGCGAACGATGGATTGGCTTTCAGACGGATAATGTCACCATCATCAAAATACTCTGCTCCGTCCAGATAGACATTTCTGCCACAATAGGCACTCAGGTTCCAGCGGGTATCCGTCAGGTATTTTTCTCCATCACGATGGATGCAGTAGGGGATGCCCAAGGTCTGGGCAATCTCACTGACAGCACCCGTATGGTCAAAGTGACCATGAGTAAGAAGAATTCGCTCTATCGTCCAACCGTTCTCCTCTATCTTCTGCAAGATACGACTTGCCTGTGCGCCTGGGTCGATAAGGAATCCGTGGCGCGTCTCGTCGTCAATGTAGAAATAGCAGTTGACGGCGAACACATCCTTGACAACAATCCGACGTATCATATACGGCAACCCTCCGGCCCACACTGATGGGCATCCACGCCAACTGTATTCTCTTGCTGGTCTTTGAGCGCCTTTTCCAACGTATGTTTGAAGGCATTGACAGACAAGGCACCGGGGATGACAAACTTTCCGTTGAACATAAAATAAGGAACGCCATGCACACCATACATCATGGCCTCACGCTCGTCGAAGCGCACCTCCTCGTCAAACTGGTTCGACTCCAATACGTTCTTTGCCTCAGTCTCGTCAAGTCCAGCCTCACGAGCCACACGGAGCAGCACGTCGTGTTCGGCCAGTTTCTCATTACGAGTAAAATAGGCATCAAACAACAGTTCACTCACGCGGTCTTCCAACGCTGTATCGTGCTTCGTCTGTGCCAATTTCGTAAGACGGTGGGCATCGCGGGTGTTGGTGTAGAGCGTGGTGGCATAGCGGAAGTCGATACCTTCGTCGATGCCAAGCTGCGAGATGTGGTCTATCTGCTGTTGGGCTTCCTCTTTCGAGAGACGATACTTCATGGCAAAACGGTCAACGGTGATGGACTCAACCGTCTTGGGCGCGTCGGGGTCAAGCTCGAAAGCACGTGTCTCGATTTCCACCTCATTCTCCAGTCCAAGTTCCTTGATGGCTTTCTTCAGACGGGTCTCGCCGATGTAGCAGTAAGGGCAAGCATAGTCACTCCAATAAACGATTTTCATTGTCTTAATCTCCTTTACTTTATTGATGGTTATTACTTGTTTTGTTTTCAGGGAATCAACTGACTCTGACAGTACTCTAAGCGGTATCATTAGCGTCATAGAAACCGCAAATAGCCGGATAAATCTGTTAAAGAATCCCATAATTCTCACACTTTTGTTATGAATTTCGGTGCAAAGGTACGGAGCTTAAGCGAAAGTTTGTATATTTGCACTCATGAATGATTCGATGAGATTTATCGATAAAAACGATATAGCATGGAATTGAGACAATTGAACTACTTTGTAAAGGCTGCAGAGACAGAGAACTTCTCCATCGCAGCCCAGGTGTAATCGGTATCTTTGCACCAACAAATTTCAGAAATTAGCAATGTAGCAGATTTCGGAAAAATGAATGTAGCAGATTTCGGAAATTAGCAATGTAGCATTTCCGGCAAATAAGGATGCAACATT
>NZ_VUNG01000084.1 GCF_009695775.1 Hallella mizrahii | reverse complement strand
GTAAGCGTCTCGGCATTACCGTATTTCAGCCTCGCTTAAAAGTCTGTACCTTTGCGCGCACAAATTATTATGAATATGGCAAGCAAAGACAAGTACAAGAGTCTCCTTGAACGGTACAAGCAGGCCCTCATCAAGAATCCCAAGCTGAACCTATCGGCTTATTGCCGGTTAAACGATGTCAGTGTCTCCGGCATGCATCATTACATTGAGGACATCGGTCAGTCGGTCAAGTCCATAAGGGATGCTGTCCTGAAAGCGAAGGAGCATCAGGATTGTGAAGCGTTTGTACCCTTTACGGCAGACAGCCCACATTCCGACGTCGACCGTGCGGCCATCACGATCCAACTATCCAACGGGACTTTAGTGTCGGTTTCCCATTGCGATGCCGGCATCATCACGGCGGTGTTGAATGCGTTAAAGTAACTGCCTATGTTCGGACTTTCAGAATCAACAGTGTATTACATGTGCCAACATCCGGTGGACATGCGCAAGGGTATCAACGGGCTGTACAAACTTGTGCGCTCAGAGATGAAGATGTCACCCCTTACGGGTTGCGTTTTCATCTTTTATGGCAAGAATCATCAGAGCATCAAGCTGCTTCGTTGGGACACCGATGGATTCGTTCTTTATCAGAAGCGCCTTGAGAAAGGCACCTTCGAGATACCCAAGTTCGACGAGGCCACTGGGGGCTACAGGATGCCCTGGAAGACGTTTTCTCTGATCATGCAGGGCGTTTCGCTCCGGTCTGCGAGATACCGCAAGAGATTTAAGATTGAAGTTTAGAATACATCTAACTGTTTGATATACAGTAAAATAATCTATAAATAATCATTAAAACATGCTTGATTGTCAGATAAATTTAGTACCTTTGTACTATGACAAAGGACGAAATCATAGCATCGCTGATGGATCAGTTGAAGGACGCCAATGCGCGGATAACCGCTCTTACCGACAGGGTAAACGAGCTGTTGGCCCGTTTAACGGCCCTTACCGGCCTGGTAGCTGAACAGACCTCTGTCATAACATCCCTGGAAAAAGAAGCCGGAAAGAAGGAGATGGAGCTTCAAAAAAGCAACAACAAGCTCAAAGGCGTAAGCAAACTTCTTGAGAAGGAGAGCGAGCAGCAGGTGGAGAAGCCGCAGCTAACAGACGAGGAAAAGAAAGTCCTTGACGAGGCCAGGAGCATCCGCCGGAAGGCCCGTGGCAACAACGGTGCCAAGAGAGACATCCATGAGGAGTGCGAGGTGGAATACAAGGACGTTTATCCTGATGACCCATCCTTCGACAAGCTCAAGGCACATCCACTGGAGAAGATGAAGGAGAACGGCACGCCGGACTATCAGTTCTGTACGAGATACGTCTATGTACCGGGGCACTTCAAGAAAGTAATCTACAGACTCCACCGCTTCACGCAGGACGGCAAGGTGTTTGAGCCAAAGACCCCACCGGCTGTATTTATGAACTCCAGTTACACTTCGTCCTTTGTCGCCGGACTTCTTCAGCTGCGCTATATGTACGCCATGCCAGTGGAGCGGATCATCCATTATTTTGAAGATCAGGGCTTCAACCTCAAGAAACCGACAGCCGGCTTTCTGTTGGGCAGGGCGGCGGAGACGTTGGGAAACTTCTACAGGGCCATACGCAAGGTGGTGCTCAGCGACGACTACATTGCTTCGGACGAGACCTACTTCAAGATACTTGTCCCGGAGAAGAACTCCAAGGGAAAGGGAGTGAAGAAAGGCTACTTCTGGGTCATCGTGGGCCAGAAGAGCGGACTGCTGTATGTCGTCTACCGAGACGGCTCGCGCGCCGGAGATGTCATCTACGATGAGCTTCACGGATATCACGGCACCATGCACAGCGATGCGGCAAGCTTCTACAGAAAGATACAGGGCGACGATTTCCCCAATATAACAAGGATAGCCTGCCTGCAGCACATCAAGAGGAAGTTCATTGATTGCATGGACGCCGAGCCGGAAGCCAAGGAGATGGTCAAACTCATCAACAAGCTCTACCACGAAGAACACAAACACAAGATAGGAGAAAACAGTTGGACGGTGGAGGACAACTTCAGTTGGCGACAACAGTACGCCCCCGCCATACTGGCAGAGATAAAGGACAAGCTCGATGAAATACTGAAAAAGCCGAACCTGCTTCCAGGCAGCGAACTGTCCGAGGCCGCCAGCTACTTCAACAACGAATGGGAGGCGGTAGTCGACATCTTCAAGAGAGGCGACACCGCACTTGACAATAATCTCGTCGAACGGATGAATCGCTACTTCTCCATGTCCAGAAGGAGCTCACTCTTCTTCGGTTCTCATAAGGGAGCCGAAAGGGCAGCTGTGCTCTATACACTCGCATTGTCTGCCAAGATGAACCATCTCAACATCTTTGAATACCTCACCGACATCCTTGACAAGACTGCCCAATGGCAACCCAATGCACCATTGGAGAATTATAGAAACCTATTGCCAGACCGTTGGCAACCTTCCACAAAAGACTAACAAAACTGGGCAAGCCTCCTCTCTTGATCAGTTTTTTTGTGGCAATACGTGAATACCGATACGCTTAC
>NZ_VUNG01000083.1 GCF_009695775.1 Hallella mizrahii | reverse complement strand
ACTTAGTGATGTTCGAAGTCGCTAAAAAGACGATTATGCCTTACAAGACAGTAAACAATTTAATCTCATTTACCGCAATGTGGTACAAAATTAATGAATTATCTCGAAAGAACCTAACTCAGGTGCAGATAGCTGCACTGTTAGATGTCAATCGTTCGACGGTCCGCCGCTATCAGATGATGAGCGAGGCCGAGTTCAAGGAGCGCGTCCAGGGTATCCAGCTCCAGCGGAAGCATAAGTTGGACAGCTACCGCGGCTTTATCACCAAGGACCTCCAGGACGCGCCTTACCTGTCGTGCGCCCAGGTGAAAGACCACCTGCTGGAGAACTTCCCTGACATGCCGTATGTGTCAGACCGCACCGTGTACAATTACGTCATGCGTGTCCGTGAGGAGGAGGACATCCCTGTCATGTCCGAGCCGGTGCGCCAGATGCACAAGCTGCCGGAATGCGAGTATGGGGAACAGGCACAGGTTGACTATGGTGAGAAATGGCTGCGCACATCAAGCGGCCACCGTGTCAAGGTGCATGCCTTCGTCATGGTGCTGAGCCGCTCGCGTTACAAGTTCGTCTATCTGCAGAACGTTCCCTTCACCGCAAAGACGACAGTCTATGCCCATCACTTGGCCTTCAAATACTTCGGTGGCATGCCCCGGAAGATACTCTATGACCAGGACTGTAAACTGCTGTCTGACGAAAACTATGGCGACTACAAGACGACAGACGAGATGGCCAAGTTTATAGCAGAGGCGGGCTTTGAGCCTGTGTTCGCCATGCCCAGAGACCCTCAGACCAAGGGCAAGGTAGAGAATGCAGTAGGGTATGTGAAAAACAACTTTCTCCGTGGGCGTGTCTATCAGAACATAGAGCTGCTCAATGAGCAGGCCATCGGCTGGCTGGGCCGCACGGCAAACGCCAAGCCTCATGCGATGACACGGCTCGTTCCCGCTGATGTCTTCGAGGAGGAGCGCAAGCACCTTCTGCCCTATACGTTGTCGGTGGAAGAGCCCAAAGCTGATCTGCGCGCCTATACGGTAAGGAGCGACAATACCATCCTCTACCACAGCAACACCTACGATCTCCCGTCTGGTACTTACAAAGGGAAAGGCACCAAAGTACTCGTTTCCAAAGACTTGGACGCCAACCAGCTGGCCATCTATGACGAGGACAGCAACACGCTCATCACACGCCATGAAATCAGCCCCTTGAAGGGAATGCATATCACTATGGAGGGGCACGCGACCGTCAAGCAGCGTGACATGCTGGAATCAGAGAAGATACTGCACGAGTACCTTGGACAGTGGGGCGAGGACTGCATGCTCTCCAAGTTCCTTGCCGAGTTGAAGTACGATCGGCCGCGCTACTACGCCAAAAGCGTCAAGGCCATGGCCTCGTTCCTGACCAACTACAACAAGGACTCTGCCTTAGCTCTCGTCGAGCTCTATTCTGATCAAAAAGTCTATAATGCCGCCAAGATGGAGGAAATTGCCAAGGGACTCTGTAACCGGGAAACTGACTCGGCAGAACCCACCATCAAAGTAGTGCCGCCTGGACTCAACAAGCAGGACATCACGCCGGAGAAACGCTCCGTGAAGGATTATGAGCAGATCATTGGGGAAGGAGGTGCGGAATGAACGGCAACCTTATAACGGACGACATCCGTACGTACGCAAAGTGCCTTCGTCTGAGCAACTTCGCACAGAACTGCTCCGACTACTTCCACAAGGCGCAGATAGACAAGCCCACCTATCAGGACTTTATACTCAACGTCCTCAAGACCGAGGTGGAGGAACGCCAAAAAAGAGAGCTCCAACGGCGCATCAAGAAAGCGAAACTTCCGCGGTCCAGCAACCTCGACTCCTTCGACTTCAACCACAGCGCCGGTATTACGAGGATGCAGTTGGGGCAATTGCGTGAGCTGGCCTGGCTTGACCAGATGTACAACATCATCCTAATGGGACCGAGCGGGACAGGCAAAACCTACATAACGGGAGGTCTCATCCGGGATGCAGTGCTGAAGGGCTATAAGGCTCAGTTCATCCCCATGGACCAGCTGGTGGAAATACTGAGAATGAAGGATGTCTCAACCTCGGCAATGAGTGCATACAAGCACCTGACCAAGTGCAACCTCGTGGGCATCGACGACATCATGCTCATGCCGATGAAAAAGGAAGAGGCTGTGGCCTTCTTCAACCTGGTAAACCTCCTCTATGAGAATGCCTCGCTTGTCATAACCACGAACAAAGCACCCACGGAATGGGTGGAGATCCTGCAGGACGAGGTTCTGGCAACGGCACTCCTCGACCGCATCCTCTATCACTGCGACATCATCAAGCTCACCGGCTCCTCTTACCGTATGGAGAACCGCAGTGGCTTCCTTAACAAGAATACCTACAGTTCAACATCTAATCAGCAAAAAAATGAGACAGAAGAATGAGAGCCGTCTCTTCAACCAGATGTTGATAATGAGGGGAATCGAAGAGGAATACCAGCAGCTGTGCAAATCCGAGAAGTCGGTCAGCACAGAGCGTGTTGAGCTTCTCTTAGGCGAGGTAGATGCCTTCCTCGATGAAGTCCTTGCTATCCTCAGAGACGAGGGTGACAATGAGAAACCAGAATAAACCGTAACAAAAAGAACAGACTTCGAACACCTGCGCAGCTACCAAGGGAAACCTTGGTACTGCGCCATCTTAATTGCCAAAACGCATCAATAATGCTACATCTTAATTGCCGAAGAATGCTATATGTTATTTTTCTTAAAAATGTTGCATGAAAATTTGCTGATTACA
>NZ_VUNG01000082.1 GCF_009695775.1 Hallella mizrahii | reverse complement strand
GCCGTGACTATGCACTAATACAGAGTGTTAACTTTTATTTTCAAAATATTAATCGTTTGTCAGTCAACATATTGCAATGTGCGATTATTCGCGGAAGCCTGTAAAATGGCAAGTGGGAAACTTTAGTTTTATAAGTTATTTGTTGAATTGCTCTATAAATCTATTTTTTAGGGCTACACTTACCTTACATCCAAAGAATCGATTCTTAGCGAGGATTCGCCATAAAAAAACTGTTGTGTTGACGTTATAAGAAATAAAATATGGCGGGAATCCTTACAAGGACTTCCGCCATCTTTCTTATGAATACAAATAAGATTTACTTGAATCTTGAATAGATTACGCTCAACTTGATGGGACTGTTCTGACTTGTACCCTTGGCCAGGCGAGTGCTGGTTAGCGACATGTCGTTGGCTACTTTCGTCGTAACAGTAGATGTCTGCCCCGTATAGCTTGAGTATGTGCTTGTGGTGCTCACCTCAACGGGTATCAACACGATCTTGTTCCAGTTGGTACTACGCTTAGCCTTATCCACATTTTTCATCGACGTGACTAAAGAAGCAATGTTGGAGAAAATGTAGCTGTTGTCGCCACTATTTGTCCACGATGTGATATACGCAGTCTTGTTGTTGTCGATATCGTTGTTTTCAAAGAAGCTGCGAATAGAGTCTTTCGGGATGAGAAGCACTTTTTGTGGCGCATCAAATGCGTATTCGCTGGTGGAGGTATTGTTTAGTCTTGGCACCACGAGCTGTGCCGATGTGACGATATCGTTTTCGTGTCCCTTGGTGATGTCGTCGACTGGCAGGGTCATTTCAGTATAAATGCCTGCGGGAGTCTTCAAATAGGTACAGCTCTGATCAGCCACTAACTTCTCCAGCGTCGACTTGTCGTTTGTGATCGTTGTGGTCTGCAACACCTCTTCTGTTCCCCAGAAAGAGGTCACGTTCTGGAAGATGGTATCTTTCTTCACCGTGACGGGCTCTCCATTGACAGAGTCGGTTTCTGAGTACTGGTGCTTCTGGTGATAGTAGACATTGAGCTGAGAGTCGCTGATGTAGGCCATATTACCCAATCCTCCTACATTCTTGAAGAAGAATCCCGGCACCACATGGTTGCGGAAGGTGTAAGCGTTCTTGAAATATTCAGGATGCTCATAGTAAGTCTCCAGCACGTAGGTACCGTAGTTGCTGTATACCTTTCCGTTCTTGTCGGTATAGGGCTGATTGAACTTGATGGTGATATACGGCGTATAGTTGCTACTGTCTCTGACGTTTTGTGGCAAGTTGTAGTCGATGAGGCTATACACTTTCGTTGCCTGTGCTCCGTCTTTTCTCACCAGTCCCTGCTCCAAAGGATCAAAACTGCTGTAGTAGCTGCGATCCTCGTTCATGGTCTGGCTCATCTCCATCGCTTTCATCTTCATGGTGCGTGTAGAGTCGCCGTAGAAGCCTCTGTAGAACAAGCGAAGCTCGCAGGAGTCGGCATTGACAAGTCCGGCCTCAAGTTTGCCATGGGCATTGCGGCCATAGAGATTGTTTTTGTCGGGGAATTGATAGTCCTCGAGGCAGGTGAACTGAGCCATGAAGTCACCGGTGATATATGCGCCGGTCTCAGGATCTCTTACCTTACCGATATAGCCCGTCAGCGAGTTGGACAAGACAGAATCGGCCAATATGGAGTTGCTGGGAATGTCGAACGACGCGGTACCGACTTCTACCGCATCCGTGAGATTGGAAAGCGAGGCACCAATGGTATCTGTTGTATCGTCGCAGGCCGTGAAAGTGACAGCAGCAGCGAAGAGCGCAACTAAATGCTGTATTTTCATACGAAAATTATATTCCTAAGATATTGTTGTAAAAAGTCTTGTAAGCTTGCACATAGTCATCGCCCGGATAGTTGAGGATTGGCTTCTGCTTGTCTTTGGCATACTGCATTAAGACTCTGCTGGCTTCTTTTCCAGCCTCCACGACACCATCACTGTAGTCTATGGCAAGTTTTCCCAATTCGGCGTAGTCGAAGTGGTCGGCATAGGGTTCGAGCAGGTCGGGAGTGGCATTGCGAAATTCCACGCACTGCTTGAAATTAGTGCCGAAAGGCTTCTTAAAGTTCATATTGAAGAGCGAAGTTACCACCTTGGCATTGGCGAAGGAGGGATCATCGTGATAAGCTGTCTTGATATACAATGGTACAACACCGGCCATCCAGCCTTGGCACTGGATGATGTCCGGCGTCCAACGGAGCTTTTTGACCGTCTCCAATACACCACGGGCGAAGAATATCGCACGTTCACCATTATCGGTAAACTCTTCACCGCTCTCATCCTCGGTCATGGTGCGACGACGCTGGAAATAGTCTTCATTGTCGATGAAGTAAACCTGCAGACGTGAAACAGGGATGCTGGCAACCTTGATAATCAGTGGATGGTCGGTGTCGTCAATAATCAAGTTGAGTCCTGACAGCCGGATAACCTCATGCAGTTGTCCTCGCCGCTCGTTGATGTTCCCCCACTTTGGCATGAAAGTACGGATCTCGAATCCATTCTCTTGGATCTTCTGTGGCAAGTTGCGCCCCATCGTTGCCATCTCGGAGGTGGGAACGTAGGGAACCATTTCTTGATTAATGAATAAAACCTTCTTTTTGACCATTACGCAATAATCTATAAAATATTCTTTGCAAAGTTACGAAAAAATACTATAAAAAACGATGGTTTTACATCAATTAAGGGTGTTGGAGCGTATTTTAAGTACTATATAGTGGACAAAACGCTTCTTTCTGAAAGATTTCTGATGTTTTGTAAATGTCCAATTGTTGCTTATCAGCTTTAAACAGAGTACTTTCGAGTACCCCGTTTTATGCTAGGCTGAGTAAGATTTAAGACTTGTTAATCAATAGCGAGTTGTCCGGGCAGCATCTGAGCGT
>NZ_VUNG01000081.1 GCF_009695775.1 Hallella mizrahii | reverse complement strand
TTTAATCGTTTATGTATCAATGATTTATTTGCACTACAAAGATACAAAAACTTTTGGACATTCCTTCTCTTTTCTCTTGATTTTTAAGACTTTAAGGGCGAGCTATTTGCAAGTGGGAAACTTTAGTTTCTTATACAAGTAGCGGTGATGTCCAGATAAGAATCAACCATGTTGTTTCTTCAGTGGAGGATTTGCTCTCACAGCAGCCCTCAAATATCAAGAATGTGAGGTTCGTCACCATGCCGGGACAGAAATACGGCAAGGACATCAGCCTTGTTATAGATGTCGCTACCAAGCGCGCTGACAGAGGGTATGAAGCAGGCCTTTCTACAATGGATGCAGTAAATGCCAATTATCATGACGAAAGCCTTTGGGCGCATAAGACAAACAAGAACAGCGAGTTGGGCGTCAGATACAACTTCAAGGCAAACAGTAACAGCAAAGTCTATACTGATACAAGACACAGATATACAGGATCTGTGACAAATACATTAGATATCAGCAGAAACGGCAAATACAGCAACAGTGAGTTTACATCGCATGATGTGGAACTGGGTTACAATTATGCGCCTGAAAGCGAGAATCTTGTCTTTGATGTCAAGGCAGGCATGAACTTCTCGGGATTTCCTCAGAGGAGACTGACGGAGAATATATCCTATGATAATACCCATACTATTTCTGAAACATATAATAAAAGCAGAAGCTTAACGCCTTTCATCAAAATCTACTTGAATCGTTCTTTGGACTCATTGAGTACAATCTCAGCCTACCTTACGGGCGCGTATTTGAGAAACAGATATACGAGGGGATATACCGTGGAGTCCTTAGACAATGTTTATCGGGTAAGGGGTGCCAAATACAGCATGCATGGGGAGATTGCCTATGGAAGAGATCTGGCACGGAACAGTAATCTTACGGCCGGTTTTCAGTATGACGCATCCAGTACTAAAAATGAGTATCAGAGGACCAACGCTATGGATTACACTATGCATGAAGACCAGCAGCTGTGGTTTGTGGAATATGCGTTGCGCCTTAGCCAATTCCAGTTTCAGGCAAGTGCGGGATTGAGCAGAAGCCACAACAGCATGAGTCAGTCCTCATATACCTATGTGACTTTCAAGCCGGAATTGAGCCTACTGTACAAGTTCACCGACTGGCTCTCAGCCTCTTATAAATTCGAGAGGTCACCGGAACTTCCAAGCCTGGCTGATATGACGGATTTCAAAAGGCAGGATGACCTGTGGGAAACAACTGCAGGCAATCCACTATTGAAGCCTTATGGCCTGAATTCTAATGAGATGAAGATAAGTGCCGACTTAGGAGACACCTATTTATCTCTCAGAGGTAATTTCGATATTACGAACAATAGCATATTCCTGCTGCCTCCCACATGGGACGCCGCAAGTCAATATTACCTCATAACGAAAGAGAATGGTGGCCGATACCGTCATCTGCAAGTCAGTCTATATGGTGAGCAGTATCTGTTTAGCAGGAAACTGTTCATCTATGCGATGCCATATATGATACACGATATCTCCAAAACAGACGTCTATTCCCTCAGTAATACAATGTTCTCCGTCAAGGCTGGCCTCAGTGTTTACCTCAAACGGCTGACATTCGATTTCGATTATGATTCACCGTCAGAAACGCTTACAGGCGAAACGGTGTTCAGGAACCTTGGTACAACAAACTTATGCGCAACATACAGAATGAAGAGCCTGTCCTTGAAACTTGGCATAAGGAACGCCTTTAATCACAAAGGATCAGGAAATGTAGAGGAGAGACTTTCAGCCAATGCTTATAAGAGGACAGAGATCCGCAATCACGCGTTCGGTAACATGGTGTACTTCAGTTTGACATGGAACTTCCTTCGCTCCTCGAAAAAGAGAAACACTCAAAAGAATGTTATAACATCAGACCCGAGCCTTGATGACGGTATTGTAAAGTAATGTTTTATATGCAAAAATTAAAGAAAGGGTATGAGTGAGACTAACAATATAGAGCTTCGTAGCGAGAAAGTACGCCAAATTATTGGCAAAGTGCCTCCCGTGTTAGCTCGCACGGGTACATTCATAATCACAATCCTTGTGATAGCACTTGCTGTGGCTTTCTACACCATCCGCTATCCGATAACGATAGAGGTTGAGGGCAGAGTTATGCCTCACGACACCCTTCAAATCGCTGTCTCTTACAAGTATCTCTATCTTTTCACAGAGCCGAGGCAGGTCATCGTGACTTATGAAGGAGAAGATAGAAATGCCCAGTCTCATGTATATACCATCACATCCTTTAGCCGTAGGCTGCTGAGCATAGGATCAGCCAACTACTTTATCGCCAAGGCAAGTGTTGCAGCAGACAAAGGTCATATTCAGATTGGGCAAAAGGCAGAAGGACAGATGATCGTCAGTGACAAAACCCTATGGCAGCAGGTATTCCGATAGTTTGCAGACACCGAACACGATTTTGCGAACACGAATGAATTATGACATTTAACAGATAGGAAAATGATGATTAAAGAGCATAGTGAGAGCTAATAAATCTGGGATGGAGTTCATTTTTAGACCTTGATTTTTGAAGCTATTTCTATAATCTATTGTTAGATAAAAGTTTACGCGTAAATGCAATAGTGGAATAAATAGACCTATGTTTGTTGGAGCATCTTAGAATTTATCCTAACTTTGAAGCAGAATTTAAAACAATTACTTATAGCTATGGAAATAAAAATATGGTAATTACTCTCAAGTAATGCATAATGGTGGCCACATTATTAACAGACCACACAGACCAAAAAGTTATTTGGAATCCGGATGTAATCAGCAAATTTTCATGCAACATTTTTAAGAAAAATAACATATAGCATTCTTCGGCAATTAAGATGTAGCATTATTGATGCGTTTTGGCAATTAAGATGGCGCAGTACCAAGGTTTCCCTT
>NZ_VUNG01000080.1 GCF_009695775.1 Hallella mizrahii | reverse complement strand
CATGGTGGGGTAAGGGGCATTTATATGTCTTTATGGTGACATTCGATGCACTGTGCCCCCTTTTTACTAACGATGCAGATTATTTTCGCTTCTGTATCATATTAGGCGCGTAGTTGCGGATTTGAGGTGAAACTGTTTACATCGTAGACGATAGTGAAGACAATTATCGCGCACTTGCAACTCAGTTAAGTGTAAAGAACACCTATCAGCTCTATCGCGATTACCTTGATAACTTTAAAATTAACATAGAAAGATGATAAAGGCTTATGTTAGTAGATTTATTTGATTTTCAACAGAAAGCGCTTGACGAATTACGAGAGCGACAAAAGAAAGCGCAACACAGATATAAACAAGATGGTGATAAACACATCATCCCCTTTACGGCTCCAACTGGTGCTGGTAAAACGATTATCATGTCAGCATTTATCGAAGCTCTCTATTGCGGCGATACTCATCAAGGGGCAGAAAATGATGCTATTGTCCTATGGATTAGTGATTCCCCTGAGTTAAACGAACAGAGCAAGATGAAACTCTATGCCAAGGCTGATAAACTGATGATGCGTCCGGTTGTAACCATTGACGAGAAGAGTTTCAAAGCAGACAAGTTACAACCAGGCACTATATACTTCGTAAATACTCAGAAATTTGGAGCAAACAGTAATCTCATCAAGTACAGCAACGATAGGAACTACACAGGTTGGGACTTCATGCGTAATACTGTAGAGGAATATGGAGAGAAACTTGTTGTCATCATTGACGAGGCTCACAGAGGCGCAAAGACAGATCAGATGGAACAAATGTCTATCATGCAGAAGTTCATACTTGGTTCTGCTGCTGACAATATGCCGTCAATGCCTTTAGTAATTGGTATGAGTGCTACCCTCGAAAGATTCCAGTCACTGGCAAATAATTCCAATTCAACTCAAATGCCAAAGGTGGAGGTTACTCCAGACGAAGTGCGTGAATCTGGTTTGCTGAAAGATAAAATAAACATTCATCACCCCAACGACGGTGAGGCTTTTGCCGAAATGACCTATCTGGCGCAAGCGGCAAAGGAATGGAAAGATAAGTGTAATCATTGGCAAGCATACAAGCAGCATGAGAACGTGGATGTTTGTCCTGCTTTAGTTGTGCAAGTAAAGAATGGTAATAAGGAAATCGTCTCGGAAACCGACCTTGACGAATGTATCCGGCAGATAGAGTCGAATGCCGGGGTTACACTACAACAGGGAGAAGTTGTACATACCTTCAATAATAGTGAGACTATTAACATGAATGGCCTTGAAGTGAAGTATCTTGATCCATCTCGTATTTCTGAGAAAAAGGATGTCAGAGTGATATTCTTCAAGGATAATCTCTCAACAGGTTGGGATTGTCCACGCGCAGAGACTATGATGTCTTTTAAGGTAGCTACAGGTTATACTAACATTGCGCAGTTGCTCGGGCGAATGGTGCGAACACCTTTGCAGAAACGGATAGAGACAGACGATACACTGAATGAAGTAAATCTATATCTGCCAAACTTCAATTCAGTGACGGTTGAAAGAGTAAAACGTGAGCTGGAAGGTGTTATTCCTACGAATGTTGAAACTCATCCTAAAGAGAAACAAATACTGGAACTTCGAGGTAATCTACCATGTGGCATTTCACGTCAGGAGGTATTTGAAGCCATAAATAATGCACAGATTGACTCATATGCTATACCTAAGAAGGGAATTACGAACTATAGAACGGCACTTTTCAAGCTATGCCATCTTCTTGTTAGAACGCGATTGTTCCGAAATGCAATAAATGATTTGCTTGCGGATATCGTAGGCAAAATCACTTTATTCATTCAACAGTTGGAGGACAACGGACAATACGAACAGTCTATGGACAGTGTTCGAGTGATGAACGACAAGATTGTGTCGCTCGATGCTTTGGGGTCAATTATTACTGATGAAAAAGATGGAAGTTCTTTTGAACTAACAGATACCGACATCTATAATTGGAGTGAGAACGTTGAAGCACAGTTTGGACGTGATGGCGTCCTGACTGCCTATCGAAAAAAGAGGGCTGGAGAATATGACAATACAGATTTACGTCTTCACTTTATACTCTATGTCTATGACCAAACCTGCAAAGAGCAACTTGACGCATTCTGCAAGGCAAAGTTTTATAAGTATGTTGACAGGTATCGCCACGACATTGAGTCGCGTGGTGAGGCTGAGAAGCGTGAGTTCGAGAAGATTGTCAAAGCGCATGTCTCAACACAACCATTTGACTTATGCTTGCCTGATTTGATAGTTACAAACAAGAATCCGGAAGGACAGATCTATAATGACCATCTGTATTGTGATGGCCAGGGCAACGCTGTGTTCAAACTTGACACATGGGAGGAAGATGTTCTTCAGGCAGAAAGACAGAAGGAAGGATTTGTCTGTTGGTTGCGAAATATTCCAAACAAGGAATCATCACTTTGCATTCAATATAAATCAGGTACGGAATTAAAGCCTCTATTTCCAGATTTTATTATTGTTAGGAAGGTGAATGATAAGTTTGAATTTTCCGTGCTTGAACCTCATTTTACAGGGTATGCTGACTCTGTTCCTAAGCTGAAAGGTATGGCTGAATATTCTGAACGTTGTACTTCCGTAGGGCGCAATGAAATGCTACGTGTTGTAGAGTCTCTTTCAGGAAAGAAAATTCAAACCATAAATGTCGCACTTTCAGAAGTTCGAAATGAAGTCTATTCGTTGAATGACCATGATGAATTAAATAATCTGTTCATTAGATACAACGATCAAATATAGTATTATTGTTAAATCTATGCAAGTGTATTAACTACCAGATGGAAGAATATTATTTCATAAATAGTATCTATTATTAGTTGATTATCAATGTTATACGCTCTAAACGGTAGAAAAGTGACTGTATGGATTCTGATTAGATACGAAAAGGTAATAATTTAACGTATTTAACTTTCGATTACATCAGGAATCACGAAATAAGGGTTGGGAGGGGCGTTTTAAACCGACCCCATAATGTGGTGAATAGAAGTTATAGGACGAAATTTATGAAGGGGTACGGTTGAAATCTGAATTTTCGATTAATTTGTAGCGATAACGCAAGCTGCAAAGCCAATTATCTATAAATCAGTTTATATTTAACTTATTATGTTTTGTCATTTCATTTATTATTGTTACATTTGTAGCGGTAATC
>NZ_VUNG01000008.1 GCF_009695775.1 Hallella mizrahii | reverse complement strand
CTGTTCAACTCTCCTTTCGGCCATACACTGAAATCAACATTTTCTTTCATATTCTTTTGCGCATTTACAGTTGCCACTGCCAAGAGCAGTGCGATGACGGTGGTAATGATTTTCATTCTTTATTTTTGTTTCCGGTTGCAAAGTTACGAGTTTCCTGCAAATAGGCTGTTACCTCGATTAAGGCTGCTATAACCCTTATTGCGGAAATCGTGTCTACACGCTTACGAGAATAGAATGCTTCTTCAAAAAGCTCGCTGGAATGACACCAAAAGAGTACACACCTACAGTTGCACTTCAACACCTGCCATGACTGTGGCACGCGGCATGGGGAAGCCGGCGTTGACCTCATAGTGCTGGGCAAGTAGATTCTCACCATGGACGAAGAATTTCAAGGCACGGCTGACACGCAACGAAGCCGTGAGATCCCACAGCCAGAAGTTCTCGGTCTTAGGGCTGTTGTCGGCTGTATGCAGCCCATCAATCCACTGCAATCCACTGTGCAGCGTGAAGCGTCCCGGCTGCCAGTCAGCTCCCATGAAAAGCTTATGCTTCGGTGCGGCAGTGAGCGTGCGGCTGGTATGAAGGAAGCTGTAGTTGGCATCTAAGCGCAGATGCCGCATGGGTACGTAGAAGGCAAGGAGCTCAAAACCAGAGTTCTCCGTGCTTCCCGTGTTGACATTCAGCGGGCGGCCATTGACCATCTGTGTGGTGATAAGGTCTTCAGCGTTGAGATAGAACACGTTGAGTCCGTAACCTAAGTGTCCATCCAACAGACGTTGGCGTAGTGAGAACTCATAGTTCCACAGGCGTTCCGGCGCAAGGTCGGCATTGGCGGGGCGGAACATGTAGAGTTCACGCAGCGTAGGGTTGCGGAAGCCTTTGCCCACAATGGCTTTCAGCTCCATGTTGTAAGGCAGACGGGCAGTGAGCCCTCCCTGAGGTATCCACTCCGATCCTGACACGCTGTGGTGGTCAAGGCGCAGGGCCACGTCGGCAGTAAGCCACGACAGCAGTTCCTGGCGAATGTCGGCATAGCCCGCTACCTCATTGACGGTGCGGTTGGCAAGATCCGTGCGACTGCCGTCTGCCATCGCCTTCTGCCAGGCATGTCCACCGAAGTGCTGATAGTCAAAGCCCAGCGTCACGCGAGTAGTGGAGAAAGGAGCAAAGCTCTCATAGGCAGAGACGCCTCCCATGCGATCATTGTGCATGTAGTAGACGGTCTGTGCAGGCCGCGTAGCAACATGTCCGTCGTTGATATGATGATGTCCCCAGTTGTAGAACGCACGCACAGCACCTGACATACGACTGTAGTCGTTGGTGAGCGATAGCGCTGTCATGCCACGGGTGATGAGCATGTCGTTGTCGATGAGCGGTGCCGAAACGGGGCCCAGGTTGGACGACTCCTGATAAGCAATGTTCGCGGTGCCGTTGATCTGCCAATAACGCGAGAGGTCGTAGCCGAGTTTGAGAAAACCACTTGTCTGACTGAAGGCTGAGTTTGCACGATGACCGTCGGTGCGCTCATAGTTCAGTGCGGCAATGGACGAGAAACGGCCTTGACGCAGGCGGTTGGTGGCGGTGCCAATGAAGGTACCGTAGCTGCCACCTTGCAGATTAACATTGGTGCGCACGCCATTCTCCCGCATCTGCCGTGTCACGATGTTCACCACTCCGCCCATGGCATTGCTGCCATAGATTGTCGAGACGGGGCCGCCCACGACCTCCACGCGGTCGGCCATCATCGTTTGATAGGTATCGGCAAGCGGATGCCCATAGAGTCCGGCATACTGTGGCAGTCCGTCTATGAGCACGAGCAGGTCTGCCGAGCCACCGACACCTCTCATCTTGATGGTTCCTGCAGCACCTGTGCTCAGACCATAACCGAGGATGCCGCGAGTAGTGACGAAGAGTCCCGGCACTTGCTGACTCAACGTAGGGAGCACTGATGGCTGATAGGTAGCTGTAAGCTTGGAGCGGTTGATAACCGACACGTCGAGAGGCAAGTGGCGAATGTCGGAACGATAGCGCGTACCAGTGACCACCACGTCGCTCAGACGCACCGAATCTGTTTGGGCATAGGAAAGGTTAGCCGCACCAAGCAGTGCAGCCAACAATAGCAATTTGTTATCCATGAAGATTTAGAGGGGGGGATTATTTCTTGTCGATATTGACGATGGTGTATTTCTTCGAGCCGAGTCCTATCTTCTCCGCCCAGTCGATGGTGTGAGTGCCGTGCTGCTTGTCGATGCGCTTAAGCAGGTCTGTAGGATCGTTATTCGCCGTCACTTTCTGATTGTTGATGATGTCAACACAGGCCTGGTCGAGGGCCACGGGGTCGGTGCTGGCGAGGATGCCATAATCTTCCAACTTCACGGGAGCAGGATGGTCGACACAGTCGCAATCAATGCTCATGTTGTTCATCACGCTGATATAGATGATACCATTCTCCTTCTGAAAATAGTTCACCACGGCTTGAGCGGCAGCAGCCATGCTCTCCAAAAAGGCGTCTTGAGGGGCGATGTACTTCGGTGTCCACACCGAGTCCATATTGAGTTTGTTCATTTTACCAGCCGTATGGATGTAGGCCTTTCCATTGGATGAAGCACAGCCGATAGAGAGGTTCTTAATTGCCCCACCGTAGCCACCCATGGGATGACCTTTGAAGTGGTTGAGACAGATCATGAAGTCGTAGTTGGCAAGATGTCCGCCTACGATGTCGTAGTTCAGATGGGTATGGTCGCGCACGGGAATGCGTATCTCATCGTATTCGTCCATGATGTCGACGGGGAAATACTTTGTAAAGCCGTGGCGGTCAATGACCTTCCAATGATTGGCAGAGTTGTTGCGCACGTCGTTAGGATCGCCGCCATAGGCGGTGTTGTTCTCTACAATGGTACCGTCAACGTCATAGACGAGGTCTTTGATGAGCTCCGGTTTGAGATAGTTGGGATTGCTGCCCTCGCCGGTGCTGATTTTCACGGCCACACGTCCCTTGGCTTTCACGCCTAATGCCTTGTAGATACGGACGAGTGAGGCGGGAGAGATCTCGCGTGTCAGATAAACCTTGGACTGAGCCCAGGCCGTTGTGCCCATAATAAGCAGTGCGGCTACCGCAAGGTTGCGGAGAAAGAAATGCTTCATAATCAAAAACTGTTTTATAATTATTACTGATTGCAAAGATAGTGCTTTTCTCGAAATGTCGGTTTATACAGAATATTGTTTTTCTTACCTTTTTTACGGTTTCTTGTTCACATCTTTCGGATGAAGACAAAAAAGTCACAGTCAGCAGAAGCGAATAGCGAATAAAAGGTTAACTTTGCAACAACAAAAACCAACATACATGATAATGGAAATATATAATAAGGTGAGACGAGCTTGCAGATCGATATTACTGCTTGGTATGCTGCTTGTCTCGACAATGTCATTTGCCCAGACTACTCGAACGGTTTATTGCATGGGCGAGACTGTGATGGACATTCTCTTTCGTGGCTCCACTCCCATCGCAGCCAACGCCGGTGGATCAGCCCTCAACTCAGCCGTGTCGCTCGGAAGGGTAGGAGCACATGTGGAATTTATAGGTGAAGTCGGCAACGACTCTACGGGAATGCACATTCTCGACTTTCTCAAAGACAACCATGTGGGTACTTCCTACGTCCATCGGTGTGAAGGGATGCGGACCACCGTTTCCCTTGCTTACCTGAACGAGCGTAACGACGCCAGCTATGTGTTCTTCATGGACACGCCAAAGGATGGTCCAAGCGCTGTCGCCCCCGATTTCCACAAGGACGACATTCTGCTCCTAGGCTCTTTCTATGCTGTCAATCCGCGCAACCGCCAGCGTGTGGAGCTTGTCTTGAACAAAGCCCACGAGCAAGGTGCCATCATCTATTACGATATCAATCTGCGGTCGCCCCATGCCTCTATGCTGCCGCAGTTGATGCCTGCCATTACCAACATGATGAGCCATGCCGATGTCGTGCGGGCCAGCCGTGGCGACCTGCGTACAGTGTTTGGAACCACAGATGCTGACAGCGTCTATCATTCTATCATCGCCCCTCGCTGCAAGCAGTTCGTTTGCACTCGTGGAGCCGATGCTGTGACCGTCTTCACAGGAAAAGGGAAGACAGACTATCCCGTGAAGAAGATCAGGACGGTGAGCACCATTGGGGCCGGAGATAACTTCAATGCAGGATTCATCTATGGTCTTATTCATCAGGGCATCACTCTGAAGCAATTGGCAAATGAGCTCACAGCAGCCCAATGGAAAAGCCTTGAGCACAATGCCCAACTTTTTTCGCAAGACTGCTGTATGCATCTTGGCAACTACATTTCACAGGAACTTGCAGATAAGCTAAAAGCCAGTTCTAAAAATTAGGTTTAGAAACCCAGTTGATGGTATATTTGTTGTCGTCTGTCATCTCCTGCATCTGTCGGGCTCCATGTATCAGCGATTACGCTCAACCCACTTCTGCAAATCAACCTTCGATGTGCGGTTCAGCAGCTTACCTTCTTTCCAGTTTATCTCTGGATAGGCTGCTGCTAAATCAGCACAGGCTTTCTGAATGCTGCTTCCACCGGAAGTGGCAAAGGGGATTACCGTCTTGCCTTTGAAGTCATAGGTCTCCAGAAACGTGTTGATGATGGTTGGAGCGGTGTACCACCAGATAGGAAAACCGACATACACTACGTTATACTCATTCATATTCTGGAGCTTGCCGCTGATGGCAGGCCGCGAATGCTTGTCCTGCATCTCCACCGATGAACGGCTTTGCTTGTTCTGCCAGTCCAGGTCCGCATCCGTATAGGGCTGTTCCGGCTTGATTTCATACAGGTCAGCACCAGCCACTTCTGCCAGTTGCCGGGCAGCGGCCTTGGTCGTACCCGTAGCAGAGAAATAAGCTACCAATACTTTCTGTTCCATTTTTGTCGCTGTTTTCTTTTGCGAGCAGGCACTCAGGCTGATGGCCAGCAGTACCGAGAGTATCATTATAATTTTCTTCATACTCATTCTTATTCATATTTCAGTGTCTCACCATAAGCCTTCCCCATCTTCACGCAATCGCCGATGATGTCGCCGGTGCGCAGATACTTATAGGTAGGCATTTCGAAGAGTACTGGCTTCAGCTTTGAATAGTCAGGCTTGCCCTTCTCGTCAAGCATATCCTCTTCGACATAGGTATTGAGGATGTTGCAAATGTAGTTTTTGAAGCCGTCTATCTCATAGGTATCCACGACCTCACACTCCATCACCAGCGGAGAATGCTCGATGACGGGCATGCCAACCTCGCCAATATGATATGGGAAGATGTCCGACTTGTCCACTTTTGCCCCGCTGACCGTACCTGTGTAGTCGGCTGCGGCAACGAATGTCTCATCGATGATATTGACAGATAACTTGTGCTGCTCATCAATGGCTTTCACACTGTGGTGTGACGAGTGGACACTTAACAGTAGTTTCGAGTGACTGACAATGCCGATGTGTGCTATGAGCATCCAGTTTACCTTCCCCTCTTCCCCGACAGTTCCTACTACTGTGGCTGGCGTGGGATAGAGTGCCAGTTTCTTTCCAATATTCTGTTTCATATTGATTCTATTTCATGATTTTCTTTCCGTCCTTGATGACGATGCCTTTGTGGCTGGCAGAGGCAGGTGTACCGTTCAGAGTGTATGCACGCGAATCAGTACCTACGGTGTTCCGACTCTCGTTGCTTATATTGCTGATGCCTGTCGCATCTGACGTGAGCGAGAGGGTGACGGTGATGTTGCTCTCTCCTGCTTTTAGGAATGTGCGTAACTGGCTTTCCGACAAACCGTCTATCTTGCCCAGGCGGGTGTAACTCCATGAGTTTGAACCATAGAAAAGGCAGATGTTGCTGCCGTTATAGAGAACGACATCTCCCGGCTGTGCCGTCATCTGCTGGTTGCTCGTAGGGAGCGAGAAACCAAGCGGTCCCCATATCTCGCAGCCGCCACTGGAGTTAAGCGTAACTGTGACAGCACCGTTCTGTAGCCGTTCCACGAGTTCCTGCGTTGCCGCATTATTGGCAAGGGTTATGCTCTGAGTCTGTCCTGCGATGGTAATATACATTGTCATATCGTTTCCTGTCTGCAATGTCTCCGCCTGCATCCCGCCGTTGGACGAGCAACAGATGAAGAACATGGTCATAATTGTCAGCAGATAATTTCTCATACACGATTATTTTAGATTCTCACGGAAAAATCGTTCGATCTTGTCGTAGGGGATGACACCTGCCACATCGTCGTAAAGGTCAACGTGCGATGCTCCGGGGATGATGTAGAGTTCCTTGTTCCCTACCTTGGCACTCTGCCCCTCGACATGCTTGCCCGTCATCTTCTCGAAGGCATACTCGGAGAAATAGCGTGAGTGAGCCTTCTCGCCGTGGATGAGCAACACGGGATTCTCAATCTCTGCGGCAAAGGCCAGCAGCGGCTGATTGAGGAACGACTGACACCCCGTGACGTTCCAGCCGTCGGTCGAGTTGCCTGAGCGCTCATGGTAGCCGCGCTCCGTCTTGTAATAGGCATGGTAGTCCTTCACAAACCGGGGAGCATCCTCTGGCAGCGGGTCGATGACGCCGCCTGCACGCTTGTATGTTCCTGTCTTGTAGTCTTCCGTGCGCTGCCGGGCCATGGCCTTGCGCTTCTCCATGCGTTGTTGCGGGGTGTCTTCGCTCTGGAAGTAGCCCTCGATGTTCACCTTGCTCATGTCGTACATCGTGCTGGCGACGGTTGCCTTGATGCGCGGGTCGATGGCAGCGGCATTGACGGCCATACCTCCAAAGCCGCAAATGCCGATGATACCGATGCGCTCAGCATCTACATTATCCTGCACAGAGAGAAAATCGACGGCAGCGAGGAAGTCCTCGGTGTTGATATCGGGCGAAGCCATGCGCCGCGGTTCGCCGCCACTCTCTCCTGTGAACGAGGGGTCGAAGGCAATGGTGAGGAATCCACGCTCTGCCAAATGTTGGGCATAGAGACCGCTCGACTGTTCTTTCACGGCTCCAAAAGGTCCACTAACGGCAATGGCTGCCAGTCGTCCCTTAGCGTTCTTGGGTGTGTACATGTCGGCAGCGAGTTCGATGCCGTAACGATTGTGGAAGGAGACCTTCTTATGGTCGACCTTCTCACTCTTGGGGAAAACCTTGTCCCACTCTTGTGTCATCTTCAACTGTGTCATCTTTTTTGTGCTTTGCGCCCCAGCAACGACAAATATCATCAGAAATGCCAAGGCTGTGATTATTCTTCTCATCTGTTGTTATCTTTGTTTCCGGTTGCAAAGTTACGAGTTTCCTGTCAACAGGCTGTTACCCCGATTAAGGCTGCTATAACCCTTTTTGCTGAAATTACAGCTTCCCTCTTGCGTAAATAGAAAAATTCAACTAATTTTGTACGAAGAAACATAAAGACAGATAGATATGAGCGACACAACGATCATCCCCATCGACAGTATCGATAACTATAATAAGATGTATGGCTTCGAGACCCTGCATCCCTTGGTGAGCGTGGTAGACTTGGCGGAAGCCACTAAGATTCCCAACCACGTCACCTTCCGTTATGGCGTCTATGCGCTGTGGCTGAAGGACGGTATACAGTGTGCGCTGCATTATGGGCGCCAGCAATACGACTATCAGGACGGTACCATCGTGAGCTTCGCACCGGGGCAGATGGTGCGCGTGGATATGACGGAGGAACAGCTCCATACGCCGTCACACACCTTAGGACTCCTCTTCCATCCCGACCTGCTCTTTGGCACGCCCTTGGGGAAGGCAATCGGAAGCTACCACTTCTTCGACTACGCCTCAGCTGAGTCACTCCATCTCAGCGAGCGCGAGCGGCGGATGTACACCGACACGCTCAACACCATCCGCTTCGAAATGGAGCAGCCCGTGGACAAACATTCGCAGACCATTCTTACTGACCGCATCAAGCTCATCCTTGACTACTGTCAGCGCTTCTACGACCGGCAGTTCATAATCCGTCACAAGGAGAACTCCGATATTCTCTCTGCCTTTGAGCGCAACATCAAAGATTATTTCGAGCAGGGCTTAGCCGTGCGCGGCGGACTGCCCTCAGTGGCTTACTTCGCTGATAAGGCTTGTCTGTCACCGGGCTACTTTGGCGACCTCATTCGTAAGGAGACGGGAATGACGGCACAGTACTATATTCAACAGCACATTCTCGCGCTTAGCAAGCAACTGCTCCTCGACCCTTCGCAGAGCATCTCGCAGATTTCCGACCGCCTCGGCTTCCAGTATCCCCAGCACTTCTCACGCTTCTTCAAAAAGCTTGCGGGAATGACACCAAAAGAATACAGAGAGAAGTAAAATAAGATGGAAAGTATTCATTAAAAGGCACCACTAATGACCATTATTGTTTACGAAATGTACACAGAGTCAACCAAAATAGGGTTTAAGAACAAACAGTCAACATTACTCATAACAATATATGAACATGTAATCGCGTAGATATATGATAGCAATAATCCCAAATATGTGCCTACAGCGAACAAGTCTTTTAGTGATAGTAAATATAATCTTTTATATCTAAAATTATAAAATAGTACAATAGAAAAGGTGATGGAAACGGACAACAAATGACTGCTCGACGACCATGCTGACTCTTCCGCAGGCAAGATCACTCGATGATCTTGAACTCATAACCTTGATCCTTGAGCCATTGCAGTGATAAAGGCAAAGCGATCTTCAGCTTGTCAATACTCTTCAGCGAGTCGTGAAAGGTGATGATGGAACCATTGCGTGCATAGCGCTTCACGTTGTTAATAACATCCTGAGCCGTCAGCCATTTGGAATAGTCTCTGGTAACCAAGTCCCACATCACGATCTTGTATTTCCTTTGCAGCCACCAGTATTCTGAATGACGCATCCATCCGTGCGGCGGACGGAAGAGATGTGACTTGATCAACTCGTTGGCCTGTGCCGTGTTGATGGCATAGGTGATCGTCCAGTGCTTGAAGGCTCCAATATGATTAAACGTGTGGTTGCCAACCTGGTGTCCTTCTTCAACGATACGGTTGTAGAGGTCGTGATTTCGCAAAACGTTCTCACCGACCATAAAGAAAGTAGCCTTGGCACCAAACTTTCGTAAGGTGTCAAGGATAAATGGTGTCGACTCCGGTATCGGACCGTCGTCGAACGTGAGATATACAGCCCGCTCGCTCTGATCCATTCGCCACAGGGCGTTTGGATAGAGCCAGCGGAGCCATTTAGCGGGTTGTTCTATAAACATGGCGAGGTTACTGTCCTAATTGCTGACCGCCTTTACCTACATACATGCGATAGTAGGCGTCGATTTGGCTGTTTTGCTTTTTGGCCAGAGCTGGGTCAACCAGTTCAGTGATCTTAGTCATCTCTGTCATAATCGACAGCTGCATCAGGCAGTCACGCTGAGAGCCTTGGAACTGAATGCCTTCCTCACTCAGATAGTACTGCTCGTATTGGCTGGCATTCTTCCATACTTGGTTGATAACTTCCAACGCCTTCTTCTTCTGTCCCAACAGGGCGTAGGCATGGGCAATGTCATTGCCGCCACTCATGTAGTTCATCGGAATGTTGTATGTCGGGAGCTCTTTCTCAGCCTTCTGCAACACCTTCAGTGCCTTGGCCTTTTGTCCCTCGGCGATAAGGTGAAGGGCAAGCTGACCGAAGAGACGGCGATGAGTGTAACACATGCGCATGACGGTCTCGTCGATATACAGGCCAGGCTTGCTCAGACCACCATAGCGGTAGCGGAACATCAGGTTGTTGTAGACCTTCTGCGTGTCGTAGTTCTTAGCGCCCGGAGCGTTGGTTGTGAACGGCGAAATGCGGTTGGCAAGACCTTCCTGAATGAAGTTGTCACCGAGATTCATATAGTTTTCCTGACCCACCGTCAAGGCGACATAGATAGGCCGCGTCCAGTTGCAGTGCGCAATTATCTCCAGCATCATCAAGTCGTTCTTGTAAAGAGCGTTCTTGCCTTTCAGCGAGATGACCATACGGTCGGGGATGGTGTCACTGGCCATCATCATGCCACTGTGCTTGACAGCGTTCTTGTCGATGGTAACGTAGAGCGTATCGGTCGGTATGACATGCATGTCTGCGTCTTTAGAGCGTACCCAGTACTTCATCACGTTGGCCAGTTCGAATGGATTGTCACCGAACTGAGCCTTAGCGGCCATCGGATTCTTCTTGTAGAAGTCAAGAACCTGTGACTTCAGACTTGGGTTAACTTCGACATATTCGTTGGTTCCCGAACAGTAGTCGAGACGCGGCCAGGTGATAGGCACGGAAGGCGAACCATAAGCCGGACGCTTCATCTGGTCGATATACCAGTCGGTTTGCAGATAGCTGAGGTTGCAGACACGTGCGTCGGTGCGTACGCCCTCTGTCTCCTGGTTGTACCAGAGTGGGAAGGTATCGTTGTCACCGTTGGTGAAGATGATCGGATTGCCCTTGTCCTGGAGCGTCATCAGATAGTTGCGGCCGAAGTCGCGGCAGGTGTAACGGCCAGAACGGTCGTGGTCATCCCACGTCTGGCTGACCATTTGAATAGGTACGAGCAGGCACGCAAGACTGAGCGCACCGATAGCGATCGGGCTTTCGACCTTGAGATATTTCTTCATCAGGTCGACCAAGGCGGCCACGCCCATACCACACCAAATGGCGAAGGCATAGAACGAACCGGCGTAAGCATAGTCACGCTCACGTGGCTGTACCGGCGTCTGATTGAGGTAGACAACGATGGCAAGACCTGTCATGAAGAACAGGAAGCAGACTACCCAGAACTGACGGATGCCGCGACGACCACGGAATGCCTGCCAGAAAAGTCCAATGAGACCCAACAGCAAGGGCAGACAATAGAAGACGTTGTGACCTTTGTTCATCTTCAGATCGTCAGGCAGTTTGCTCTGATCACCCAGGCGGGCGTTGTCGAGGAAAGAGATACCCGTGATCCAGTTGCCGTGCTCAGGCTCGCCATTGCCCTGAATATCGTTTTGGCGACCTGCAAAATTCCACATGAAGTAGCGCCAGTACATGAAGTTGCACTGGTAGGACAGGAAGAACTTGATATTGTCGATCTGTGAAGGCATCTTCACGGTCATCTGCTCACCGCAACGGTCATAGGGAACTTCAGTACCATCTACGCCACCCATCCAACTCTCGTAGTCCTGTGCATGGTTGCTGTCCCACATACGGGGGAAGAGCATGTTCTGCGCATAGATATAGTTGTTGCGGTGAGAGACGATGAAGTAAGAGTCCTTCTCATCCTTGGAAGCCTTTTCCTTACGGCTGTAGATAGGAGCGCCCTCGGTCATCTTAGGCTTGCACATGTCGCCATCCTGCTCCAAGGCGACCTGCGAAGTGTAAGCCTGGCCATAGAGTAGGGGATAGCTGCCATACTGATCACGGCTGAGATAAGAGCCCAACGTGAAGATATCCTCCGGAGAGTTCTGGTCCATCGGCGGGTTGGCAACCGAGCGGATGACGATGAGCGCATAGCTGGAATAGCCGATCATCAGCATCAGCATACACAGCAGCACGGTATTTTTCAGATGAGAACTGACGAGATATACCGGTTTCTTTTCCACAATCTTCTTGCGGTTGAACAGCCACCATACGATCGCGAGGATGACGATGCCGCAGACAACGGCGCGCCAGCCGTAGCCGACAAACGGAATACCGATCAGCGCGAAAGCCAAGAGGGTAGAGATGTTCTCCAGTTTTCTGTTGCGTCCGACATAGCTTTCATAGATGGCCCAAAGCGTGGAAGCCACCAGCAAAGCAATGTAGATGACCAGACCTGTATTGAAAGGCAGGCCCAATACATTGACAAAGAGCAACTCAAACCAGCCGCCCACAGTGACAATGCCCGGGATGACGCCATAGAGCACGGCGGCCACCAGCACAAAAGATACCAAGAGGGCGATCAGAGAACCCTTCAGCTCGATGTTGGGGAAGCGACGATAGCAGTAGACCAGCACGATGGCAGGCAGACACAGCAAGTTGAGCAGGTGCACACCGATGCTGAGTCCTGTCATATAGAAAATGAGTACCAGCCAGCGGTCGGAATGGGGCTCGTCGGCATGGTCTTCCCATTTCAGTATCAGCCAAAACACGATGGCGGTAAATGCTGAAGAGTAGGCATAGACCTCACCTTCCACGGCAGAGAACCAGAAGGTGTCACTCCATGTGTAGATCAGTGCGCCTACAACACCACTGGCTTCTATGGCGATGGTCTTGCCCAAGGTCAGCGATGCCCAGTCCTTAACAATCAGTTTGCGTGTCAGGTGTGTGATCGTCCAGAACAGAAACAAGATTGTGGTGGCTGAGAGCAACGCGCTCATCGTGTTCACCATGCGTGCTACCTGGCTAGGATCACTGGCAAAATGACTGAAGAGATTGGCCGTGAGCATGAAGAACGGTGCCCCGGGCGGGTGACCGATTTCAAGTTTATAGCCTGTGGTAATAAACTCTGGACAGTCCCAAAAAGAGGCTGTCGGCTCGATGGTGGAGCAATAGGTAAAGGCCGCTATGGCAAACACAAGCCATCCCAGCACATTGTCCACTAATCTGTACTGCTTCATTATTTTATTAACCTATAATTGTGTTATTGCAATAAAAACTTTGCAAAGATAGCAAAAAGCAAGGAGAATAGACGATCTTTCAGAACTTTATTTAATATTTTTATCTTAAGAATGAGAGAAAACTAATTTCATGGTATCTGTCTCTGATGTTTTATGATGTTCTTACCAATGTTTTGATGAAGCAAAGCCAAGAGACCTTGGGAACAAAGCCGTGTGATATTGGGAACGAAGCTATGTGATATTGGGAACGAAGCTATGTTATATTGGGAACGAAGCTATGTTATATTGGGAACGAAGCTATGTTATGTTGGGAACGAAGCTATGTTATGTTGGGAACGAAGCTATGTTATGTTGGGGACGAAGCTATGTTATGTTGGGGACGAAGCTGTGTGTTCGAGGGGTCGAAGCTATGTTATCTATGTTGTAATGCTATAGCAAAAGATCCTTCGTTAAGCAGAGAATGATTGAAACCTACGTAGCGAAGGACCTTTTGTGAGATAGAAAAATCCAAGCAGATTTTTCTTGATTTTACATAGATTACCATCGAATGATCATGTTTTACCCTTTTTGAGGCTTAGAAAACAGTTTTTCGTATAATGGACGTTATGATAAATAAATATGATTTGCCCATGATCATCTTCCCAAACTCACGTTGGGGTGAAGATCTGTTTCCCCTCTTTTATGGGTATAAAAAAGCCCTTCATTCTCACGAACAAAGGGCTCAATAAAAGAAATTAAAAAATAAATCGTATTATTATTGTAAGAGAGATTCTATTTATGAAAATAAGACTGTATTGTATTGACTTTATATTATCGAGTTATCTGGCTACCGATTACTGAAGAAGCTCATGGATCTCGTTCAGAGGACGCTTCTCCTGTGTACCGTCCGGCATGGTAACCATGAAGTAGTCGTATTTCGACTTACCATTGCTGTATTCCACCACAGCGACACCGCCGTTGCGAAGCTGCAATGTGAAGTAGCCCTGGCGCTTGCCGTTGACATAGTTGCCATGGAGCTTTTCCTTTCCATTGACATAGTATGTAGTGACTTCGCCATTGAGAACGGTATTCTTGTCATTGCCAAGATCGATGAAGCTGTATCCACCCTCGGCTTTGAGGTTGCCGTTCATATAGTAGTCCTGGAAGACATCTTCCTTGTTGAGTCCTTTACCATCCTGCTTGAGCAGACGATAGTAAGCAGCTTGACCACGATCCTGCACGTTCTGCTGATCAGCAGCGTAGTAGATAGTGTCTGCAACTACTGTTGCGCTCTCGCTTACATGCTTACGAGCTGAAGCACTCAGAACAGCGAGAAACATCATTGATAAAATCATCAACTTTTTCATATCGGTTTCCTTTCTTAGTTTTACTTTTTCTTTTTGACACTGCAAAGGTATGCAATTTATATTGAATCTCCAAATTCCTTTAACACAAATTTATCATTATTTTTAGCCTCAATTTTGATTATAATTTAGAAGCGGCCTTTATTTTTATTTTGAAACAATTTGGGGCCGAAATAAGCAAAGTGTAAGTTCGGCTTTAAACTTCTAAGAGGTTTAGCGACCATATAATGACATAACGAAAGAGTAGAAAGACAAAGCGCTATTCTCGCATATGATCTGATGAATTTTAACTTAAGTATAAAAGACTCGGTTTGTAAGTAACATTTACCTTATGATCACATTGATATGGATCAAGAAAACAAGCTTACAATTCGAAAGTGAACAACTGGAATAACATTGGTTTTTGATAGAAAAACGGTCAGAAATCAATGTTTTGATTTCAAATTATCAACACTGATGCTCTCTGGCAGTACATCCAAGTCTGCTGTCGGCCATGCGCTGATGACAACTTCACACCATTGTTGAAGTATCCATCGATATCGGGCAGACTGTCACGCAAGTTGGGGATGTAGATGGCGACCGACACAAGGCCGATAAACAGCAAGGCGATGATCGTAATCAGCAAGAACCACGCTCTGTGAAGAAAGCGGCTGATAAGCTGACGGATGTGACAGTACTGACAACAGTGGTGACGATGATGGTGATGATGTCCATTTCCGTCATGAAGACCACTACCTCCAGGATGGTTGGGATACTGGTTTACTGTTTTTTGTCATTGGTTGTCTGTTTAGCAGATATAATATATAAATAGGTGTAGAGGCCTTTTAGAGTCGCTGTCTCATTGGAATCTAAATCCTCTGACCAACCGTGTCAGTACAGCTTTTCCTGCTTTCATGGCAGGTTTCAATGGAGGCATTCCTCTCACGACCGACACAGCCCAGCGATCCGCCGATGGAGAGACGGGGTTGATAACGGCCAAGTCGGTCGGTCGGCCGTCGCCATCAACGACATATGAGACGAGCACCGTGCCGGCACCCTGGTAGCTGGAGATAGTCTGGGCAGCCATATAGCGTCGAGCCAATTCTTTGTCTTTTTCTGTTGGCATTACGTCTGGCGCGTAGCAGAGGGTGTCTTTGCCGAGGATCTGTGGCAGTGTGGCATAGACGGGCTGATGGACTGCCGAGGGCTTCAAGAGGTTGCGGAAGTTCTTGGTTAAAACCGGTTTGGCATAATCGTAGCGCATCTTCAACTCTGAGGTATAGCCACCATTGTCGAAACCATATCTGACGCGCATGCCGACAAGAGAGTCTTCGGGCCACACAGACTGCACCTCCACGGATTGCAGACTGTTGTATTCGTCATCGCTAAGGACACTTGTGAGTAGCGAGATCAGAGGACTGTCGCCTGATGATTGCAACTGATAGGTCTTCATCAAGTCCGCCAATGAGCATATTTTTTGAGTGTGCAAGTCATAGACACAGACAAGATGTTTGTCGTCAGCCTGTTGTGCGCTCAGCGGCTGCGGCAATACTTTGCAGTCGAGTTGATAGACGATGTATCTACCCGGACTGTAGCTCTTGATCTTAGCTGAAGCGTCGACGTAGCAGAAATGCCTGTCGTCGGGCAGGCTGTCGAGCTTTTCCGTCACCGGTGTGCCAAAGCGTGCGAGGAAGCTGTGCTTGGACGTATCATAGTCAGCGTTGTCGGACATCAGCACCGTGGCGGCGATCTGCTGTTGCAACGGAGTGACTTTTGTTGAGTCTATGACCACTGGCCACTCTATATCCATGTCTACAACATTGAAGTCCCTACCCTGCCGCATAAGCGTATGGCTCTTGTCATATCTGACGAGATAAGCGTAGCTGCGGGGCGACTCGATCACTTGTGCATGTAAAGGAGTCAGAGGCAACAGTACCATAATGACACATCCAAGACAAAACGATATATACTTATTCATAAGGGCAAGTAATCTATAATATGGTATTCAAGGGAGGTGTGTCTCGATGCACACCTCGTATAAAGAGCTGGAGAACTTTTATGCCTCTGCCGTCGGGCCGCCTGTATTCTGCGGTTGTTGGTCAGCAGACTTTGTCCTCAGTCTTCTCACACTCTCTTCCTTGGTGACATATTTCTTCCAGTAAGTGATGATCAGCGTGGTCAACGGTAAAGCAATGATCAAACCGATGAAGCCCAGGATGGCACCCCACACCGAGAGCGAGAGCAGAAGAATTGCCGGATTGAGTCCCATGGCCTTGCCCATGATATGCGGCGTGACGATCATGTCGCTGATCACCTGTACCAAAGCAAAGAGACCTACCGCCAATCCGAAGACCACCCAAAAGTTCTGACCAGTGTCGGCAGCCTTGAGCATGGCCAGGAAAGCCGTCGGGATGAGGGCGAAAGTATGGAGATAAGGCACCAGGTCAAGTACTCCGATAAGAATGCCCAAGCCTATTGCCATGGGGAAATCCATGATCGTAAAACCAATGCAAAACATGATGCCCATGCAAAGAGCCACCAGGCCTTGACCGCGGATGTAGTTGTTCAACTCCCGTTCTACGTCTCCTGCAAGCTCGTGCCAGAAAGGACGGTTCTTCACGGGGAAGATACGGATCCAGTTGTTGGTAAGGAATTCGTAGTCCATAAGGATGAAGAACATATATAATAAGGTGATCAGCGAGGCCACAATGCTCATCACGATGCTGGCCGTCTGACTTACTACCGAGAACAGCTTTGGGGCTACATTCTTCAGGATATTGGTAAAGTCGGGGCTCTTGAAGAAGTGTTCCACCGTGTGCTGGTTATGGATGAGCCAGTTGGAAATCCACCCGCTGATGTTGTTGGTGTGCGCTGCTCCGTGCACCCAATGGGTGAGAATGACATACAACCGCTGGAACTGTTCGATCATTGGCGGAATGATGAAATAGAGCATACCGCCAATCACGGCAAAGACAAAGATCATCGTGATGATAATCGACAGGGCACGCACCCGCACATGGAGTTTGTTCTCCACAAACTTCACCATAGGGTAGAGCAGATAGGCAAAGAGCCATGCCACGAAGAATGGTAGCAGCACACTGCTCAGATAGTCCACTAATAGAAGCACTACCAAGACAATGCTACCAACTCCTACCCAACGTATGAAACGATCAAATGTGATTTCTTTTGGCATAATACGATGATTGACTGATAAAATCCGTGCACACGGTTGCCCATGTGCTATTTTTCAAAGAGACTGCGGCTTTGCGCATTGCGCTTGTCGTTGAGCAATGCCTTTTGGAAGCACTCTCGGCAAAGGGGCTCATACTCTTGTTTCTCACCGAGCATCACCTGTTCCTTGTCATTGACAAGCCTATGGCTGGCATAGGCCAGTGAGCCGCACTTCACACAGATGGCATGCACCTTGGTCACCTCGTCGGCCACAGCCATCAGCGCAGGCATCGGTCCGAAAGGATTGCCAAGGAAGTCCATGTCCAAACCGGCAATGATGACGCGTACCCCCTGATAGGCCAGTTTGTTGCACACAGCGACAATATGGTTGTCAAAAAACTGTGCTTCGTCAATACCGACGACGTCACATCCTCCCGAGAGCTTCAGTATCTCATCGGACTGATGCACGGGTATGGACCGTAAAGCGGTATGGTCGTGACTCACTACATCACTGGGTGAATAGCGCACATCCATTGTCGGCTTGAAGATCGCAACGTGCTGTTTGGCAAAGCGGGCACGGCGCAGACGACGTATCAGCTCTTCGGTCTTGCCGGAGAACATGCTGCCACAGACCACCTCAATGCGGCCGGGGCGACGGCTCTCACCTATCAGATTTTCTGTCATCTCTTCTCTTTCTTTTTATTTGCAAAGATAATAAGAAAAGATGAATTGGCATCGCTTGCATATCTACATTTCTTCTTACTAAGGAAAAAAACAAATAAAATTTGGGCATAGCGAATATTTTGCTTATATTTGCAAATGATTATGGGTACATTGTATATCATCCCCACTCCAGTGGGAAACATGGAAGACATCACGATGCGTGCCTTGAGGATTCTTAAAGAGGCTGATCTGGTGCTGGCTGAGGACACTCGTACCTCAGGCAACCTCTTGCGGCACTATGAGATCAGCAATCATCTCATGGCCCACCACAAGTTCAATGAGCATGGTACAACGTCGGGTATCATCGAGCGTCTCAAGGCCGGGCAGAACATCGCGCTCATCAGTGATGCCGGCACACCGGGCATCAGCGACCCGGGGTTCTTCCTTGCCCGTGAGGCGGCACGCAACGATATCGAGGTGATCACTCTGCCCGGTGCCACTGCCTGCATTCCTGCCATCGTGTCGTCGGGGCTGCCCTGCGACCGCTTTTGCTTCGAGGGCTTCCTGCCACAGAAGAAGGGGCGCCAGACAAGACTGGAGAGCTTGAAAGAAGAGACACGTACGATGGTCTTCTATGAGTCGCCATACCGCTTGCTCAAGACCCTCAAGCAGTTTGCTGAAGTGTTTGGCACAGATAGACAGGTCAGCGTGGCTCGGGAGATCTCCAAGATACATGAAGAACACGTCAGGGGCACTCTCGAAGAGGTCATCGCTCATTTCGAGGAAACAGAACCGCGCGGTGAGATCGTCATCGTGCTCGCAGGCAAAGACACTAAAAAGCATCAGGTATGAGGAAACGCTTGCTTTACATTTCTTTCTTGTGCATGTTGTCGACATGCATCATGCTTCTTGTAACCGCATGCAAGGGAAAGAAGCAAGCACCCGTTATGCTCCAAAATATACAAGTCTCTGATTCCCTCAATAAGATCATCGCCCAACGCGACAACGAAATCAACGACATGATGGCGACACTGAACCAGATTGAGGACGGTTTTGAAGTCATCAATGTGGCTGAGGACCGGGTTAATGTCACACAGACCGGTGAGGGTGATGCCACGGACAAAGCCAAGGAGATTGCCAAGAACATCAAGATCATCACTGACAAAATGCAGGAAAACCGTGCGCTCATCAGCAAGTTGCAAAAGCAATTGCGACAGAGCAGTTTCAAAAGTCAGGAGTTCAAACGTACCATTGAGGGGCTTATGAGACGCATGAGCGAGAAAGATCAGCAACTCCAAGAACTGAGAGCTGAGCTCGACGCCAAGGATATCCATATCTCGGAACTTGACGAGACCATTGACAATCTCAACAACAACATCACTGACCTGCAGAACGAGAGTGAGCAGAAAACACAGACGATCAACAGTCAGGACATGCAGCTCAACACGGCATGGTATGTCTTTGGAACAAAGAGTGAGCTGAAGGAGCAGAATATCCTCGTTGGCGGAAAGGTGCTGCAAGCGTCTTTCAACCATAACTACTTCATGAAGATCGACATCAGAGTGGAGAAGGATATCAAGCTCTACTCCAAATATGCCAAGATTCTCACCACACATCCGGCAAGCAGCTATACGCTTCAGCGTGACAACTTCAACCAATATGTCCTGCACATCACCAATCCACAGTTGTTCTGGAGTACGAGCAAGTATCTGGTGATACTGGTCAAATAGACATGATATCATAAAGAATGATGACCGACGAAGACTTTATGCGGCTGGCACTCAATGAGGCTCGGGCTGCTTTCGAGGAGGGGGAGATCCCTGTGGGAGCCGTTGTAGTGAACAAGGGGCGCGTCATTGCGCGGGCACACAACCAGACAGAGGCGCTCCACGACGTCACTGCTCATGCCGAAATGCTGGCTATCACCTCTGCTGCCAATCTCTTGGGAGGCAAATATCTGACCGACTGCACGCTCTATGTCACCGTGGAGCCTTGTACAATGTGTGCCGGTGCGCTCGGATGGGCACAGGTGGCGCGTGTTGTCTATGGCGCTTGCGATCCCAAGCGGGGATACACTTGCTATGCGCCGCACGCCCTGCATCCTAAAGCATCCACCACTTCCGGCATACTCGAAAAGGAGTGTACTACGCTGATGCAGGAATTTTTTCGACTCAGAAGATAATCGACAACAATGGCTACTCACAACGATGTCGGCAAATGGGGCGAAGACTATGCTGCCCAATATCTGAAAGGTAAGGACTATCTCATCCTCGACCGTAACTGGAGACCGGGAAAAGGACTGGTCGATCTCGACATCGTATGTCTCACTCCTGACCGTCGGACTGTAGCCTTCGTGGAGGTGAAGACAAGAAGCAAAGAAGAAATCACCAACCCGGAAGATGCTGTCGATATCCGTAAAATGAGAAACCTTGGGCGAGCTGCCGACACGTATGTCAAAATCAGAGACATTGTAGAGGAACTGCGCTTCGACATCATAACCATCATCGGAGAGGAGAATGATCCTCACCCGCAATTAGAACATATACAAGATGCTTTCAATCCGCTCCTTATTTAAAAAGAAAAACAATAGCACGAATATCTTTCGAATCACCCGTGTGGAAGAGACCGACAGCACCAATGCCTATATTCGTCGCATGCTCTCAACCCCTCAGCAGGGTGAGGCAACCCCTGCGGCCGACCAAGCCCGCTATTGGGTTGTCACCACAGAATTCCAGTCTTCCGGGCGTGGACAAGGAACCAACACATGGGAAAGCGAAAAGGGCAAGAACCTGCTCTTCTCAATTCTCTTCCATCCGGTTTGGATTCCTGTCACCAGCCAGTTCATTCTCTCTGAAGCCATCGCCTTGGCTATCCGTGATGCATTGGCTGTCTACGACGATCATTTCACCATCAAGTGGCCCAACGACATCTATTGGAAGGATAAGAAAATCTGCGGCATTCTCATTGAAAATACGCTGAGCGGCGGACATATCAAGAACTGTGTCATCGGTCCGGGCATCGATGTCAACCAGCAGACCTTCCATAGTGATGCGCCCAATCCCGTCTCACTCTGTCAGATCGTAGGCCACGAAGTGGACCGCGAGGCTCTCCTGCAGGATATCCTGAAGCGTTTCGATGCCAACATCCAAGCGACCATCAACGGTGATTACGCAACGATCGTCGGCAACTACACGTCATGGCTCTACCGACTCCACGGCTTCTATCCCTATCGCGATGCTGACGGCGACTTCGAGGCTGCCCTTGTAGAGGTGGAAGACGACGGTCATCTTGTACTCCGCGACCGTGAGGACCACATTCGGCGTTACGCTTTCAAAGAGGTGGAATTCATTATCAACGCATGAGACGCTCATCATTCTGAATTTTGCTTCTCTTTTGAAGCAATTCAACACGCATCTTTTGATATTCAACCTTTTAGCAATCTGATATTCATCATACAACAATTAACATTCAAGATATGAGATTCAAACGTATTCTGCTCAAGCTCTCCGGTGAGAGTCTGATGGGCAAACAAGGTTATGGCATAGACCCAGAGCGACTGAGTGATTATGCCGCACAGATTAAGGAAATCCATGACATGGGCGTACAGATCGGCATCGTCATCGGTGGAGGTAACATCTTCCGCGGTCTCAGCGGCTCGCAGAAAGGCTTCGACCGCGTCAAGGGCGATCAGATGGGTATGTGTGCCACGGTCATCAACTCACTGGCTTTGAGTTCCGCCTTAGGAGCTATCGGAGTAAAGAACAAGGTGATGACAGCCATCCGCATGGAGCCCATCGGTGAGTTCTACAACAAGTGGAAGGCCATCGAAGCACTTCAGGCCGGCTATGTCTGCATCTTCTCCGCCGGTACCGGTAATCCATATTTCACCACCGACACAGGCTCTTCGCTCCGTGGCATTGAGATTGAGGCTGACGTGATGCTCAAGGGTACGCGTGTCGACGGCGTCTACACCGCCGACCCCGAAAAGGATCCGACGGCTAAGAAGTTCAAGGACATCAGCTACAAAGAGGTGCTCGACCGTGGCCTGCGTGTCATGGATCTCACTGCTATCTGTATGTGCCAGGACAACCATCTGCCTATCTACGTCTTCAATATGGACGAGAAAGGCAACCTTAAGAAGGTCATGGATGGTGAGGAAATCGGTACACTCGTGCATCCATAATAACAAATACATCCAAGTAAAAAAATCGCCGGAAGAGCTTCTTCCGGCTGTAAGCAACCAAGCCCCCTAAAGAATGAGCCTTAAGGGGGCTTTTCGTATTTTATGCAAGAATTGACAATGATCCCCTAATCTCTCCCCCACTATCGTTCTATGAGCAAACTATGACAACAACAACAGGTGTAAAAATGTTGCGAACGGCAACAACGTAGCTTTCACTTTTTCTCATGTCGAAGATTAGTACGACTTATAAAAAAAGAAAAATCGCCGATTGTTTTCTCATTCGCCGATAATTTAGTATCTTTGCGCTAAGATTACACTACAGAGAGATGAGTACTCAAGATATGGCTCACAAGTTGACGGAAACAGTAGAGGCGCTCTCCGAGCCGAGCTCGCTCAAGGGACTGTTTCATCAGCATAAGGATGGATATCCACTGCCTTCAAGCACGGCGCTTGAAGATATTATCCAGTTGGCACGCGCCATCCTCTTCCCCGGCTATTTTGGAAAGTCACAAGTAAACGTCAAAACCATCAAATATCAAATTGGCGTGAACGTGGAGCGGCTGCAAAAACTGCTTGCCGAACAGATCCTGGCCGGAATGTGCTTCGCCGATAACGACGATAATACCGAGAAAAAGCCTTCTGCTGACACTTGTATCCTCAGAGACTTGGAAACACTCAAAAAGGAGTCTAAGGAGATGGCAACGGAACTCATCAGCCGCCTGCCTGCCGTGCGCCGCATCCTTGCCACCGACGTGGTGGCAGCCTACAACGGTGATCCGGCAGCGACAAGCATGGCTGAGATACTGGCCTGCTACCCGGTGATCAAGACGCTGACCATTTTCCGTGTCGCTCACGAACTGTTTACGATGGGCGTACCCTTGATTCCCCGCATGATGACAGAGATTGCACACTCCGAGACCGGCATGGACATACATCCTGGAGCTACCATTGGTCCCTCGTTCACTATCGACCACGGGACGGGTGTCGTCATCGGCGAGACTTGTATCATCGGCAAGAACGTCAAACTCTATCAGGGCGTGACACTCGGTGCCAAGAGCTTTCCCCTCGACGAGCACGGCAATCCTATCAAGGGCATCCCACGCCACCCGATCATCGAGGACGACGTGGTCATCTATGCCAACGCCACCGTGCTCGGCCGCGTGACCATCGGCAAAGGATGCGTCGTAGGAGCCAACACATGGGTCATGGACGACATGGCACCACAAACCAAGATCTACAACAAAAACAAATAAACGACATTCAAATAACATTTATATTTATTTTTAGCTAAAATGGAATTCGAACTCATCGCCAAGACATTCATGGGCTTGGAGCCCGTCCTGGCACAGGAGCTGACCCAACTGGGTGCTAACAACGTGCAAATCGGCCGCCGTATGGTATCGTTTACCGGTGACAAGGAAATGATGTACCGCGCCAACTTCCAACTGCACACTGCCATCCGCATCCTGAAACCTATAAAACATTTCAAAGCCAGCTCGGCAGAAGACGTTTACACCGAGGTGCAGAAAATCGACTGGAGCCAATATATCCTTGAGGGAAAGACGTTCTCAGTAGACACCGTCGTCTACTCCGATGACTTCCGCAACTCACGCTTCGTCACCTACAAGGTCAAAGACGCCATCGTGGACCAGTTCCGAGAGAAGACAGGCAAACGACCCAATATCTCTGTAGCCAACCCGGATATCCGGCTACACATACATATTGCCAACGACGACGCCACCATCGCGCTCGACTCCAGCGGCGAGAGCCTGCACCGAAGAGGCTACCGTCAAGAGAGCGTAGAGGCGCCGCTGAATGAAGTGCTGGCTGCTGGCATGATCCTGATGACGGGATGGAAAGGCGACTGCGACTTCATTGACCCGATGTGCGGCTCCGGTACTATCCTCATCGAGGCTGCTCTCATCGCACGCAACATCTCGCCGGGCGTCTTCCGCAAGGAATTCGCCTTTGAGAAATGGCCCGACTTCGACCAGAATCTCTTCGACGAGATCTACAACGACGACTCGCAGGAGCGCGAGTTCCCCTATCATATCTATGGCTACGACATCGACATGAAGGCTGTCAACACGGCTCGACTGAACGTCAAGGCTGCCGGACTGTCGAAGGAGATCACCGTGGAGCAGCAGGACTTCAAGAATTTCAAGAAGCCCGAGCAGAAGAGCATCATCGTCACAAATCCGCCTTATGGTGAGCGTATCTCCACGCCGAACCTCTTAGGAACTTATCGCATGATCGGCGAAAGACTGAAGAATGCCTTCGGCGGCAATGAGGCGTGGATCCTCAGCTACCGCGAGGAATGTTTCGAGCAGATCGGGCTCAAGCCAAGCCTGAAGATACCTCTTTACAATGGCAGCCTGGAATGTGAGTTCCGAAAATATGTGCTCTTCGACGGCAAGATGAAGGATTTCCGCTCTGAGGGCGGCATCGTCAAGACCGATGAGGAGAAGCGCGAGATGGCACAAAAGCACCGCTTCAAGAAAAACCGCGAGTTTAAACAACGACTCGAGGAAGAGGAGTCCAACGAGGAGGGCGACATTCGATCGTTTAAGTTCCACTCCTTCCCCGCTCCCGGCACGCGTTCCCAGCGACGTTTCGGCGACGACGACTTCAAAGGACGCCGACGTGGTGGTGACGACTTCAAGAGTCGGCGCGACGATGATGACCATAAGGGACGCCGACGCGGCGATGATTTCAAGAATCGCCGACGCGGTGACGACTTCCGCGGACGCAGCGACCGTGGCAACCGCCGCGGCAGCGACAAGTTTGGAAAAAACAGACGCTTTGAAGATGAAGATTAAACATATTACCTTAGGTGTTCTCTTGGCTATGACTACTCTCTCAGCAGGAGCACAGCAAAAAACGGCAGACCTCAAGCAGTTTACGCTTGAGGATCTGAACTTTGGCGGCAAAAACTATCACCAGATGACCGCCAAGAACCGCTGGACAGCCTGGTGGGGCGACAAGCCCGTCAGGCTCGACGCGGAAGAGTGTGCGCTCATCGATCCGCAGACGGGTAAGGAGACAACGCTCTTCACGCTCAGCAACATACAAAAGCAAGGCGGCGGTGACGGCAAGAAAGTCCGTTCGCTCTACAATGTCTTCTTCCCCTTTGCCGACAAGAGTTGGGCTGTGATCGATTACGGCAAGGGACGCGCGCTCTACGACTTCAAGGCCGGCAGGCTGATGTGGACGCGGGAGATCGAGGGTCCGGTGGTCTCCAGCGACTACTGTCCCGCCACGGAGTGTACAGCCTTTGTCAGCGGCCATCAGCTCTGCGTGCTTGACGGCCGAGGCAAAACGCTGACGCTCACCAAGGACGGCTCACGCGACATCGTCTACGGGCAAAGTGTCCACCGCGATGAGTTCGGATGGAGCAAAGGCACCTTTTGGAGCCCCGACGGCACGAAACTGCTCTTCACACGCATGGATCAAAGCATGGTCACCGACTTCCCACTGGTCACCATACCTGAAGCCAAGGAGAGCCTTGAGAAAGGAAAGACGGGTGTCATCGCCACGCCAGCACCGGAGAAATACCCGATGGCAGGACAGAAGATGCACAAAGTGACGCTTGGCATCTATGATCTGAAGAAGGGGACGACCATCTATCTCAAGGCCGGGGATCCTACTGACCGCTATTTCACCAATCCGGCTTGGAGTCCCGACGGCAAGACCATCTATCTCTTTGAACTCAACCGCGACCAGAACGACTGCCGACTCGTGAGCTACGACGCAGTCACAGGCGAGAAGAAGGCTGAACTCTACCGCGAAACTGATGACAAATACGTGGAGCCCCTCCACCCGATCGTCTTCCTGCCCTGGGACAGCAACAAGTTTATCATGCAAAGCCAGAAAGACGGATACAACCATCTATACCTTTTTAATAAGGAGGGCAAGCAACTCAGGCAGCTCACCAAAGGGTCCTGGGTGGTGATGGACATGCTCGGCTTCAACACAAAACTCAAAGCCATCGTCTACGCTTCCAACGAATGCAGTCCCATTCAGCGCAACACGTGGATGGTAAGCCTGAAAGACGGTAAGCGCACCCTGCTCGACAACGGCAAGGGATGGCACAATGCCTCGCTCAGCGAAAACGGCCTGATGATCGTAGACAACTATCAGGAGCCCACCGTTCCACGCAATATCGACCTTGTCAACGTGGCTACAAAGAAAGCCGTGCGCTGGTTTACGGCTTCCGATCCATGGAAAGGCTACGCTGTCCCTCAATACCGTTGCGGGACGATCAAGGCTGCTGACGGCAAGACCGACCTCTACTATCGTATGGTGCTGCCCGTGGGCTTTGACAAAAACAAGAAATATCCGACCATCGTCTACGTCTACGGTGGCCCGCATGCCCACAACGTCGACGCACGCTGGCACTATTGCAGCCGTGGGTGGGAAACCTACATGGCACAGAAAGGCTATCTGCTCTTCATCCTCGACAACCGTGGCAGTGAGAACCGCGGCAAGGACTTTGAGCAAGTCACCTTCCGCCATCTCGGCGACCATGAGGTCGAAGACCAGATGGAGGGCGTGAAGTATCTCAAGAGCCTGAGCTATGTCGACAGCACTCGACTCGGCGTGCACGGCTGGAGCTTCGGCGGCTTTATGACTATCAACATGATGACCACGCATCCCGAAGTCTTCAAGGTGGGCGTAGCTGGTGGTCCTGTCATCGACTGGAAATGGTACGAGGTGATGTATGGCGAACGATATATGGACACGCCACAGACCAATCCCGACGGCTATGCTCACTCGAGTCTGCTGCCAAAGGCAAAGAATCTCAAGGGCAAGCTGCAGATCATCATCGGGCTCAACGACCCAGTGGTGGTGCCACAGCATGCGCTGACATTCATCAAACAGTGCATTCAGGACGGCACTCAGCCCGACTTCTTCGTCTATCCCGGTGAACCGCACAACATGCGAGGACATCAGTCCACGCATCTCCACGAGCGCATCTCACAGTATTTCGATGACTATCTGAAATGAAAAAACAAACGGCTGCATATTGGATGACAGGCATGCGGCTCCTGCCACTGCTGATTGCCTTGCTGCTCCCCTTACAGATGTGGGGGGAGGACGTCAAGGCGCAGCTCATGGCGCTGCCCGGCATCTCAAAGGTTGAGGAGCTCAAGAGCACCAAGTATGAACATAAATACCTGATGAACATCCGCCAATGGATCGACCCCAACGACACGACGGTGGGGGCTTTCCAACAGCGGGTCATCGTCTGTCATGCGGGCTTCGACCGGCCTACAGTGCTGGTTACGGAGGGCTACAATTGCAACTATGCGCTCAAGGAAGGCTATGCCGAGGAACTGTCCAAGCTCTTTGACGCCAACCTCGTCTTTGTGGAGTATCGCTATTTCGCCGCTTCCACACCGCAGCCCTGCAACTGGCGCTACCTCACTGTGGAGAATTCTCTGGCTGACCTCCATCATGTCAACACCACCTTCCACCGACTCTATAAAGGCAAGTGGATGGCTACGGGCATCAGCAAGGGTGGACAGACCTGCCTGTTCTACCGTGTGTTCTATCCTGACGACGTCGACATCTCAGTGCCTTACGTGGCTCCGCTCAACCGCAGCGTGGAAGACGGACGGCACGAACCCTTCCTGCGAGACCAGGTAGGAACGGCGAAAGAACGTCAGCGGGTGCGGGAGTTTCAGCAAGCCGTGCTACAGCGCCGCAATGCGCTCATGCCGCTCTTCAAGGACTATGTCTCGAAAAACCAGCTCACCTTCCGCGCTCCGCTCAACGAGATCTATGACCTCTGTGTGCTGGAATATGCTTTCGCGCTGTGGCAATGGGGCACGCCGGTAAGCGATATCCCGGCTTCGACGGCCAGCGACGAAACGCTTTTCAACCATCTGATCCGTATCAGCAACCCCGGCTACTTCTCTGTCGAGTCAAGCGACCTGTCCTTCAATGTGCAGGCGGCCAAGGAATTAGGGTACTATGGTTACGACGTGAAGCCACTGCGCAAATGGCTTTCCGTCAAGACCACCAAGGACTATCTCCGTCGCATCATGTTGCCGGACAGCCTTCGCAACGAGCCTTTTGATCCCACCCTCTACCGCAAGACGATGGCATTTCTGCGACACAACGACCCAAAGATGATCTTCATCTATGGCGGTCTCGACCCGTGGGGCAGTTCTGGCGTGGCAAAGTTAGACTTCTTAGAAAACAAGCACAACATCCACGTCTTTGTCTTACCACGTGGCAGCCATGCCACCCGCATCGTCTCTTTCCCAAAGATTGAGCGCAACGAGATCGTGGACATCATCCGGCAATGGCTCGACGAGGACACTGACAAAAAATAAAGGTGATGCTTACCGACAGCAGCCGCAAAAAGGAAAGATTGTCCGGTAGCATACACCTTATTATATATATAACGCAAAAAAGAAATCAAAGATAACTCTACAACTCATCATCTCATGAAAATTCTATTGTTAGGAAGTGGCGGCCGCGAGCACGCCCTGGCATGGAAAATTGCCCAAAGCCCTAAATGCTCACAACTCTTCATTGCCCCGGGAAATGCCGGAACGAGCAATGTGGGAGAGAATGTAGCAATCGGTGTCAATGACTTCGATGCTTTGAAAGACTTTGCTGTGGACAAAGCCATCGACATGGTTGTAGTCGGACCAGAGGATCCTTTGGTGCGCGGTGTCTATGATGCTTTCAAGAGCGACAGCCGTACTGCTTCCATCCCCGTGATCGGACCGAGCAAGCAGGGAGCTGTTCTTGAGGGCAGCAAGGACTTTGCCAAGGGCTTTATGAAGCGTCACAACATCCCCACCGCTGCTTACGAGACCTTCGACGGCACCACTGTGGAGGAGGGCATCCGGTTCCTGGAGACGCTCCAGCCACCCTATGTGCTGAAAGCCGACGGACTGGCAGCCGGCAAAGGAGTGCTGATTGTGCCGACACTCGCCGAGGCCAAGAAGGAGTTCCGTGAGATGCTCGGCGGCATGTTCGGCAATGCTTCCGCTAAGGTTGTCATTGAAGAGTTCCTCAGCGGCATCGAGTGCTCTGTCTTTGTCTTGACAGATGGCAAACACTATCAGATACTTCCCGAGGCCAAAGACTACAAGCGTATCGGTGAGCACGACACGGGACTGAACACCGGCGGCATGGGCAGCGTATCACCGGTGCCGTTTGCTGACAAGGAATGGATGCAGAAAGTCGAGGACCGCATCATCCGTCCTACGGTTGAAGGCTTGGCAGAAGAGGGCATCGACTACAAGGGCTTTATCTTCTTCGGACTGATCAATGTCAAGGGCGAACCGATGGTGATCGAATACAACTGCCGTATGGGTGACCCGGAGACCGAGACGGTGATGCTGCGCTTGAAGAGTGACATCGTGGACCTCTTTGAAGGTGTGGCCAACGGCGACCTCGATCAGCACCCGGTAGAAATGGATCCGCGTGCTGCCGTTTGCGTGATGCTCGTCAGTGGAGGCTATCCTCAGGCTTACAAGAAAGGCTATCCGATCTCTGGCATCGACAAGGTTGAGGACAGCATCGTCTTCCATTCCGGTACGGCAACAAAGGACGGACAAGTCGTCACAAACGGAGGACGCGTCATCGCCGTGTCGTCCTATGGCCGCAACAAGGAAGAAGCACTGAAGAAAAGCTTCCAAGAAGCACAGAAGATACAGTTTGAAGGAAAGTATTTCCGCAGTGACATCGGGCAGGATCTTTAGCCCTCATCTCTCCTCCCCAAGGGAAAAAGCGCAAGAAGCACCGACTGCACCTTGGGGAAGAGGCACTTTTTCTAAGACCACATGTCTCGCTGACATGTATCTCATCCATGCTTGGCATGGAGAGAAACTATAGTTTTGACAGGATGATAAGACGTTTACAAAACAGGATAGCAGAGAGTCGCATGGCATTGCCGGTGACGTTGACGTATTTGGCCGCCTTCATGGTCATTCAGGTATTGTTGGGGCATGACACATGGCTCCAGATGGCTTTGTTGGCTGTCTCCTCTGTGCTCATGGCCGAACTCAACAATGCCAATGCCCTCATACGCATCTATAGCCGCATGGTATCGTGCTCGTTCATCGTGATGACGACGGCGGCCAACTTCCTTCTGTCTTCTACAAACGCCGGATGGGCACAGATGGGGCTGATCGTCTTCTTTATCTTTTTGCTCCATGCCTATCAGGACGGACGGGCCACAGGATGGGTGTTCTATGCATTCGCCACACTGTCTCTTGCCAGCATTCCCTTTGTACATATACTCTATCTCGTGCCCCTTTTGTGGATCATCCTTGCCACGAACATCATGGCACTGTCTCCACGCACCTTTCTGGCATCGCTGCTGGGACTGATGGTGCCCTATTGGTTTATCGGCGCGTACGCTATTGTCTTCCAGCATCTCGACTGGTTATCCTCACATTTTGCGGCATTGGCTCATCCCGGAAACGTTTTCGATCTTACTGTCATCGACGACCATCAGGCGCTGACGTTCATCTTTCTGATGATCCTCGCAGCATTGGGCAGTGTACATTTTCTGATGTTTTCCTACCAAGATAAGATCCGCACCCGCATGATCTACGAGATGTTCATCACGCTGAGCTTCTGCTGTCTGTTGATGATGCTGGTCTTCCCTACTCTCTTCAACGGCTTTATGTCATTGGCTATCGTAGTCATCGCCCCACTGATCGGACATTTTCTGGCCTTGACCCATTCGCGGGTGAGCAACATCGCCTTCTTTGTCATCATCGCCGTCGCGCTGTTGCTGACCATATACAATCTCTTATAATTACAGTTTACACCTTAATTATATTTCTGCTTACACCATATTATATATAGGACTTACACCATATTATATATAGGAGACGGAAAACAATGATAGATACGCTGACGCTGCTCTTGCAAAACTACGGCTATTGGGGCATGTTGCTGGCTGCTTTTCTTGCCGGCAGTTTCTTTCCCTTCAGTAGTGAGGCTGTGATGCTCGGACTCTTAGCAGCCGGACTGCATCCGGTGCCCTTGGTTGTCTATGGCACCATCGGCAATGTTGCCGGTTCGTTGTTTAACTATGGGGTAGGTCGTATGGGGCGTTTGGAATGGATTGAACGCTACCTCCACGTAAAGAGACACGACATTGACAAAGCTCAGCAATTTATGGCAGGACATGGTGCCTGGATGGGTTTCTTCGCATTTCTGCCCATCCTTGGCTCAGCCATTACCATTGCCTTAGGACTGATGCGTGCCAATTTCCTGACCAGCTTGATCAGCATTACACTCGGAAAAGCATTAAGATATATCATCTTGATGGCTGGTGTGACAGCAGTCTTTTAGTTTCGTTATTTAATGAAACATTATCATTTGGTACGTTTTTGCATCAATATGAAGTAAATATTCCGTCTATTTTAAAAAATACAATCAATTTGTCTGTTATTTACAAATTATTGTTTATCTTTGCAACCAAATAAGAATATTCACACGACTATAGAGAGATTTCATAAAAAGGACATGCAGATGTCAGTGTGAATGGTCATAATAGACACGACAATCACAAAAGCATAAGTCGGGATAGTAATAGAGAGCTTAGTGACTACAACCTTGAGAAGAGAGATCATAACAGTTAAGTATGTTTTAATAAAGTTGGTTGTATGGAAAAAAGGATTCTGATGCTTTTTGCCTGTATGCTATTTGCGTTAACTTGTGCTTTCTCACAAGTGACACAAGTCATAGGTGTGGTGACCGCCGAAGACGACGGTCAGCCGATTACAGGAGCTTCCATTCGTATTGAGGGTACCAAGTTGGGTACTGTCACGGATGTGGACGGTAAGTTCCATTTGTCTAACATCCCTGCCAATGCCCGCACGCTGGTAATCACCTATATCCTGCTTTCGTCATTGGAACACCCAAGTTCCAAGATTGGTGACTATATCTGCCCACTCATATGTTTTGCGGGGTTAGGGCGGGGTTCATCCCCGCCCTAACCCTCTTGTCTGTAATATTCTCACACAGAGAACACAGAGATCTCTACCCGTGAGAATGTTCACACAGATTCCAGATCTCCACAGATCTTAACAGTCTCTCTATGCTCTCCGTATTCTCTGTGTGAGATAAATCCAGTGCATTCATGCTTCGTTAATCAGAAATGGGAGGAGACGGCCGACGACCTTGGCGGAGGTGTCTACCGCATCACCGACTTCATGCACAGTGGCTATGGGCTGGTGCTGACCATCAAGGACGGAAAGCTCAGTCTAAGTTTGCCGGCAGGCAGTCCGCTCTATACCGAGGACGACTGGGGCGGATATGGCTACGGCACGCCAGCCATCTGGTGGTTTACCGACGATTACGTCCACCTCTATCCCTATGGTAAAGAGGGAGGCGTGGACATCAGTGACTTCGAGATCCTGCCTACCTATAACTGCCAATGGTATGCCGCACGCAATTCCGGTGCTTTCTATCTGGGATATTTCCAAACCGCCGACGGATCTATCTCTGGCTATTGGGCACCCGTATACTTCCAATTCGAATAATTCGGGGAACGTATACGTTGCCCACATATAAATGATACAGTCGACAAAATGATCTTAGATGGATGACGAGTTAATCTGTCAATCATCCTCCTTTTACCGCAATCTACATCCCGTCGAATGTAGGTTGCGTTTTTTTATAGAAAATAACACTGTTTATAGTCAATAAAGATACTGGTCAATCGAGCACGAACAACACATTTGCAATATATTTTTTAGAAAAAACGACAAAGCGCTTGCATATATCATAATTTTGTTTTACTTTTGCAACTGTTATCTAATGCATTTGTAAAATGAGCTTCTTGTTAGCCCTAAATCACACAATTGCCAAAGAATCGTAAAGACGTTTTTTATTATTTTTAATTGGAGAGATATATGGAGAAAAGGTTAAGTACTTTGTTGGCATGCCTAATCCTCTTCGTGGGAGGGGTATTCGCCCAAAATGTAATCTCTGGAACTGTAGTTTCTCAAGAAGACGACCAGCCGATCATCGGTGCTTCGATTACCGTAGAAGGTAGTCGGACGGGCACGGTGAGCGACACGCAAGGCCGTTTCTCTTTGTCAGTTCCTAAGGGAAAGAAAATCATCGTTTCGTATTTGGGAATGCAGCCACAGACCATCACGGCCAAGCCCGGTATGCGAGTAGTATTGGTCAACGACGACAAGACGCTCGGAGAAGTGGTGGTTACCGGTGTGCAGCAGATGGATAAGCGCACGTTTACCGGTGCCACAACAAAGATCGATGCAGATAAAGCCAAACTTGACGGTATCGCCGATATCAGTCGCTCTCTCGAAGGCCGCGTAGCCGGTGTGAGCGTGCAAAACGTCAGTGGTACCTTTGGTACGGCACCGAAGATTCGTGTGCGTGGTGCCACGTCTATCTATGGCAGCAGCAAGCCGCTATGGGTTGTCGATGGCGTAATCATGGAAGACGTTACTTCCGTCGATGCCGACCAGCTTTCCTCCGGTGATGCCAAGACGTTGATTTCTTCAGCCATTGCCGGCCTGAACTCCGACGATATCGAGAGTTTCCAAATCCTTAAGGATGGCTCTGCGACCTCTATCTATGGTGCACGCGCCATGTCGGGTGTGATCGTCGTGACCACAAAGAAAGGTCATGCCGGACAGAACCACATCAGTTATACCGGTGAGTACACCATGCGCCTTAAACCCAGCTACAGCCAGTTCAACATCATGAACTCTCAGGAACAGATGGGTATCTATAAGGAACTCTACAACGACGGCTGGCTTTCATTCAGCGGCATGCTGAACGCTTCAAGCAGTGGCGTCTATGGCAAGATGTATCAGTTGATGAACACCTATGACCCCGCAACCGGCAAGTTTGCGCTGGCCAATACCGACAAGGCCATGAACGCTTACCTCAAGGAGGCCGAATACCGCAATACCAACTGGTTTGACGAACTCTTCAACAGCAATGTCAGCCGCAACCACTCCATCAGCATGAGCACTGGTACCGACAAGGCACAGTACTATGTCTCATTCTCTTATATGAGTGATCCGGGCTGGACAATGCAAAGTTCTGTGAAGCGCTATACGGCCAACGTCAATGCCAACTACAACCTTAGCAAGAAGTTGTCGTTGAACATGATCGCCAACGCTTCTTACCGTAAGCAGAAAGCACCGGGAACGACCAATCAAAGTGTGAATGCCGTGACAGGTGCCGTCAGCCGTGACTTCGACATCAACCCTTACTCTTACGCTATCAACACTTCACGTGCCCTCGATCCAAATACATACTATACGCGCAACTACGCACCGTTCAACATCAAGAACGAGCTGGCCAATAACTATATGGACTTGGACGTGACCGATATTAAATATCAGGCTCAACTCACCTACAAGCCCATCACACAATTGCAGTTCCAAGGACTCGTAGACTATAAGTTCGCGCAAACAGTAGATGCTACAAAAGTCACGGAGCACAGCAACATGGCTCAGTCTTACCGTGCCATGGACAATGCCACCATCCGTGACCGCAACCCCTGGCTCTACAGAGATCCTGACGTGACCAACTCTTTGCCGATCACCACCCTTCCTCATGGCGGCTTCTATAGCGAGCAGAAATACAAGATGAACGGCTGGGATGCCCGTTTCACCGCCAACTACAACGATGCCTACGGCAGTGAGAAAGAGCACATCCTCAACCTCTTCTATGGTATGGAGGTAAACACCACCAACCGTTTCAGCAGTTATTCCAACGATGTCGGCACGCAGTACGACATGGGATTGTTGGGCAACTTCGACTATCGCTATTTCAAGCAGGCAGCCGAACAGAATAACATCTATTACTATCTTAGTAACGGGTATGAGCGCAAGGCAAGTTTCTATGGATATGTGAACTATTCCTACAAGCATCGCTACAACTTCAACTATACCGAGCGCTATGAAGGCAGTAACCGCTTGGGTAAGAGCACATCGGCGCGCTGGCTGCCTACATGGAACGTCTCCGGATCATGGAACGCCCATGAAGAGCCTTGGTTTGACAAGACCTTTAAAGGTGTCGTTTCCAACCTCACGCTACGCGCTTCATATTCGCTGACCGGTCAGGATCCAGCCACGACCAACGCGGGGTCCATCATTGAGAGTTACAATCCCTATCGCCCCTTTGCCAACGACAAGGAGTCTGGACTCTATGTCTATGATTTCGCCAACCCGGATCTGACATACGAAAAGAAGCATGAGTTCAACATTGGTATTGATGCCGGCTTCCTCAACAACCGCATCAGTTTGAGCTTTGACCTTTGGACACGTAAGAACTTCGACCTGATTGGCCCGAAGCGTACCACGGGTGTGGGTGGCTCCATTATCAAGTATGCCAATGTCGCAGATATGAGCTCTCACGGAGAAGAGCTTTCCATCAGCACTAAGAATATTGTATCCAAAGACTTTAAGTGGAACACGGACTTCATCTTCTCCCACTACAAGACCAAAGTCACCACACTGGATACCGACACACGTATCATCGACCTGATCACCGGCAACGGCTTTACCATGGTCGGTTACCCTCACCGTGCACTCTTCAGCATCGACTTTAAGGGACTTAACGAAAGCGGTCTGCCTACCTTCATCAATGAAAAGGGCGAACTCACCACAAGTGACCTTAATTTCCAGTCTCAAGTCAAAGACTATCTGGTATATGAAGGCCCGACCGAGCCGACGATCACAGGCTCACTTGGAAACACCTTTACTTATAAGAACTGGCACTTGAATGTCTTCGTCACATACAGCTTCGGCAACAAGATCCGTCTTGACAGAGTGTTCAGCTCGTATTATTCCGACCTCGACGCTATGCCGAAAGAGTTCAAGAACCGCTGGACGATAGCCGGTGACGAGAAGAAAACCAACATCCCGGTCATTGCAGACCTTCGTACTTACGAGAGTGACAATTATCTGAGCTATGCCTACAACGCCTACAACCTCTCTACAGCACGTGTAGCAAAGGGTGACTTTATCCGTATGAAAGAGATGTCGCTGGCTTATGACTTCCCCGCAAAATGGGTGAAAGCCATTCGTCTGAGTGACATCAGTATGAAGCTCCAAGCCACAAACCTCTTCCTCATCTACGCCGACAAGAAACTCAACGGTCAGGATCCTGAATTCTTCAATGCCGGTGGTGTGGCAGTGCCTATGGCACGTCAGTTCACCTTCACACTGAAATTAGGTCTTTAATTTTCAATTCTACACGCTATGAAAATAATCAATAGATTCCATATACTATTGGCTGCCTGCGCAATGTTGGGCATGACGGCTTGCAACGACTATCTCGACAAGCTTCCCGACGACCGTGCGCAAGTAGACACGCAGGAGAAAGTGCAGAAGCTTCTCGCTTCGGCTTATCCTACACATATGCCCAACTTCCTCTTTGAGATGAGTTCCGACAATGTTACCGACAACGGATCGCAATATGCCGCCACACCGGCTCAAGACGAGATTTACCGCTTCAAGGACGATCCGAATACCGATAACGACGACCCTTATTCGCTTTGGAACGATTTCTACTACCGTGTGGGAACTTGCAACGAGGCGTTGGCTGATCTGAAAGCTATCGGCGACACGGCAACCTATCCCGCGGAATATGCTGAGGCACTGATTTGCCGTGCATATAACATGTATGAGTTGGCTACCATCTTCTGCATGACATACAACCCAGACTCTGCCGATGTCTATCTTGGCCTGCCCTATCCGACAGAACCGGAGCAAAGCGTCAACACCAAATATAAACGTGGGACGCTGAAAGAGCTCTATGCCAACATCAATCGTGACATAGAGGCTGCCTTGCCAAGAATCAGTGACAGCTACATGACTACGCCGAAGTATCATTTCAACAAGAGTGCTGCATACGCCTTTGCCGCACGCTTCAATCTGATGATACACAACTACGACAAAGCCATTGAATATGCAACAGCTGTCCTTGGTGCCAACCCTGGCAACCGTCTGCGTGACTATTCCGCCTTCACATCAATGTCTCCCAATGACCTGCAGAATGCTTATGTGAAATCATCAGAGAACGCCAATCTGCTGATCATCACTGCATATTCTTCCGCCTCGCGTGCTCTGACATGGAGTTCGTCGTTCCGCCGTTATGGCCACAACCGAAATATAGATGTCAACGAGACTTTCTACGCCAAAGCACCATGGGGAAGCGGATCAAGCAACAATACGCTGGTCTATGCTCATAAAATCTACCAATATGATGCTGCACAGCAGTATTTCCCCAAGGTACAGGAGTTCTTTGAAACCACTGACAAGGTGAACAACACCGGTTACGCCCACATCGTATTCCCCGCCTTCTCCACGGAAGAAACGCTGTTGGTAAGAGCGGAAGCCTATGCCATGAAAAAAGACTATGCCCATGCTCTTGACGACATGAATGCTTGGATTCGCTCGCACTGCATCCCCAGCAATGGCACGGCAAGAAGACCTACACTCACAGAAGAGAGTATCAACAAGTTCATGGATGGTGTACGCTACAGTGAGGTGATCCCCACTGCCAACAGTCAGCGTACCATCAAAAAAAATCTCCACCCACAAGGATTCACTATTGAGACCGGAACACAGGAGAACTTTATCCAGATGATTCTGCACATGCGTCGACTGGAGACATGGGGCGAGGGACTTCGCTTTGTGGACATTAAGCGCTATGGCATTGAGTATGCTCACCTTCTCGATGGTGAAGACCCTGTCGTCTTCCGTGCTGCCGACAAGCGTGGTGCCATTCAGCTACCTGAAGATGTCATCAACGCAGGACTGGAAGCAAATCCCAGATAAGTTTTATCTATTATTCTTAGTTACATCAACCATTCTGAATTCTGAATTATGAAATATACAAGAATCATCATATTAGGTCTGATGGCAACTCTCCTTGCCGGATGCTCTGACGATGACTTGAGCAGCAAAAGCATCTTCGAGGAGACTGAGGTCACTGACAGCACGGAGCTGGATCGTTGGACAAAGGCCAACTTCACAGATCCCTACAATATTAAGTTCCTCTATCGCTATAACGATCGGGAGACCGACAACTACTACAATGTGATCCCTGCCGATTATGACAAGTCGAAAGCACTGGCAATCATGGTTAAGCATGTGTGGATGGACTCCTATACAGATTTGTTGGGACAGGACTTCCTCAAGTCTTATAGTCCCCGTGTCTATCAGCTGATCGGTTCACCGGAATATGACAATGGTGGCGGCATCGTACTTGGTGTGGCAGAAGGCGGTGTGAAGGTGACGCTTTTCCGTGTCAACAACATCGACATAGACCATCCTGTTATTGATGTCGACAGTCCGTTCCCCAATACGAGTGCCCTGCCGATGGATCTGAACTACTGGTTCTTCCATACCATGCACCATGAGTTCTGTCACATCATGACGCAGAAGAAAAACTATAGTACAGAGTTCCAAACCATCTCGTCTGCCAATTACCAGACCTCGAACTGGATCAATGTCGCTAACGATAAAGCTCCAGCCATGGGTTTCGTGAGTGGATATGCCTCAAAAGAGTACAACGAGGACTTTGCCGAGATCTATGCCACTTACGTCACTCACACGCAAGCAGCATGGGATAAGATCGTCGCCTCTGGTGTCGCCGTCAAGCTTGACGAGAACAATGACACGATTTTTACTTTCGACAAGAACGGAAACAAGCAAGCTCAATACGACACCAGCGGACGTGATGCCATCATCGCGAAACTGGCATTGGTCAAAGAGTATTTCAAGAATGATTGGGGTATCGACCTTGACAAGCTGCGCGAAATTGTGCTGCGTCGCTCCAAGGAGGTCACAACGCTCGATCTACGTCATTTAAAGTAAACAATTTAAAGAACACATTCTATGAGAAAGATATTCAATCTATGGCTGTTGGCGGCTGTCGCCCTGCTTGTGGGTGCATGCACGCCGGAAGTCGACGATGCCTTCGACAAGCCATCGGCAGAACGAATCGCTGAGTCGATGTCTACCACACGGCAGATCCTCGAAGCACAAAACAACGGATGGATCATGCACTATTATGGCAACATCACTTACGGAGGCTACAACGTCTACTGTAAGTTCGCCAACAATAAGGTGACCGTGGCCAGCGAGTTCTTTGGTCCGGATAGCACTTATACGTCGCACTATAAGTTGGAGCAGAGTTCTGGTACAGTGCTTTCCTTCGACGAGTATAATCCTATTTTCCATTACTTCTCCGATCCGAGTAATGAAGATTTCGGGACTCTGGGCAAAGGCTTCAATGGTGATCTGGAGTTCAGAGTACTGTCTGCTTCGCCAGACTCCATCGTACTCTTGGGTAAGAAACATGAGGATCGCATCGTGATGACACCCTTGCAGCAGGGTACGTGGGCTGACTATTATAGCAAGGTATCTCTTGTTTCCGACTCCATGGCGACCTACAACAACTATGCGCTGATCGTTGACAACGATACGATGAATGCCTCACTGAGCTACAACTATCTCACCGTAACTGATAAGACCACGGGGGCAAGCACCAGCATGCCGTTCACCATCACGCCTTCTGGTTACGAGCTCTATAAGCCTGTCACTGTCCGTGGCAAGACCATAACTGGTTTCAGCTATGCAGATGGTGGCAATTGGGTTAACCCGGCCGACAAGAGTGTTAAGCTCATTCCTATCATTCCACCCATCAACGAACAGTTTGTGCTCGGCGCTTGGAACGTGGCGTTGAGCGGGATGAGCAGTTATGGACAGGATTATTGGAATTATTCGCTCACTAATTATCAGGAACCTTACGGTGAGGAAACACGCTACGCGATCCTTGGCACGTATGAGTTCAGTTCTACTTATGGTAAGAACTTCGGACTGACTTTCGGACACTATGATGGTAGCAGTACCTGGTGGGGTACACTCGCCATGAACTATAAACTAATTGGTAAAGATGAAATAGAATTGACCTATGTGGCTGCCAACAATGTACTCAACGGCAACTACTATGTCCAATACTATGGCTACGCCAACATCGTCTACCCGTTTGCATGGACGACTGCACGCCGCTTCAAGTTGACAACTGATGATCTCAAGCATCCGTCATACATCATCTTAACGGATGAAAACGAGCCAGAGAATGTCATCAAGGTCACTAACCGCATCAAAGCCTGGCCATTTAGAAATTAGTAACCATTCAATTTAGGCCGTCCTGTAATTGATAAAAAATCCCGAGGTTATTCCCGGGATTTTTTTTATATTATCTTCACCACTGTTTTCGCTGACTTGAAAGCGCTTCCTTCGTCTGACACCTGGAGAGATTCCCTCTATGAAAAGAACCAACTCATACCATCGAATTTGTCGGAATCCGACTTGCTGGCATGGCGGGAACAGTCGGGGAGAAAGCCTGCCCGTCTCAAGACGCTTATAATACATCACATAACCTCCTCGTTCCCAATGAAGGAGTTTCATAACTTTACGTGTTTTCCCTACAAAGACGTAGACCTTTCCATTTGTAGGTTCATGCCCAGTTTGTCGGACCTTGCCGCACATTGCGGACCCCAACTCTCATATCAGTTGGGGAATTGGAGAGGAAAAACTGGTTATTCTCGTTGAGATTAAACATAAAGCTGTAAATTTTCGGCAAAGGTCGGAAAATTACAGCTTATAGGAAAGACGGCCTAAACTGAATGGTTACTTATGAAAGCATGAACAGTGCTGACTGGCGCAAAGACACGTGGATCGCTCCTGAGGACGCGGGGAAGGAAGAAAGCGCTTCAAAATACAACACCATACTCACTCCTGCCAACTTCGCAAATCTCGCCGGCTATACCGGACTGAAGTTCAAGCCCGGCAATAACAACAAGGACGACTACACTGTGGGCGCTGCCGTCAGTATCCCGCTCATGCGCGTAGAGGAGATGTATTTCATAGATGCCGAAGCAACAGCCCACGTCAGTGGATTAGCCGCCGGAAAGAAACTCCTCGAGGACTTCATGAACACATACCGTTGCAACACTACGGCAGAAAACGCAAAACCATATACCAGCACATCGGAAGATCTGTGGAACTTGGCCAATGAGATCGTACGTCAGAAGCGTATCGAGTTCTGGGGTGAAGGACTGACCTATTTCGACTATAAGCGTCTGAAGATAGGAATAAGAACCAACTACGACGGCACTAACCACCCGAAAGCCTACCGCTTCAACTTCTCAAACGGCTACGTGGCACCACGCATGAATTTCTGTTTCTCCAACTCGGAGACACAGTACAATTCTTCCATCATCAACAACCCCGATCCGTCGGGCGTGGAGAGCGCTGCCAACAAATAAGGCAGTACATGGAATTATCAACCATCAAAACACGATAAGAAATGAAACACAACATATTATCCAGCATCAGCGCACTTGTGATCATGCTGCTTATCGCAATAGGCTTTGGCGCATGCTCATCTTCTGATGACGACTACGAGCCTGCCGCCGCGCTCTCTGCCAACAACCAGCAGGTGCATTTCGCGGGCGATAATGAAGAGACTGTCATCCTCGACCCGTCAGACAAGAGTACATATAAAATAGGAGTCAAGGTGCTCCGCAATAACAAGAAAGGTACGCTCACAGTGCCCGTGGTAAAGAACAGCACGACCACGGCCGGTGTTACAGCCGACGAAGAGGTTGTCTTTGCCGACGGCGACTCGGTAGCCACGCTCACCGTGTCGATCCCCGACACGGCAACGGTGCCGCAGGCTTTCACCTATTCGCTCTCGCTCTGTTCCGACGAAGTGGATCCCTACAGCTATCTCGACGGGGGAATCACCCTCGAAGCACGCGCTTCCATCCCCACGCCGGTGAAGATCCAGTTCTGGATTCCCAACTATTTAGAGCAGAAATGGGAGGAGACGGCCGACGACCTTGGCGGAGGTGTCTACCGCATCACCGACTTCATGCACAGTGGCTATGGTTTGGTGCTGACCATCAAGGACGGAAAGCGCAGTCTAAGTTTGCCGGCAGGCAGTCCGCTCTATACCGAGGACGACTGGGGCGGATATGGCTACGGCACGCCAGCCATCTGGTGGTTTACCGACGATTACGTCCACCTCTATCCCTATGGTAAAGAGGGAGGCGTGGACATCAATGACTTCGAGATCCTGCCTACCTATAACTGCCAATGGTATGCCGCACGCAATTCCGGTGCTTTCTATCTGGGATATTTCCAAACCGCCGACGGATCCATCTCTGGCTATTGGGCACCCGTATACTTCCAATTCGAATGACCATGAGTAACTGCTCGTGAGTTGATCATATCCTCACCTACAAGCGCGGCAAAAGCCAACATGATATCTGTGGTCTTTGCCGCGCTTCTTTCGTTCAGGTAAATGTGACTTGACACGATACCCACAATTATCATCAAAATAAATCACGACAAAACACTGTCTTCCTTTTCGTTCATTCTAGAGAAGAAAAAAAGCATAAAGGGCGAGAAATGACGTCCTCAGCCTTAAAAAAATACATGTTCACCAGTAAAAACAGTGTTTTGACCTCATCATCTCACTTGTTTCTCCGTGACAAACAACCGAGATGATGAGGTCAAAACAGTGAGATGACAAGGTCATCTCAGTTGTTTGATACGGGCAAAAACCAGATTCACTTCCCTCTAAAACCTAATTTTGCATATAACTTATTGATTATCAATAGATTAATGAAATATCGCCAAAAATCAGGAAAATCCGGCCAAGAGCTTGTCTCTTCGAAAAAAACGTCGTCTCGCACCCACTTTTTTGTCAGTTTTCTCAACATTCAACTACCCCTTATCCAAAAACACATAAATGCTTCTGCCCCTCCCTCATATCATCTGTCGCATGACCAGAGCCACTTCTTCTGCAAATTTGGACAAGTATTGATAATTGCGGTATAATTTGTTCGGAAAGCGTGTGATCTCGCCAAATAGGGTCAAACAATCTAAAAATCAAGGATTTTATGCACGGAAAAGTTGCAGGCAATCGCTTTTTTCCCTATATTTGCCATTGAAATCAGACGTGCTGAGAACCACGTCGCAATTGTGTCTAACCCATCAATCGTCTTGCCTTATGAACTTACCTGTTGTCTTTTGGCTCATCCCGCTGGCCTCTGTCTGTGCCCTGATGATGGCATGGCTATTCTTCCAAAATATGATGAAGGAAGACGAGGGCTCACCGCGCATGAAGGAGATCGCCCTCTACATCCGACGGGGTGCGATGGCCTATCTGCGACAACAATACCGCGTGGTGCTCATCGTCTTTGTCGTGCTGGCCATTATCTTCGCCATCATGGCCTATGGCTTCAACGCCCAGAACCCGTGGGTACCCTTCGCTTTCCTCACGGGGGGATTCTTCAGCGGACTCGCCGGCTTCTTCGGTATGAAGACAGCCACCTACGCCAGTGGACGCACGGCAAACGCGGCACGCGAGGGATTGCACAAAGGACTGAAAATAGCGTTCCGATCCGGTGCTGTCATGGGACTCGTCGTCGTGGGACTCGGCCTGCTCGACATCGCCGTGTGGTTTTTGATACTGAACAGTTTCTACAGCGACATGGATCCACATACCGCTCTCATCACCATCACCACGACCATGCTCACCTTCGGCATGGGTGCTTCCACACAGGCGCTCTTCGCCCGTGTCGGCGGCGGCATATACACCAAAGCGGCTGATGTCGGCGCCGACCTCGTGGGAAAAGTGGAGGCTGACATCCCCGAAGACGACCCGCGCAACCCGGCTACCATCGCCGACAACGTGGGCGATAACGTCGGCGACGTGGCCGGTATGGGTGCTGACCTCTATGAAAGCTATTGCGGCAGCATCCTCTCCACGGCTGCTCTCGGTGCCACGGCCTTTGCCATGAGTGCGGACGACATGCAGCTCAGAGCCGTCATCGCGCCGATGCTCATCGCTGCTGTCGGTGTCTTCCTCAGCCTGCTCGGCATCTTCCTCGTGCGCACCAAGGACGGCGCAACAATGAAAGACCTGCTCCATGCCCTCGGAGTAGGTACAAACACGAGTGCCATCCTTATCGCAGTGGCTACCTTCGGCATCCTCTACTGGTTGCAGATCGACAACTGGATGGGCATCGGATGCTCTGTGCTCAGCGGGCTCGCCGCCGGAGTGATCATCGGACAGGCCACGGAATACTATACCTCGCAGAGCTATAAGCCGACGCAACGCATCGCCGAGGCCAGCCAGACGGGTGCCGCCACGGTGATCATCAAGGGCATCGGCACTGGCATGATCTCGACCTGCGTGCCCGTGCTCACCATCTCGGTGGCCATCATGCTGAGCTATCTCTGTGCCAACGGCTTCGACTTGAGCATGAGCGCAACCAGCATCAGCCGTGGACTCTACGGCATCGGCATCGCCGCCGTGGGCATGCTCTCCACACTCGGCATCACGCTCGCCACGGATGCCTACGGACCCATCGCTGACAACGCCGGTGGAAACGCTGAGATGAGCGGACTCGGCGAGGAGATACGCCACCGCACCGACGCACTCGACGCACTGGGCAACACCACCGCCGCCACGGGGAAAGGCTTCGCCATCGGCTCGGCAGCACTCACCGCACTGGCTCTGCTCGCCTCGTACGTCGAGGAGATAAAACTCGCCATGAGCCGTGCTGTGACCCACGGACAGCAGTTCATCGATGCCGCCGGACAGGTCTTTGACCCAGCCAAGGCAACCATGCCCGACTTCATGAACTTTTTCCAAGTCAACCTGATGAATCCACGCGTCCTCGTCGGGGCTTTCCTCGGTGCCATGGCGGCCTTTCTCTTCTGCGGGCTGACCATGGGCGCTGTGGGACGGGCCGCCGGAAAGATGGTCAGCGAAGTGCGCCGACAGTTCCATGAGATCAAAGGCATCCTGGAGGGAAAAGCCACTCCGGACTATGGACGATGCGTCGAGATCAGCACCAAGTCGGCACAGCACGAGATGATCCTCCCCTCGCTGTTGGCCATCATCATCCCCATCGTGGTGGGCATGATACTTGGTGTGGCAGGTGTGCTCGGCCTGCTCGTCGGTGGACTGGCCGCCGGTTTCACCCTCGCCGTGTTCATGGCTAACGCCGGCGGTGCTTGGGACAATGCCAAGAAAAGCGTAGAGGAAGGACGCTTCGGGGGTAAAGGATCGCCCTGCCACAAAGCAACGATAGTCGGCGACACCGTCGGTGATCCGTTCAAGGACACGTCAGGGCCTTCGCTCAACATCCTGATCAAACTCATGTCAATGGTGAGTATCGTCATGGCAGGACTGACCGTGGCATGTATGTAATAGACAAACAGAAGGCGCGGCAATGATGCCGCGCCCGTATAGTAGTTTTTAGAAAAGTCTAAATTCGGTATCCCACGCTGAGCGTCCAGCACTGGACGCGCTCATCACCGCCGGGATGCTTACCATCAGACTGATAGACCTTCGACAGCGGAATGCTATAGCGAAGGTCTATGATGACGCGCTCATACTCCACAGCAACACTCACAGGCACGCTCCACAGCACATTGCGCAGGCCATTGCCCTTGACATTGGTTTTCTCAATGTCTGTGGAGTAAGTGTATCTGCCGCTTTCGCCGACCTTGACTTCCTGGGACTCTGTATGCGTGCGATTCCATAGTCCGATGCCCGCCTGCAGGCCTGTGCCCACAGAAAGCTTGTCCGTGGCATACCAACGCGCCATCACGGGAATCTTGAGATAGTCGATCGTGAAGTAGCAACGGCTGAAAACATTATAGGTTCCCAGCTGACGCTGATCCAGCACATTGTCTTTATAGTTGCAACCCTCGCGCGAATAGTAGGCGCCAATACTGGCGGAGAAGGGAGCACTGATGCGGTATTCGAGATCCAATCCGGCAGCTGCTCCCGCCTTAAACTTACTCTTCATCGTACCCACATCAGTGGTGAGACTCTCACCACTGATGGTGGAGAGATTGAAACCGACGCGCGGAATCACGGAGAACGTACCGGGATCTGCCTGTGCCCAACTCATGGAGGTCATGCCCAGCAGGGCAAGAAGTACTGCAATGTGTTTCATATCTGTACAATGTATTTCTTTCCTTTTATTTATGGGCGACATGCCGCATCTTTCTAAATGTATCTCCCCTATCAAACAAAGGATGTGTATACTATACAAAATTAGCAATATTATCGTTTTATCCACTCGTTTCAAAAGAAAAATAACAGCTCAGCCCAAATTATTACCCAAAAATTTGGTGGACTCGCAAAGTTTTCGTAATTTTGCACACCGTAACACAGAGGTTCGTACAGAGCCTTTCTTTATAAGCATAGGGGCATAGCCCAGTTGGTTTAGAGCGCTGCAGTCACATTGCAGAGGTCATGGGTTCGAGTCCCATTGTCCCTACCAAGCCGTCCATAGCACATCCGTTGCCTTGGACGGTTTTTTTTGTGTTGCTATGCATCCCTCCCTTCCACCTTCCTACTCCGCAGTTTTTTCCGCAACATTTCTTTCTTCTTCCTCCACTTTGCCAGGAAAAAACCGTAACTTTGCATTCGCCATCCTATCCCCGGCCCAAGAGTTTTCTTTCCTCTTCCCCGGCTGTCGATGGATTCGCAAAACCATCAATAAGCAAAACTCGCTAACGCATATGCCAGAACAAAAAAATACCACACCCCGCCGCAAAAAAACTTCCGCACCCATCGACCCCACCTACGGCCACCTGCAACCACAGGCCATCGACGTGGAGAAGGTGGTGCTCGGTGCCCTGATGATCGACAAGGACGCCTTCTCGGTCGTCTCTGAGCTCATCCGTCCCGAGACCTTCTACGACCCGCGTCACCAAAAGATCTTCAAGGCTATCCAGACCTTGAACATGGAGGAAAAACCCGTCGACATCCTCACCGTCACCAACGAACTGGAGCGGGAAGGCACCATCGACGACATCGGAGGAGCCAACTATATCATCGAGCTCTCCTCTCACGTCGCCTCATCAGCCCACATCGAGCAGCACGCCAAGATTCTCAAGCAGAAGTTTCTCGCCCGACAGCTCATCTCCTTCGCCAGCGATATCGAGACCAAGGCCTTTGACACTACCGTCGATGTCGACGAACTCATGCAGGAAGCCGAAGGCAGCCTCTTCGAGCTCTCGCAGAAAAACATGAAGCAGGACTATACACAGATCGACCCGGTCATCCGCCAGGCCATCGACACCCTGCAAAAAGCTTCCGCCAACACCAGCGGTCTGACGGGTATCCCATCCGGCTATACCAAACTCGACGACATGACCTCAGGCTGGCAGAAGAGTGACCTCGTCATCATCGCCGGACGTCCTGCCATGGGTAAGACCTCGTTTGCGCTGTCTGTGGCTAAGAACATTGCTGTCGATTATCAGACGCCCATCGCCTTCTTCTCGCTCGAGATGAACAACGAGCAGCTCGTAGACCGTCTCATCTCCAACGTCTGCGAGATCGAGGGCAAGAAGATCATGAACGGTCAGCTCGCCCGCGACGAGTGGGAACGACTCGACAAGAACCTCTCACGACTCACGGGAGCACCCATCTATGTCGACGACACGCCAGGGCTCTCCATCTTTGAGCTCCGCACCAAAGCGCGCCGCCTCGTTCGTGAGAAAGGCGTGAAGATCATCATGATCGACTACCTCCAGCTGATGAACGCCAACGGCATGCGCTTCGGCAACCGACAGGAAGAGGTCTCCACCATCTCACGTTCACTGAAAGGACTGGCCAAGGAACTCGACATCCCCATCATCGCACTCTCACAGCTCAACCGTACCGTGGAGAACCGCGAGGGCATCGAGGGCAAGCGACCACAGCTGAGCGACCTGCGTGAGTCCGGTGCTATCGAGCAGGATGCCGATATGGTGCTCTTCGTCCACCGCCCCGAATACTACCGTATCTACCAGGACGAGAAAGGCAACGACCTACACGGCAAGGCACAAATCATCATCGCAAAGCACCGTAAAGGTGCCACGGGCGACGTGCTGCTCACGTTCCAGGGACAGTATACCCGCTTCATGAACCCCGAGGATGCCCAACTGGCTCCACTGCCGGGCGAGATGAACGGTGGTGAGTTTATTGGTTCTAAGATGAATCAGGACTACAGTGGCGCTCCGGATACGGATCCTTTCGCCGGCGATCCACTGGGCGGCATGCCTCCAGACACCGGCGGCTCAGTGCCTTTCTGATAAATTATTAGAAAAACAAGCAAAAAACTTTCAGATTATTTGCTCGTATCGACTGAAATGTTTACCTTTGCACCCGTAAACAGAAATAGATACGAATCAACACATAAGGTTATGACAAGTTTGTACATCCTTCTAAGCATTATTATTAGCATTCGACTGTATCCCACAGTTGGAAGTGAGAAGGTGTGCGTGCATGTCTGACGGACAACAACCATACAGAGCCTTTCCACTTCCACAAGTGGGAAGGCTTTTTTGTTTGGACAAGTTTCAGGGAACAACAGAGAAAGCAAAAACATTAATACATAAAGAATATGAGCGACAGACTTTACATTTTCGACACGACGCTCCGCGATGGCGAGCAGGTGCCTGGTTGTCAGTTGAACACAGTGGAAAAGATTCAGGTGGCCAAGCAACTCGAGCTGTTGGGCGTGGACGTCATCGAGGCTGGCTTCCCCATCTCCTCGCCGGGGGACTTCAACTCTGTGGTGGAAATCTCAAAAGCGGTGACATGGCCGACCATCTGCGCACTCACACGTGCCGTAGAAAAGGACATCGACGTGGCTGCCGAGTCGCTGAAATATGCCAAGCACAAACGTATCCACACGGGTATCGGCACAAGTGACTCTCATATCAAATATAAGTTCAATTCCAACCGCGAAGACATCCTGGAGCGCGCCGTGCGCGCAGTGGCTTACGCCAAAAAGTATGTCGACGACGTAGAGTTCTACGCTGAGGATGCCGGACGCACCGACAACGAGTACCTCGCACGCGTGGTCGAGGCCGTCATCAAGGCTGGTGCCACTGTGGTCAACATCCCGGACACCACCGGATATTGCCTGCCAAACGAGTACGGCGAAAAGATCAAATACCTCAAAGAGCATGTCGACAACATCGACAAGGCCATCATCTCCACTCACTGCCACAACGATCTGGGAATGGCAACAGCCAACACGCTCGAAGGTGTGCTCAACGGCGCACGACAAGTAGAGGTTACCATCAACGGCATCGGCGAGCGGGCAGGAAACACTTCCCTGGAGGAGATCGCCATGATCCTTAAATGCCATAAAAACATCGGCATCGACACAAACATCAACACACGCAAGATCTATCCGATCTCACGCATGGTATCGTCTTTGATGAACATGCCTGTACAACCCAACAAAGCCATCGTCGGACGCAATGCCTTTGCTCACTCCAGCGGCATTCATCAGGACGGCGTGCTGAAAAACGTGCAGACCTACGAGATCATCAACCCGAAAGACATCGGGCTCGACAACAACGAAATCGTGCTCACCGCACGTTCCGGACGCGCTGCCCTCCGTTATCGTCTGGAGGTCAACGGCGTGGACATCAAGGACGAGGAGACGCTCGACAAGATCTACAAGCAATTCCTCGTGCTTGCCGACAAGAAAAAAGAGATCACCGACGACGACGTGCTCATGCTTGCCGGCGCTGACCGCACCGCCAACCACAGCGTGAAACTCGACTATCTGCAGGTGACCACCGGCAAGGGCGTACGCTCTGTGGCAAGCATCGGACTGGACATCGCCGGACAGAAATTCGAGGAATGCTCCACTGGCAACGGTCCTGTCGACGCGGCCATCTCAGCACTCAAGCGTATCGTACGCAAGCAGATGACCCTCAAGGAGTTCACCATTCAGGCTATCTCCAAAGGTTCCGACGATGTCGGCAAGGTGCACATGCAGGTGGAATACGACGGACAGATCTACTACGGATTTGGTGCTAACACCGACATCGTCACCGCGTCTGTCGAGGCATATATCGACTGCATCAATAAATTCAGAGTGAAATAACATAGCAGAATCCTATAACACATATTATATATATGAATACCCTGTTTGATAAGATTTGGGACAGCCACGTCGTTCAGATTGTCAAGGACGGTCCCACTCAATTGTATATCGACCGTCTCTACTGCCACGAGGTGACTACTCCACAGGCTTTCCAAGGCTTGCGCCAGCGCGGACTGAAGGTGTTCCGCCCCCAGCAGGTCTTTGCCATGCCTGACCACAACATACAAACCCACGACCAGGACAAGCCCGTCGCTGACCCCGTGGGACGCAAACAGATCGACACGCTCGACAAAAACTGTAAGGAGTTCGGCGTCACGGAGTTCAAGATGAACACGCCCGAAAACGGTATCATCCATGTCGTGGGTCCCGAGACAGGACTCTCCCTGCCGGGCATGACTATCGTCTGCGGTGACTCTCACACCTCTACCCACGGCGCTATGGGTGCCGTCGCCTTCGGCATCGGTACCTCCGAGGTGGAGATGGTACTCGCCTCGCAGTGCATCTTGCAGCAGAAACCAAAGTCGATGCGCATCAACATCAACGGTACGCTCAAACCGGGAGTGACCGCAAAGGATGTCGCGCTTTACCTGATGTCACAGCTGACAACCTCAGGCGCTACGGGCTACTTCGTGGAGTATGCCGGCGACGTGGTGCGAAACATGAGCATGGAAGGTCGTCTGACCCTCTGCAACCTGTCCATAGAGATGGGTGCCCGAGGTGGTTTCGTAGCACCGGACGAGAAGACTTTCGCCTATATCAAAGGCAAGAAATACGCGCCCAAGGGTGAGGACTGGGACCGTGCCGTGGCTTATTGGAAAACGCTGAAATCCGGCGATGACGCCGTCTTCGACCGGGAGGTAAACTACGACGCGGCCGACATTGAACCTCGCATCACCTACGGCACAAACCCAGGTATGGGCATTGCTATCAACGGCACGATCCCTACACTCGACGAGATTCCCGAGAGCGACCAGGCTTCGTTCAAGAAGAGTCTGAAATACATGGGCTTCGAGCCGGGTGAGAAACTCCTTGGTCATCCCATCGACTATGTGTTCCTCGGTGCCTGCACCAACGGCCGCATCGAAGACTTCCGTGCCTTCGCCTCGCTCGTCAAGGGACATCACAAGGCACCCAACGTGGTGGCATGGCTCGTCCCCGGCTCTTGGGCAGTGGCACAGCAGATCAAAAACGAGAAGCTCGACAAGGTACTCAACGAAGCTGGCTTCGAGATCCGTCAGCCCGGATGCTCGGCTTGTCTGGCCATGAACGATGACAAGGTACCGGCAGGACTCTACAGCGTGTCTACCTCCAACCGTAACTTTGAGGGGCGACAAGGCCCTGGCTCACGCACCATCCTCGCCAGTCCGCTGGTCGCAGCAGCAGCAGCTATCACCGGCAAAGTCACCGACCCGCGTGAGTTCATGTAATCTTCTTGGTTGAACACATCAGTATTTTATCGCAATGAAACAGAAATTCAATGTCATCACATCCAGCTGCATTCCTCTTCCCCTGGAGAATGTAGATACAGACCAAATCATTCCCGCCCGCTTCCTCAAGGCTACCGACAAGGAAGGCTTCGGCGACAACCTCTTCCGCGACTGGCGCTACAACAAAGACGGCAGCCTGAAGAAGGACTTCGTCCTCAACGATCCCAGCTACTCGGGATGTATCCTCGTGGCAGGAAAGAACTTCGGATCAGGTTCAAGCCGCGAACATGCCGCATGGGCAATAGCCGGTTATGGCTTCCGAGTAGTCATCAGCTCGTTCTTCGCTGACATCCACAAGAACAATGAACTGAACAACTTTGTGCTCCCTGTCGTCGTCAGCGAGCCCTTCCTGAAGGAACTCTTTGACAGCATTGCCAAAGACCATAAGACTCAGGTAAAGGTGGACCTGCCCAACCAGACGGTCACCAACATGGCTACAGGCAAGAGCGAGCACTTCGAAATCAATGGTTATAAGAAGCATTGCTTGATGAATGGTCTCGACGATGTCGACTTCCTCGTGCAGAACCGCGACAAGGTGGAGGCCTTTGAAAAGAACCGTAAAACATGGAATCACTAAATAAAATGAAGTCGCGCATCGAGATCATGGACTCTACCTTGCGCGACGGTGAACAGACCAACGGCGTGAGCTTCCTGCCTCATGAGAAGCTCATGATCGCGCGTCTGCTGTTGGAGAAAGTAAATGTCGACCGGCTCGAGGTGGCTTCGGCACGCGTATCGGAAGGCGAGAAAGAGGCCGTCACCGGCATCTGCCGCTTCGCCGAGCAGGCCGGATACTTGGATCGGATCGAGGTCTTGGGATTCGTCGACCATAACAAAAGCGTGGACTGGATCGCAGACACGGGCTGTCACGTCATCAACCTGCTGGCGAAAGGCTCGTACAAGCACTGTACACAGCAGCTCCACAAGACGCCCGAGCAGCACATCGAGGACATCCTCGACGTGCTCGACTATGCTGAAAGCAAGCACTTCCGCGTGAATCTATACCTCGAGGACTGGAGTTCCGGTATGATCAACTCCCCGGAATATGTCTACCAGATGATGGAGGCTATGAAGGATACAAATATAGAGCGCTTCCTTCTGCCCGATACGCTGGGCATCCTCACGCCGACTCAGTGCGAGGACTTCATCACGAAGATGGTGGATATGTACCCCGACAAACGCTTCGACTTCCATGCCCACAACGACTACGACATGGCTGTAGCTGACTCTCTCGCCGCTGTGCGATGCGGTGCATCGGGTATCCACGTCACCGTCAACGGGCTCGGCGAGCGTTGCGGCAATGCACCGCTGTCGAGCGTGGAGGCTGTCTTGAAAGATATGTGCGACGTAGAGACGAATATCGTCGAGAGCCAGCTCAACATGATCAGCCGCGTCGTGGAAGGATATAGCGGCATCGCTGTGTCGCCAAACGAGCCCATCGTCGGTGAGAACGTCTTCACACAGGTGGCCGGCGTACACGCCGATGGCGACAAGAAAGACAATCTCTACAGCAACGCCTTGAAGCCTGAACGATTCGGACGTAAGCGTGAGTTCGCACTCGGAAAGAACTCTGGCAAGGCTAACATCGAGAAAAACCTCGAAGAGCTCGGCATGACGCTCACGCCGGAACAGGTCCGAAAGGTCACTCAGCGCATCACGGAACTCGGCGACCGCAAGGAGGTGGTCACTCAGGACGACCTGCCCTACATCGTTTCCGACGTGCTCAACCGGCATGATGCCATGGAGGAGCGCGTGAAACTCCTGAGCTATATGGTCTCCACCTCTTACGGGCTGAAGCCGATCGCCAGTCTGAAAGTGGAGATCAACGGTAAGGTCTACACCGCCGACGCCACCGGCGACGGTCAGTACGACGCCTTTGTCAAAGCTCTACGCAAGGTCTACCGCGACAACCTCAACCGCACGTTCCCACGCCTGACCAACTATAGCGTCACCATCCCGCCAGGCGGACACACCGACGCCCTCGTCCAGACCATCATCACCTGGCAGGATGAAAATGGCCGCGTCATCCGCACCCACGGACTCGACGCCGACCAGACAGAGGCTGCCATCAAGGCTACCTTCAAGATGCTCAATATCTTTGAGGAAGAGAACACTAAAAAATAAAAATAACAAACAATACATATTATGAAACTGAACATTGCCGTTCTCCCCGGTGACGGTATTGGACCGGAGATCATGCCACAGGCTCTCCACGTGCTCGACGCCGTGGCCAAGAAGTTTAACCATGAGTTCACCTACCACGAGGCGATCTGTGGCGCTCATGCCATCGATGCCGTAGGTGATCCATTCCCCGACGAGACCTTCAAAACGTGTATGGATGCTGATGCCGTGCTCTTCGCCGCTGTCGGTGATCCGCGCTTCGACAACAACCCCACTTTGAAGGTACGTCCCGAGACGGGTCTGCTGGCTATGCGCAAGAAACTCGGTCTCTTCGCCAACGTGCGCCCCGTGGCTACCTTCAACTGTCTGCTCCACAAGAGCCCACTGAAGGAAGAGCTCATCAAGGGTGCTGACTTCGTGGTCATCCGTGAGCTCACCGGCGGTATGTACTTCGGTGAGAAATACCAAGACGACGAGAAGGCTTACGACACCGACATCTACCATCGTTCTGAGATTGAGCGCATCCTGAAGGTGGCTTTTGAGTTCGCTGAGCGTCGCAACCACCACCTCACTGTCGTCGACAAGGCTAACGTGCTGGCCAGCTCTCGGCTGTGGCGTCAGGTGGCAAAGGAGATGGAACCGAAATATCCCGATGTCAATGTCGACTATATGTTCATCGACAACTGCTCAATGCGCGTGCTCACTGAGCCCCGCTTCTTCGATGTCATCGTCACGGAGAACACTTTCGGCGACATCCTCACCGACGAGACAAGTGCTATCACGGGTTCCATGGGCCTCCAGCCTTCTGCTTCCCTGGGCGAGCATACTCCGCTCTTCGAGCCTGTTCACGGATCTTGGCCACAAGCTGCAGGTAAGAACCTTGCCAACCCCTTGGCACAGATTCTCTCCGCTGCCATGATGCTCGAGCACTTCGGACTGAACAAGGAGGGCGCACTCATCCGAGAGGCCTGTGACCAGAGTCTGGAGCAGAACGTCCGCACACCGGAGATTCAGGTCGAAGGCGGAAAGCACTATGGCACTAAGGAGGTCGGCGAGTGGATCGTCAACTACATCGAGAATAAGTAAAAGCTAAGGATCAGTATTTCTTCCACAGAAGGTCCATAACGTACGAAAAACAAGGGATTGCCTTCGGAATCAAAGGGAGAAAGCTCTTTTCTATAACAACAAAAGCCGGCGATTTCTGCCGGCTTTTGTTGTTTTCTATTGAAAGTAGACTAAAAGCTCAACTATACAATTCGGTGAAATGGGGGGCAAAGGATGTCCTGCTCGAAAAAAATGCATTCTCAGACCCGGAATGGTGTCAGTTATCCAACAAGACAGATGTCCGTACGAAACAACCTTGTTGAGAGACGATCACTATAACTTGTACAAGAATTCAGAGAGGTTGACTTTGATGTCAATTCCCATCTTCTTGCGCAGTCGGTAGCTACTGATCTCCACACCACAAATAGAGATATTGAATAGAGGCGCAATTTCTTTCGACAGAAGATCCATACGGATGTAAGCACAGTCTTGAATCCTTATAAACCTTGTAGAGATAGACATGGGTAATGCTGGAAAGCATCGCTTGGATCGGTATAGGCCCACCATGAACGATACTTGGGGGCACGAAGAACATGAGAAAAGTGGTCACTGCCGGACACCCGTTTGCCGACTTCGTCCTTACTGCAAAGACGTAACTTTCCTTGTGCAAGTTGGGGGCGTTGAGAGAAAAACTGCCCTGACAATTGTCGGATAATCTGTTAGCACAAGAGCAAACCTATGGAAGTAGTAATGCCGAAGAGAAACATATTCCTGGCCGTTTCTCCCAACACCTTATTTAATTCGCGTCCATGGTCAATCTTCACCAGATGGCTGAAAGCCAGTGTATGCAAGGGCAGATAGACGATCAACGGAAGAAGGAACGCCCATAGATGCCCTTCGACAATGAAGACGATATTCAACAGCAATGCGACAATGCCGGACAAGAAATAGAGGATCTCACCACCCCGATGACCGACTCTGACGACCAGCGTCATTTTTCCATCACGCCGGTCATTGTCGATATCGCGATTGTTGTTGATTAACAATAAGGTGTCGATAACGAAGCCGCAGGCCAACGACGCAAGAAACACGGTCAGCGTCACCGTCCGTGAACCTTCCGGCTGACAAAGATAATAGGTCAGGCAAACAGGAACAATGCCAAAGAACACCAGCACGAGCATGTCGCCCAAGCCCAGATAAGAGAGTCTGGTGGTATAAAGGAAACAGAAGACCACGCACAATGCACCGACGAGAATCATTTCCAGTCCACCAAACAATACCAGCGGCAGACCGACGGCACAGCCGAGAGCCGTAGTGACAAGCAGTGCCTTACGCATGGCTTCTTCCGTGACCCACCCCATCGAACAGGCACGCTGAGGCCCAAGACGCGTAGCCGCATCATCGTTGCCACGCTTGAAATCGAAATAGTCATTGACAAAGTTGGCATCGATCTGCATGATAAATGCAAAGAGAAAGCACAGCACACAAGGCAGCCAAGCTATTTCCCATCCATGATCAGCAACCGTCAATGCCGTGCCGATCATCACCGGGACGGCAGCTCCCGTCAATGTCTTGGGGCGCGCCGCCAAGAGCCAGGCACGAAAGGAGTTGGTCTTTACGCTATTTTCTTCTATCATTTCTTGTCAGAATTAAATAATTCAGCCAAAGAGAGCAAATACATGTCTCTTTGGGAATATTCAACAAAAAGAGCCTCAGTCTACGAAAGCATCGTCGACCGGGGCTCTTTTCTTTATGTATGATTACAGCCAGGGATCAGCCCCGGCATAGCTTTCGGTATGCTGTGGGGCATTTTACCTGACGATAGTACATGCCTTTGCTTATCCCACCAGTGATTAGAACTCAGCGTTCTTCGGCGTACGTGGGAAAGGAATGACGTCGCGGATGTTCTGCATACCCGTCACGAAGAGAATCAGACGCTCAAAGCCCAAGCCGAAGCCAGCATGAGGACAAGAACCGAACTTGCGGGTATCGAGATACCACTTATAGTTGTTCTCGTCCATGCCGCGTGCCTCGATCTCATCGAGCAGCTTCTGATAGTTCTCCTCACGGACCGAACCGCCGATGATCTCGCCAATGCGGGGGAAGAGCACGTCAGTTCCCTGCATCGTCTTACCGTCGGCATTCTTCTTCATATAGAACGCCTTGATCTCGGAAGGATAGTCGGTCATGATCACCGGACGCTTGAAGTGCTGCTCTACGAGGTAACGCTCATGTTCACTGCTGAGATCCATGCCCCAACCGGTGACAGGGAATTCAAACTTGTGTCCATCCTTGACAGCCTGCTCAAGGATGCGGATTCCCTCGGTATAAGGCAGGCGCACAAAGTCCTCCTTGATGACAGACTCCAGTGTAGCGATCAGCGTCTTGTCGATCATCTTGTTGAGGAACTCCAAGTCGTCCTTGCAGTTGTCCAAAGCCCACTTCACGCAGTACTTGATGAAGTCTTCCTCAAGATCCATCAGCTCATCCTTGTCGATGAAGGCAACCTCCGGCTCTATCATCCAGAACTCTGCCAAGTGGCGCGGCGTGTTACTGTTCTCCGCACGGAAGGTAGGGCCAAAGGTGTAGATGGCACCCAAGGCAGTAGCGCCGAGCTCACCCTCGAGCTGACCGCTCACGGTGAGGTTGGTCTTACGTCCGAAGAAGTCTTTGTCGTACTCCACCTTACCGCTCTTGGCCACACGGTCAAGGTCAAGAGTAGTCACCTGAAACATCGAACCGGCACCCTCAGCATCGCTGGCTGTGATCAGCGGCGTGTTGAAGTAGTAGAAGCCATGGTCATGGAAATACTTATGGATGGCGATAGCCATGTTATGGCGAATGCGGAAGACAGCGCCAAAAGTGTTTGTGCGCAGACGCAGGTGAGCGTACTGACGCATATACTCGAAGCTCTGTCCCTTCTTCTGCATAGGATAGTCGCTTGGGCAACCACCGTAGAGCTCCAGTTCGGAAGCCTGGATCTCGCAGGTCTGTCCTTTGCCCTGGCTCTCGACGAGCTTACCGGTAGCACGAATGCACGCACCGGTAGTGATGCTCTTGAGCAACTCCTCATCTACCGTTGAGGGGTCAACGACAATCTGAATGTTCTTAATGGTCGAACCGTCGTTCAAGGCAATGAAGTCCACCGCCTTGCTGCTACGATGCGAGCGCACCCAGCCTTTGACAGTCATCTCTTTTCCAAAGTCGGTGCTCCGCAGGGCATCAACCACTTTTGTTCTACTCATGATATGTCTCTCTTTGTTGATTCAAACATACTGTTCACTCACTCTCATTACTCAAACATGCCACTGCGCAGCATCTCCACCTCTTTCTCGGTGAGGAAGCGCCAGTCGCCGCGGCGTACGTTCTTCTTGGTCAGTCCGGCAAACTGCACGCGGTCGAGCTTCACGACACGGTAGCCCAGACTCTCAAAGATACGGCGCACAATGCGGTTCTTGCCGCTATGGATCTCAATGCCCACTTGGCTGTGGTCACGGTCGTCGGCATACTCGATAGCGTCGGCATGTACCTCTCCATCCTCGAGTTCAATGCCCTCAGCGATCTTCTGCAGATCCTCTGCTGCCACATTCTTGTCGAGGAAGACGTGATAGACTTTCTTCTTGAGGAACTTAGGATGTGTCAGTTTGCTGGCCAGCTCACCGTCGTTGGTCAACAACAGCACACCGGTGGTGTTGCGGTCCAGACGGCCAACAGGATAGATACGCTCCGGACATGCATCCTTGACGAGATCCATCACTGTCTTGCGCTGCTGAGGATCGTCGCTGGTAGTGACATAGTCCTTAGGCTTGTTAAGCAGCACATATACTTTCTTCTCGAGTGTGACAGGCTGATCGTGGAACTTCACGACATCGGAGCGAAGTACCTTGGTACCGAGCTCGGTAACCACCTTGTCGTTGACTGTCACCACACCTGCCTGGATGAACTCATCTGCCTCACGGCGAGAGCAGACGCCGGCGTTGGCCAAGTACTTGTTCAGGCGAATCGGCTCGTTCGGGTCGATGTTCTCCTCCTTGTACTCGATGCGCTTCTTCATGCTGTACTTAGCATTGGGATCATATCCCGGACGGTGCTGTCCATAGCCGCCCTGACGGTTATAGCCGCCCTGACGGTTGTATCCGCCCTGTCCCTGCTGACGATAACCGCCCTGCTGGCGATAGCCGCCCTGCTGACGGGGCTGGTAACCACCCTGTCCCTGCTGACGATAACCGCCCTGCTGACGGGGCTGATAGCCACCCTGTCCCTGCTGGCGATAGCCGCCCTGCTGACGGGGCTGGTATCCGCCCTGCTGGCGTGGCTGATAGCCGCCCTGCTGGCGTGGTTGATAGCCACCCTGCTGACGCGGTTGATATCCACCCTGCTGACGTGGCTGATAACCGCCTTCGCGTTGGTAGCCACCCTCTTCATTATTGTTGTTGTAGCGCGGACGCGGCTGATAGCCACCCTGACGTGACTGATAGCCGCCTTGCTGACGCGGTTGGTAGCCACCCTGACGCTGCTGATAGCTGTTGCGCGGGCGCTGTTCTCCACCCATCAAGCCAGCGCCGAAGCCTTCGGGACGGAAGCTGCTGCCCTCGTCACGGCTGGCACTCTTGTCAGAGCTGAAAGTGCGCTGTGTATGAATACGTGGACGCTGTACGCGGCCATTGACGTAATCTCTCTGATAACCCTGTTGCGGACGATAGCCTTCACGGCTTGCATCGCTACTCTGCTTAGGCTGTACGGACGAATCCTGTGTGTTCTTTTCTAATTCTTCTGCCATAATAGTTACATTGTGTAGCCTCTCGGCTTACTTGTTAATACTCTTGAAAATGATACTCTAAAAATGATATTATAATAATGTGTAATATGAAAACAAATCTTTAGACGTGCGATTACATACCCGTGTAGTTCATCGGTGTGATCGCCATCAGCTCAGCCTTCACGTCATCACTGACGTTGAGTGTCTGAATGAAGTCGTGGATGGTCTGCTCCGTCATCACGTTGTTGGTGCGGGTCAGCGCTTTCAGAGCCTCATAGGGATGTGGATATCCCTCACGGCGCAGGATAGTCTGGATAGCCTCAGCCACCACGGCCCAGGTATTGTTCAAGTCCTCTGTCATCTTCTCTTCATGGAGGATGAGTTTACGAAGGCCTTTCAATGTGCTCTCAATAGCGATGACGCTGTGCCCCATGGGCACGCCGACATTGCGGAGCACGGTAGAGTCGGTAAGGTCACGCTGCAGGCGGCTCACCGGCAACTTGGCAGCGAGGAACTGCAAGATAGCGTTGGAGATGCCAAGGTTACCCTCACTGTTTTCGTAGTCGATCGGATTGACCTTATGCGGCATGGCACTGGAGCCGACCTCTCCCTTCTTGATCTTCTGCTTGAAGTAGTCCATGGAGATATACATCCAGAAGTCGCGGTCGAGATCGATGATGATGGTATTGATGCGGCGCATAGCATCGAAGATGGCGCCGAGATAGTCATAGTTACTGATCTGTGTGGTCCACTGCTCACGCTCCAAGCCGAGTTTCTCACTGACGAAGCGGTTGGCAAAAGCCTTCCAGTCATAGTTGGGATAAGCCACATGGTGGGCATTGAAGTTGCCCGTAGCGCCCCCGAACTTAGCAGTAATCTTGCAGGCCTTCAGACTGTTGAGCTGTTCTGTCAGACGATAGACATAGACCATAATTTCCTTGCCCAAGCGTGTGGGCGAGGCAGGCTGTCCATGTGTCTTGGCGAGCATGGGCACGTCTTTCCACTCATCGGCATATTGCTGCAACTGAGCGATGAGCTCTTCCACCAAAGGATAGTAGACATCGTGCAGTGCCTCTTTGAGCGAGAGTGGCACGCTGGTGTTGTTGATATCCTGAGATGTCAGGCCAAAGTGAATAAACTCCTTGTAGGCATCCAAGCCTCCAATCTCATCGAATCGCTCCTTGATGAAATACTCCACGGCCTTGACATCGTGATTGGTGATCTTCTCGATGTCCTTGACCCGCTGTGCGCTTTTCTCATCGAAGTGGCGATAGATATCCCGCAGGCGTTCGAAAAGGTTGTGGTCGAAGTCCTTCAGTTGCGGCAGCGGCAACTCACACAGAGTGATGAAATACTCCACCTCCACACGTACGCGGTAGCGGATGAGTGCATATTCAGAGAAGTAGTTGGCCAAAGGCTCTGTCTTGCTTCTATAGCGACCATCGATAGGCGAGATGGCCGTCAATGTATCCAGATTCATAATGCTATTAATAAGCTGTGATAATACGTATTATATTCCTACGTGCAAAATTACTAATTTATTTCGATATCCAATCACAGTGTTATGAAAAAGATAATTAAAAAGGAGAAAAGAAAGAAAACGAGCGAGGAAAAGCGAGCCACAAGAGGCGAGCGACGATGAGGCTCGAGCACTTTTGCACAGCAGAAGCACAGAGAACCAAACCAACGTATCACCCACACACAAGCAACCACGCTGTATACGGATCACCGATCACGACTGTTTTTCAAAAAGAAGTATGCTGAAACGTGTGTCAAAGTGCTTTGACGTGGGCGTTGACGGATTCGAACCGCCGACCCTCTGCTTGTAAGGCAGATGCTCTAAACCAACTGAGCTAAACGCCCGATATAAAAATCCCCGCAATCCCGAAGGACTACAGGGACCACCCCTACGTGGGCGTTGACGGATTCGAACCGCCGACCCTCTGCTTGTAAGGCAGATGCTCTAAACCAACTGAGCTAAACGCCCCTATCTCGGATTGCGGGTGCAAAGGTAACACAATTATTTCATCCCACCAAACTTTTGGCAAGAAAAAAGTGTAAGGGCACAAAAAAGCCTCTGCGCTGCTGAATGAAAAGACAGAAGCGCAGAGGCTGATATAGAGGGGATGACAACCATAGAGCTTATAGAGCCATAGAAGCTATAGAGACCATAGTAACTATAGAATCCCATAGAGATTATAGAAACCAGAGACACTATAGGAGCCATAGACCTCCATCGCTCAATCATCATCATCTCCCGAAACATTCTCCCCGCAGTCTCCTCCACAAAGGTGTCAGTGGTGTGCAGATCCCCGTCCTTTCCCTTGGGGAGAGGACGGGGGCTGGGGGAGAAGAGAGGCTGGTCTTTTACTTCTTGATCATCTCCACTGATCTCTTGAGGAACTCGTCGAGGGCTTTGCCCTTGAGCATACCGTTCTGCAGGAGAGCCAGATCGATGAGCTGATGCACGATCTTGTTGTCCTTGGCATAGTCGCAGAGGACTTTGTTTTTCTTGTCACGCTGCTCATTGACAGCTTTCTCGGTTTTTTCGAGATCGTCTTTTTCCTCCTTGGTGATCTCCTCGGCCTTTTTCTTGCTTTGGCTCTGATGCAAAGCGGCGAGACGTGCCTGCTGTCCCTTGAGCTCACTCTCGATCGGCTTCAAGGTCTCGTCGGTGGCCTTGCGGGTTTCGTCGAGCACCTCTTTCACGAGAGCGTGGTCGGTATTGAGCACCACCGTATAGCTGTCCGGCATCTGACCGTAGAAGCTCATGCCCGGCTGGAAGTGGCTCATATCCTTCATACGACGCATATACTCACTCTCGGTGATCAGCACCGGCTGAGCCTGCTCGCCGAGTGCCTCCATGTCGACGTTGAAGGTTGCCTTGCTGTCAACAGGCATCTGAGAGCGGAACACCTCTGCCAGTTTGTCACGGTCGTCGGCCTCCAAAGCACTTTTCTTCGCGTCTTCCTTCTGGATGAGACGGTCGATGATATCTGCGTCGACACGTGCGAAGCGGCTCTTCTCCAGTTTCTGTTCGAGCATCGACACCATCGGCATGTCGAGCTGGCCGTCCATCAACAGCACGCTGTAGCCCTTGTCCTCAGCGGCCTTGATATAAGAGTACTGGTCGTTCTTGTCGGTGGCATAGAGGTATACGAGGTCACCGTTCTTGTCGGTCTGGTTGTCCTTGATGAGCGTCTTGTACTCCTCCATAGTGAAGTACTTGCCGTTGATATCCTTAAACAGGGCAAAATCCTTGGCACGGTCGTAGAAGTCCTCCTGCGAGAGCATTCCGTAGTTGATGAAGAGCTTCAAATCGTCCCACTTAGCCTCGTAGTCCTTGCGGTCGTCTTTGAACGTCTGCTGCAGTCGGTCAGCGACCTTCTTGGTGATGTAGGTCGAGATCTTCTTCACGTTGGCGTCGCTCTGCAGATAGCTGCGGCTGACGTTCAGTGGAATGTCCGGTGAGTCGATGACGCCATGGAGCAGTGTGAGGAAGTCAGGCACGATACCCTCTACCTGGTCGGTGACAAAGACCTGATTGCAATAGAGCTGGATCTTGTTGCGCTGCAAGTCGAGGTTGCTGTGGACGCGCGGGAAATAGAGGATACCCGTCAGATGGAACGGGAAATCTACGTTAAGGTGAATCCAGAACAGGGGTTCGTCCTGCATCGGATAGAGTGTACGGTAGAAGTTCTTATAGTCCTCATCTTTCAGTGTTGACGGCGTCTTGGTCCACAAAGGTTCCACGCTGTTGATGATGTTGTCTTCCTGCGTTTCCACCTCCTTGCCGTCTTTCCATTCTGTCTTTTTTCCAAAGGCAATGGGCACTGCCATGAACTTGCAATACTTGTTGAGCAAGGCGGTGATACGCGTCTTCTCAAGAAATTCCTTGCAATCGTCAGCGATGTGCAGCACAATGTCGGTACCGCGGTCTTCCTTCTCGGTCTCCTCAAGGGTGAATTCTGGCGAGCCGTCGCAAGTCCAGTGCATGGCCTTAGCACCCTCTTGATAGCTCTTGGTGATGATCTCAACCTTGTCAGAAACCATGAAGCTGGAGTAGAATCCCAGTCCGAAGTGTCCGATGATAGCATTAGCCTCATCCTTGTATTTCGTCAGGAAGTCAGTGACCCCCGAGAAAGCGATCTGGTTGATGTATTTGTCGATTTCCTCAGCAGTCATACCGAGTCCACGGTCGCTGATGGTGAGCGTCTTGGCGTCTTTGTCGAGTTTGACGTGGATCGTCAGGTCACCGAGCTCACCCTTGAAGTCGCCTTTCTGTGCCAGCGTCTTCAGTTTCTGAGTAGCATCAACAGCGTTGGAGACCATTTCACGAAGGAAGATCTCATGATCGGAATACAAGAACTTTTTGATGACGGGGAAGATGTTCTCAGTAGTAACCCCAATATTACCTTTTTTCATGGTATGCTTTCAATTTAGTTTTTGCCGATAAAAATGCAAAAAGCGTGCCATGAAGATTTTTATTAAATTTACCGAAATATTGACAATACTTTGAAAGAAAAATGCTATATTTGCAACATAGATTCATTTCAATAGGTTAAGGTTAGTTTTTTTAAAAGGTTAAAGGCCCCAATCAGAGTAGTGATTACTGTGGATTGGGGATTTTTAATCTTATGAGTACTTTAATTAGAGAATATGGGAATGGGTATCAACAGAGTTAAGCTTCATCAGGCTGCCCGCTCGCCGATTCCCATATTTACTTCTTGATCAAGTTTTCCGGCTTCCCTTAACAGTCATCCCTATCCGTTTTCCCACTACACCTTATTATATATAGCGCACTCGCCAAACCGTACGACAAGCTGTCACATCTTGGTATGACACTTTTGTCACCATCCGCTCTTCATCCCAATTGGCACAGTTTTGGCAACTTGAAAGGTGTCGCGGAAACGCAACAACCAATATTGAAAGTTGAACAATAAATAAACATAGCAATTATGACAATTAAACCATTAGCAGACAGAGTGCTGGTACTTCCTGCACCAGCTGAGGAAAAAGTAGGTGGAATCATCATCCCTGACACAGCCAAGGAGAAACCACAGCGCGGCGAGATCGTTGCCGTAGGCCAAGGCACTAAAGACGATCCTATGGTTCTGAAGAAGGGCGACACCGTGCTCTATGGCAAATATGCCGGAACAGAGTTGGAAGACGGTGACAAGAAATACCTGATGATGCGCCAGAGCGACGTGCTCGCTGTCGTAGAGGACTAAAGCACTGCTAGTCGCAGACATCTCTTTTCAATCAATCAGTTTACTATTATCAAAACACTAAAATAGGAAATCACAACAATGGCAAAGATTATCAAATACAATACAGAAGCCCGCAACCTCATCAAGGCTGGCGTAGACCAGTTGGCCGACGCCGTAAAGGTTACACTCGGTCCTAAGGGCCGCAACGTCATCATCGAGAAGAAATTCGGTGCACCACAGATCACGAAGGATGGTGTCACCGTTGCTAAAGAGGTGGAACTCGAGGATAAGTTCGAGAACACAGGCGCACAGCTCGTCAAGAGCGTAGCCAGCAAGACGGGTGACGACGCCGGCGACGGTACCACCACAGCTACCATCCTGACACAGGCCATCGTCACAGAGGGTCTGAAGAATGTCACCGCCGGTGCCAACCCAATGGACTTGAAGCGCGGTATCGACAAGGCCGTGGCTAAGGTCATCGACTACATCAAGACCAATGCTGAGCAGGTCGGCGACAACTACGACAAGATTGAGCAGGTCGCTACTGTCAGTGCCAACAACGATCCAGAGATCGGCAAGCTCATCGCCGACGCTATGCGCAAAGTCTCCAAGGACGGCGTGATCACCATCGAAGAGAGCAAGACCCGCGACACCAGCATTGGCGTGGTACAGGGCATGCAGTTCGACCGTGGCTATCTGTCCGGCTACTTCGTGACCGACACCGACAAGATGGAGTGCGTGATGGAGAATCCTTACATCCTCATCTATGATAAGAAGATCAGCAACCTCAAGGAGTTCTTGCCTATCCTGCAGCCTGCTGCCGAGAGTGGCCGTCCACTGCTCGTCATCGCTGAGGACGTGGACTCTGAGGCTCTGACTACTTTGGTTGTCAACCGTCTGCGTGGCGGTCTGAAGATCTGCGCCGTCAAGGCTCCTGGCTTCGGCGACCGTCGCAAGGCTATGCTCGAGGATATCGCCATCCTGACCGGTGGTGTTGTCATCAGCGAGGAGAAGGGCTTGAAGCTTGAGCAGGCTACTCTCGACATGCTGGGCTCTGCCAAGAAGGTGACTATCACCAAGGACGACACGACCATCGTTGGTGGTGCCGGTGCCAAGGATAACATCCAGGAGCGTATCAACCAGATCAAGAATGAGATTGCCAACACCAAGAGTTCTTACGACAAAGAGAAGCTGCAGGAGCGTCTCGGCAAACTCAGCGGTGGTGTTGCCGTGCTCTATGTCGGTGCTAACTCCGAGGTGGAGATGAAGGAAAAGAAGGATCGTTGCGACGACGCACTCTGCGCTACACGTGCTGCCAGCGAGGAAGGTGTGGTCGTCGGTGGCGGTACCACATACATCCGTGCTCAGGAAGAGCTCAAGGACCTCAAGGGTGACAACGCCGATGAGCAGACTGGTATCAACATCGTACGTCGCGCCATCGAGGAGCCGCTGCGTCAGATCGTCTTCAACGCCGGTGGCGAGGGTGCTGTCGTGGTGAACAAGGTTCGCGAGGGCAAGGGCGACTTCGGCTACAATGCCCGTGAGGACAAGTACGAAGACCTGCGCCAGGCTGGTGTCATCGACCCCGCCAAGGTAGAGCGCGTGGCTTTGGAGAATGCCGCTTCTGTGGCTGGTATGTTCCTGACCACCGAATGCCTCATCTGCGACAAGCCTGAGGAGAAGCCGGCCATGCCAGCCGCTCAGCCCGGAATGATGTAATAGAGACATCGAAATAAAAAACTCATAACCACGAAGAGGTGGCAAGCCATGTTGCTTGCCACCTCTTTTTTTGTGCACATACCAAGCGCCGATGATTCTATTCATTGGATTTTATCCGACAAAAAGTCATCACGAAGAAGAGACAATCTGGAGAAGACAAAATCAAAAACGAAAGCTGGGAATCACAGATTTGTTGCTTAAAAAACAGAAATTGCCACTTTGACAGTATCATCACGGGACTTTCTGCAGATGAAAAAAGGACTTTGACGAGAAATTCTCTAGAGAATTTTCGGTCATCTCGGTACTTTTACCGTGTAAAAGTACCGAGATGAAGGGCAAAAACGACTATTTTGGCGAAGTAAATGGCCGAAAAGATGATAAGCAGAGCCCTTACGCTCTAGCACAAAAACGCAAACTTGTTAATTATCAATTAGTTACGAAATATTTCGCAAAATGGCGAAAATCAGGCGCAAGTACGTCCCTGATTCTGATTTTTCGATTCTCAGGGGCGGAAAAATGTCAGTTTACAAGACAGTGGAGAAACAAATGATCTACTACTCCGTACAGCCGGATCCACGAAAAGAAACACATTCTATGCATCTCTACTTTTAGCCCGCATGTTTCTTTTTAAGAGAAGTAAAGCCCTGAAGATACAAATCTGATGTCAGGCGGGACAGATAACCGTTCTCATCCCGAATGGCAAGCTTACAGCCACCTTCCTACTCTTTCCATATCCAGGAGAGCAGTTTGTTGAGCCATCCAATAGAGAATCGGAACCAACGGTACTTTGCCACGGGCTTGCCACCGAAGCGAAGGATGAACTCTCGAAACGGATTGTTGGGATAGGGCAGCCCGGCATCGAGGAAGTAGATGTGGGCATAGTTGTGTTTCCACGCCCAAATGATCGCCTGCCACACGGTCATCATTGCGGGATGAAGCCAGGCGTAACGCTTGCGCAGAGAAGCGAGATACCACAGATAGGCATTCCCTTCGGAATAGACACAGACGCAGCCACCAATCAGCCGACCCTTGTAGAGGGTGGCAAAGAGGCGGCCATTGTCGCTGAGATAGAGCTCAGCAATCTGCTTCTCAGGCGGTACGACACGATGCACCTTCCAGCGATAGAAGCCACGCACCAAATGAGCGAAGCGGTCGAGATCCTCTTCCGTGGTCACCTCACGGGTTTCGACACCCTGCTGATAGGCATGCTCAATCTTTTTCAGCATTTTGGGCTGTAGGCGGTCGTGGGGATCCATGGAGTGGAGCGAATTGTGGATTTCCTGCCAAGGAATGGGAAAGAAGCCTTGCGAACGAAAATATTTGTAGCCAAACATCTTGCGGGAGACATCGCTGAACTCAATGAAGAAACACAGCCTGCGGCGCAATCGCCTGACAAGAGCTTCGAGGAGCAGGCCGAAGACTTCCTCGCTGTTCACATCCTCGGCATAGTCGCCCTCGCCATAGGCATGCGCCTGCCAATAGAGCAAGGGCATCCACGAGGCACGCAGCAGGAAGACAAGGATATGGCCGACCACCCTACCCTGCCCGTCGGTAGCCACCGCCATACAAGGCCGCTGCCCCGGTGTCCGCTCCACAATATGGAAGAGCTCCGGACTATGGAAGAAATTGCCGTCGTCCATTGACGGCAATGTGTCTCCACGCGTATAGATTGCGGTCTGATACTGCGACATGGCTACAGAATGCTTGCTTAGTGGCAAAATTAATATAATTCAAGGGAAACACAAAATAAAGTTCCACTTTTATTTTGTAACTTTGCGTCAAAAATCATACGAAGCCATGATCAACTACGATTTACGGCGCATTCGCGCCATTGTCTTCGACGTCGACGGTGTGCTGTCAGCTTCCACGGTAGGTATGGATGCCGAAGGGATGCCTCTTCGCACGGTCAATATCAAGGATGGCTACGCCATTCAGTTGGCCGTCAAACGCGGTTTGCATATCGCCATCATCACGGGTGGCAGCTCAGAGGCCATCCGCAAGCGCTATGCTTATTTGGGTGTGGAGGACATCTTCATGGGCAGCGCGATGAAAAAGGACGTCTATGCGCATTTTCTCCAAAACAATTGCCTGACCCATGATGAGGTGCTCTATATGGGCGACGACATCCCCGACTACGAGGTGATGAGCCTCGTGGGCTGTCCCTGCTGCCCGGCCGACGCCTGTGCCGACATCAAGCAGATCTCGCTCTATGTCAGCAGTTATGAAGGAGGCCACGGCTGCGCCCGCGATGTCATCGAGCAGGTGCTCAAGGCACAAGGCAAATGGATGGACAACGCCAAAGCGTTCGGGTGGTAAGGGATGCCCAGCACAAAATCCTTTCGAAAAGGCTAAAAGCAATACCATTATCTTTTCAGTGATGTAAACACTATCCGCCCAAATAATTTGCATAAATCATCAACAATACCTATATTTGCAAATAAAACCCTTAAAGAGCCTACGACATGACAAACAGAAGCTTACAAGACATAGAAGAAATGGGAAGTGCCAAATATATCAATCCGTATACAGACTTCGGATTTAAGAAATTGTTTGGCACTCCTCTCAATAAGGATTTGCTGATCAGCTTTCTCAACTCGCTGTTCGAAGGCAAGGAAGTAGTGAGAGATCTTACCTATCTTAATGGTGAGAACCTTGGCAATAGCTATGGCGACCGCCGTGCCATCTTTGATGTATACTGCGAGAATGAGCAGGGCGAGACGTTCATCGTAGAGATGCAGAAGGCTGAGCAACAATTTTTTAAGGACAGAAGTGTGTTCTATTCCACTTTCCCTATTCAGAATCAAGGGAAGAAAGGAATATGGGATTTTAAACTTAAAGGAGTCTATACAGTCGGAATACTGGATTTTGTCTTTCCCGATAACGAATATCCCCAAGACTGCCTTCGCCACGAAGTGAAGTTGATGGATGTAGATGACAAGCATGTGTTCTATGATAAGCTGACATTCCTTTATCTTGAGATGCCAAAGTTTACAAAGAAAGAGGATGAGTTGAAAACGATGTACGACAAATGGCTTTTTGTCCTTCATAACCTTTCTCGTTTGATGAAACGTCCGGCTGCATTGCAGGAACGCATCTTCACACGGCTTTTTGACCAGGCTGAGATAGCCCGGTACACTCCCGAAGAACGTCAGGATTATGAAGACAGCTTGAAGGTTTATCGCGACATGAAGAATGTACTCGACACAGCTGAGTTGAAAGGACTGAAAAAAGGACTGAAAAAAGGTATCGAGCAGGGTGCTTCCGATGAAAGGAAAAAGAATGCGAAGGCAATGAAGGCCTTGGGACTGCCTTTGGAGACGATCGCAAAAGTAACGGGTATGTCGATAGAGGACATCGTAAAGCTATAGATTGCTCCATCCTTTATCTTGCAGAATCATTGTGATGCCATGATCGATATTAACCTGCTTTAACCCGTTGCCTTTTGTACATTGATAACTTTTGGCTACTTTTGCGCTGAAAAAAGATTTGAACAACAGGAAATGGAAACAACGAAACTGAAAATCATACTTGCCAGCGCATCGCCACGCCGCAAAGAGTTGTTGGCAGGACTGGACCTGGACTTTGAGGTGAAAGTGATCAAAGGTGTCAGCGAGAGCTATCCCGAGAATCTACGCGCCGAAGAAGTGCCACAGTATATCTCACGAGAGAAGGCAGCTGCCTACCAAGTCGACGACGACGAACTGCTGCTCACCGCCGACACGGTAGTCGTTGTCGACAACACGATACTGGGCAAGCCACGCGATGCCGACGATGCCCGTCGAATGCTCCGCCTCATCAGCGGACGCACACACCAGGTAGTCACCGGGGTGACACTGACCACGGCAAAAGCGCAAAAGACATTTGCGGTCACTACAGATGTAGCCTTCCGGAAACTCACCGACGACGAGATAGACTATTACATCGCACACTACCGCCCGTTTGACAAAGCCGGTGCCTACGGCATACAGGAATGGATCGGATACATCGGCGTGACATCCATCCACGGAAGCTACTACAATGTCATGGGACTCCCTGTGCAACGTATCTATCAAGAGATTATGGAGATAGAAAAATAAAGAGAAACAAAAAATATCGGTGCCCACTACAGTCTTTGAACCTTAGTGAACACCGATTCCTGATTCTAAACGATGTTTCTCAATCTTACTAAAGGCGAAAAAGATTATGCCTTCTTTGCCTTCAAAGCGTCCAGGGCTGCACGACGGCCACCGAGAATCATGTCGATGCGCATCTTGTCCTGCAGATTGGCCTGGGCATTCATTGTCACCAATTTGTCTGTCATAACTACAATCTTTTTACGTTTATAAGGTTGATACTACGACTCACGGCTTGTGCCGATTATCGTCTTGTCCGGAGACAAAGTTAGTTTTCTTATTCCGTACCACCTAATATTCTTGCAAGAAATTAACAGCGTAATCGATTGATATTGATTTATATCAACTATAAGAGTCAAAAGCATGGGCTTTCTAAGCTATTTTCCAGTATACTTGAGAGGGCTGAGACAAGGCTTAATTGATTTATATCAACCAACAAGAAAGCTGCCCTCCAAGTTAATGCATAGGATTTGCGGTTCTGCCCCCTTGGGAGGGAGCTAAAGGAGGACTATTTTTTCGTTTTTCTTTGTCATTTCACTCGTTTGCGCTATCTTTAAATAAGACAGGCTGCTCTCGGAAATGAAAAGAAAAACTTCGTTTTCCTTTGTCATTTCACTCGTTTGCGCTATCTTTAAATAAGATAGGCTGCACTCGGAAATGAAAAGAAAAACTTCGTTTTCCTTTGTCATTTCACTCGTTTGCGCTATCTTTGCACTCAGATTATCATTAAAACATAAAATGCCATGACTGTAACAGACATGCAGGAGATAAAAACTGCCAGCATTCAAAAGCTGACAACAGGAAAAGACGGTGGACAGGATGTGCTGCTCGTCTCTCTTAAAGAAGCCTATCAAAGCAAGCCACAATATCAGCGGGCTCTGAAAAAGGAGTTTGACCGCTGCAAAGATTTCGACCATCAGCATCTGCTGAAATTCCTCGCCATGAAGGACGTGGAGGGGCTCGGCACGTGCATAGAGATGGAATGGGAGGATTCACGCTCGCTGCTCGAATACCTTGATGAAGGACACAGCGAAGACGAGAAAAAACGCGTCATCAGTCAAATCGCTTCAGCTCTGGAATACCTCCATGGCAATGGTATGGTACACGGGGCTCTTGACCCCACCTTTATCTTCGTCACCAAGAAGACAGACGAGGTGAAGGTGCTCAACCTGCGACTGCGCTATGCCGACTCGATGAGCATGCCCAACAGCAGTCTACGCTTCATCGCACCCGAGGCTAAGGATGGCACGGTGACGCTTGACGCGCGCGCTGATGTCTACTCTTTGGGAATGATCGTCAAGGCCATGAACCTCGGCAACGAGTATGACCAGGTCATCGACGGCAGTTGCAGCTTCGGCCGCAGCGAGCGCTATGCCAGCATAGAAGACTTCATGGAAGCCTTTGAGCATCATCGCTATAGCCGCAAGAGCGAGACCACCTCATCTCCCGTCAACAGAAAGATGGTGGGACTGGTAGCTGCTATCGCCGTACTCGTGGTCATCGCTGTCGTGCTGCTCTTCAGCCGCGGAGGACAGTCTGACCAGCAGACTGCCAGCAACGACTCTACAGAGATTGCCAACAACGAGCAGTCTCAAAGCTCTGACACCAGCAGTAACAGCGTCTCGGGCTCTGTGGCTCCTTCGCCAGACAGCACGGACAACGCACAGCAGGCTGCCGCACAGACACCCCAGTACACCGGTGACTTGGTATTCCTCAATAACCTCGTACCGCAAATGCATATCGACATCGACAAGATCTATGCTTCCAGCACAGACCCTGACCAGATCCATAAAAAGGTAGCCATCTACTACAAAGGGCTACGCAAAACGTTGGGAAGCCTCAACGAGGAGCAGTTCGCAGCCTTCGACAAGGCTTTCAGCGATTATATCAAATCAAAACAATAATAACACGATTCCTACATACAGCACTGCCTACGTAATAGAACATATAAATTAAAAAGGGACGGCCTAGTTAGGTCGTCCCTTTTTAAGTCTTATACGCTTTGGGATATGGCAACACTTTGTATAGGCAATATCCATCGAAAACAAACAATTTATACAGGCAAAAAAGGGCTATCCGCACAGGCAAAAACTTTATAAAACTTGCAGTATCAATCTCCAAGCACGAAAATACCCCAAAGCCGCTCAAAGGCAGCTTTGGGGTATTGCTTATTCCCTCCTTTTTGGAGGACTATAGAAGGGGACCGCTAAGCGGCCTTGTCCCTATTTATTCCTCGCTCCAGTCTTCCTGACTCTTGCGGACGTAAGACTTGTAGCGGAGCTTAGCCATCTTCTCGCACTCAGAGAAGAGCTCGTCAGCCTCTGCAGGATAAGCCTTGGCAACAGAAGAGTAGCGTACCTCACCGAGGAGGAACTCACGGAAGTCAGCCCAGTTAGGCTCCTTGCTGTCGAGAGTGAACGGGTTCTTGCCCTGATCAGCCAGTTCGGGGTTGAAACGCCACAGATGCCAGTAACCGCAGTCAACGGCGAGCTTCTCCTCCATCTGGCTCTTACCCATGCTTCTCTTGAGCTTCTTGGTGCCCTTGATGCCGTGGTTGATACACGGAGCATAGGCGATGACGAGAGACGGGCCTGGATAAGCCTCAGCCTCGCGGATAGCCTTGAGGCACTGAGCGTTGTCGGCACCCATAGCCACCTGAGCGACATAGACATAACCATAGGTTGTCTGCATCAGACCCAGATCCTTCTTGCGCACGCGTTTGCCCTGAGCGGCGAACTGAGCGATAGCACCCAGAGGAGTAGCCTTAGAGGACTGTCCGCCAGTGTTGGAGTAAACCTCAGTATCGAGGACGAGGATGTTGACATCCTCACCGGTAGAGAGCACGTGGTCGAGACCACCGTAACCGATATCGTAAGAAGCGCCATCGCCACCGATGATCCACTGAGAGCGCTTCACTAAGTAGTGCTCCAGCGGCTGCAACTCCTTGCAGAACGGGCATCCAGCCTCGGCACCCTTCTCGATCAGCGGCTTGAGCTCAGCGGCAGCAGCCTTAGAGCCGTCGGCGTCGTTCTTCTGCTCGATCCACTTCTGAGCGGCAGCCTTGAAGTCGTCGGGCGTGTGCTCGCCTTCCATGGCCTGGTTGAGCAGCACGGTGATACGCTCCTTCATCTTCTTGTTGCCCAGTGCCATACCGAGGCCAAACTCGCAGAAGTCCTCGAACAGAGAGTTGTCGAAAGCAGGACCCTGACCCTTGTCGTTGGTGCAGTATGGTGTAGAAGGAATAGAAGCAGAGTAGATAGAAGAGCAACCCGTAGCGTTGGCGATCATCTCGCGGTCACCAAAGAGCTGAGAGATCAGCTTGACGTAAGGAGTCTCACCGCAGCCGGAGCAAGCACCGGAGAACTCAAACAGAGGCTGAGCGAACTGAGAGTTCTTCGGGCTCTGCTTGATGTCGACGAGGTCTTGCTTAGACTTCACGTTGTTGGTCAGGTAAGTCCAGTTCTCTGCTTCCTTCTTCATGTCAGGAGCATCTACGTTGAACGGAACCATCTTCAGGGCCTTCTCAATCTCACCGGTTTCCTTGTTCTTCTTGCCCGGGCAGACATCAGCACAGTTGCCGCAGCCTAAGCAGTCGAGAACGGAAGTCTCAATGCGGAACTTCATGCCCTTGAGCGTCTTAGGAGCCAGCATGTCGATGGTCTTTCCGTCGAAGCCGGCAGCCTCTTTTTCGTCGAGGACGAACGGACGGATACAAGCGTGAGGACAGCAGAACGAGCACTTGTTGCACTGGATACAGTTCTCAGGATTCCATACAGGTACGAAAGCCTCGACACCACGCTTCTCCCAAGCAGCGGTACCATTCTGCCAAGTGCCATCGACAGTGTCGTTGTTGACAAAGTCAGAGACCTTGAGCAGGTCACCAGCCTGAGCGTTGATAGGACGCACGAGGTTCTTGACGAATGCCGGAGCGTTGTCCTCCTTAACATCGTCGTCAGCCAGATTAGCCCATGCCGGATCAACGGTCAACTCTTTATACTCACCGCCACGATCCACGGCGGCGTAGTTCATGTTGACGATATCCTGTCCCTTCTTGCCGTAAGACTTCACGATGAAGGCCTTCATCTGCTCGACAGCGAGGTCGATAGGAATCACCTTAGTGATACGGAAGAAAGCAGACTGCAGAATGGTATTGGTGCGGTTGCCCAGTCCAATTTCCTGACCAATCTTCGTAGCATTGATGTAGTACACCTTGATGTGGTGCTTAGCGAAGTAGCGCTTCACCTTGTTAGGAATGAAGTTGACGAGCTCTTCACCGTCGAAGATGGTATTGAGCAGGAAAGTACCATTGTCGCGCAGACCACGTGTCACATCGTACATATGGAGATAAGCCTGTACGTGGCAAGCCACGAAGTTAGGCGTGTTGACCTGATATGCGCTGTGGATAGGCTCGTCACCGAAGCGCAGGTGCGAACAAGTGAAGCCACCAGACTTCTTTGAGTCATAAGAGAAGTAGGCCTGGCAGTATTTCTTGGTGTTGTTACCAATGATCTGAACAGAGTTCTTGTTGGCACCGACAGTACCGTCAGAGCCCAGGCCATAGAACTTAGCCTCGAAGAGAGAGTCACCGCCCATCGGGATTTCCTCAACCTCAGGCAGAGAGGTGAAGGTGACATCGTCGACGATACCCACAGTAAAGTGGTTCTTGGGCACATTGAGCTCGAGGTTGTTGAATACGGAGATGATCTTGGCAGGTGTAGTATCGGAAGAACCGAGACCATAGCGTCCACCGACGATCAGCGGCTTGCGAGGATCGTCATAGAGTGCACTCTTGACATCAAGATACAGCGGCTCTCCTTCAGCTCCCGGCTCCTTGGTGCGGTCGAGAACAGCGATACGCTTCACGGTGTCAGGGATAGCCTTGCGGATAGCCTCAACAGAGAACGGACGATAGAGGTGAACAGCCACCATACCTACCTTTTTGCCCTGCTTGGTCAGGTAGTCGATAGCCTCGCGTGCAGGCTCAGTAGCAGAACCCATCAGCACGATGATGTTCTCAGCATCGGGAGCACCATAGTAGTTGAACAAGTGATACTCACGTCCAGTGATCTTCGAAATCTCGCCGAGGTACTTCTCAACGACCTCAGGCACTACGTCGTAGTACTTGTTGCTAGCCTCGCGGTGTGTGAAGAAAGTCTCAGGGTTCTCAGCGGTACCACGTGTGACAGGGCGCTCAGGAGAGAGTGCACGGTCGCGGAAACGCTTGATATACTCTGGGTTGACGAGCGGACGGATGTCCTCCATGTCCATAGCCTCGATCTTGTGATACTCGTGAGAGGTGCGGAAGCCATCAAAGAAATTGATGAACGGTACAGACGTCTCAAGCGTAGCCAAGTAAGGAACAGCGGTGAGATCCATCACCTCCTGTACGGAACCGGAGCAGAACATGGCGAAGCCGGTCTGGCGGCAAGCCATCACATCCTGGTGATCACCGAAGATACACAGAGAGTGGCTGGCAAGTGTACGTGCGGAAACGTTGAACACGCATGGCAGCAGCTCACCAGCAATCTTGTACATGTTTGGGATCATCAGCAACAGTCCCTGGGATGCTGTGTAAGTGGATGTCAGAGCACCTGCCTGCAAAGAGCCGTGAAGCGCGCCGGCAGCACCACCCTCAGACTCCATCTCCTGTACGGTGACGGTCTGACCAAACAGATTCTTACGACCCTTGGCAGCCCATTCGTCGATGTGCTCAGCCATAGGCGACGACGGTGTGATGGGGTAGATAGCAGCCACCTCAGTAAACATATAGCTTACATGAGCGGCAGCGGTGTTACCATCACAAGTCATAAATTTCTTTTCTTTTGCCATTTTGTGAAAAATAGATGATAAAAAGTTGATAATGTTTTTGCGTTATACTTATAGTAGAGTCAGTAGAGCATACCAAGTAACCATAAAGGTATCTGGTCGCCGTGACCTATTTTCTGATGGTATCGTGCGTAGATCGTGCCGATGGCGTTGCGACTTTTGTCAGCCACGAGCGCGTCGCAGACGCGAAAGCGCAGTTTGTTGTCCACGAGATAGCAGTGGTCCTTGTCGCCCTGGTTGACGAGATGATCCTTCCATAGCGTGTTGACGAAGAAGGTCTCCATGACTTCCTGCGTGCTGCTGGTGATGGGGTAGATGACATACATCAGGTTGGGATTGTGCATCATCACCTTAGATGGCTTTTTGGGAAACTGCTGCCCGGGATTGTAGATGAGGTTGATCAGCCGGGCATCGGCAAGGTATTTGATATAGTTCATCACTGTTGCACGGCTGGTGTCTATCTCGTCGGCGAGTTTGCTGATGTTCGGAGCCTGCGGACCATTGAGTGCAAGGAGATAGAAGAGTTTCTTGATCTTAGTAAGGTATTTCAGCTCTATCTGTTTGATGAGCAGGATATCCACCTCGGTCATCATATTCATGGTCTTGAGCAAATTCTCCATGAAGTTGCGATTTTCAAGGAAGAATGGGTAGAAGCCATGATGGAGGTAATCCTCAAAAAAAGCCGTAGGATCCACTTGCTGCACGATATCCTTGGCAATCGCCTCATGGTTGTTGACGATGTCGTCCAGAGTCAGTGGCTCGAAATGGGTATGTGCCTTGAGGTTGAGATATTCACGGAAAGAGAAGCCACGAAGGTTGTAGCTTTTCACCACGCCATTGAGTTCAGGATTCTCTTCTTTGAGGCGCATGACGCTCGAGCCTGTGAACACGATCTTCAGCTGAGGATATTTGTCGTAGCACTCTCGCAACTCCCTGCTCCAGTTGGGCTGCTTAAACACCTGATCGATGAGCAGCACCTGACCACCCTGACCGACAAACTCACCTGCAAAGTCAGCGATGCCGCGTCCCTGGAAATAGAAGTTGTTCATATTGACATATAGGCATCTGCGGTCTTTGCTACCGAAATGCTCCTTGGCGTATTGCAACAGAAAAGTCGTCTTTCCCACACCGCGTGTGCCCTTGATACCAATGAGCCGCTCATTCCAGTCAATCTCGTCCATAAGGACGCGGCGAACTGGGGCGTTGGTGTGCTCTACCAAGTAGGCATGTGTGCGAAAGAAGGAATCCATAGATATCTTTGATGCATGTATTGGTTATACAGTGCAAAGATAGTGATTAATTTTAATTTTGCAAACCATAGATAGCAAAAACTTTTGTTTTTAGCAAATTTTGTACTATTACACATTATTGATAATGTCACAGTATTGTATTAGAACATAACAGAATATGGGGGAAAAGTCTTATCTTTGCATTGCTTCATGAGCGACACGACGATAACACACGTGTGCAGGCATAAAGATAATGATATGAAAATGATGAAGAAGACACAAACAATATCTATTTTTCAGCACCCGCTATGGGTTGCCGTCTTTGCCCTGACGGCAGCCATAGCCTGGGGCTTTGCCTATCCACTGATCAAGTTGGGCTATTCCGAGTTTGAGATCACTCCTATGATGACCGGCAGCAAGATGCTCTTTGCCGGCGTGAGATTCAGCTTTGCCGGGGCTATCATTTTGTTGATGGCGCGGCTGGGGCATAAGGACTTCCACGTCAGAAGCAGAGTAGACTGGTGGTATGTGCTGCTTTTTTGTCTTGTCAACACGACTCTACACTATGCCTTTTTCTATACAGGCCTTTCCCACAGCGAGGGTTCGCGGGCAGCTATCCTCAATTCGCTCAGCGTGTTCTCTGTCGTGATCATGGCATGTATGTTTTTCAAGAGCGACCGTATGACCGCTAACAAGATCATCGGCTGCGTGATAGGTTTTGCCGGTATTCTCTCGCTGAACTTAGGTGGCGTGGACAGCGGTCGATTCACCTGGCTCGGCGACGGCATGATCATCCTCAATGCGCTCTGTGGGGCCACCGCCTCTCTGCTCACCCGGGGACTCGGTAAGCGCGTGAATGTGTTTGTCGGTACAGGGTATAGTCTGGCCATCGGTGGCATGATACTCTTTGGCTTTGGCTTACTCTCCGGCGGGTCGTTGCCCCGGGTCACGCCATTAGGAATACTGTGGCTGTTGTTGCTCATCGGCATCAGCACCGTGGGATTCTCGCTGTATAACAAGTTGCTCACTTGCAATCCCGTCGGCAAGGTGGCCATCTACAATTCACTGATTCCCGTAGTCGGAGCCGTCAGCTCGTGTCTTTGCCTACATGAGACATTCTATTGGAAATATGTGCTTGCCGGAGCGTTGGCAACAGCCGGAATTTATATCATCAACAAGGGGAAGTAGCAGAAATCTATCTGAAGGCCACACAGACCTTCGTACCCTCACCCTGCTGAGATATCATGCTGACTTTTGCTCTGTGCTTCTCCAAGATAGCCTTGGCCAGTGCCAGTCCCACGCCGTGACCGATGATTGTTCCCGTGTTGGAGGCACGGTAAAAGGGCTCAAAGACATGAGGCAGATCTTCCTGCGGGATGCCGATTCCATGGTCTCGGATGATGACAAGACGGTCGGCAGCAGTGACGGAGACAGGTTTGCCGCCGGAGTATTTGAGGGCGTTGTTGATGAGATTTTGGAAAGCCATACGCAGCAGATGAGCATCGCCGGGAACCGTGAAGTCACTTTGGATGTTCACCTTGCAGCGTCCCTCACAGAGACTTTGCAATAGTGGGGCAATGTTCACGGGTTCGATTTCCTTCATCTCTTCGCCACTTCTGATATGAGAGAATTGCAGCAGTTCGCGCATGATGGTCACCACGCGTTCGGCTTCATGGGCGATACGCTGCAGGATGTCCTGATATTCCCGGGCAGAATAGTCGCGCAGCAATCCCACCTCGCACTCGCCTTGTATGGCGGTCAGAGGGTTGTTGATTTCGTGTGATGCATTGTTGACGAACATCTTCTCGGTCTGATAGTCCCGGTCGATACGGTCGAGCATGCGCATGGCATAGAGGCGGCTGATGAGCCAGAGCACTCCCGCCGAAAGAATCACAAGGAGCAGCAAGGTCCAGCGTAGCGTACGTGCGATGTCGGTGCCGTAAGGGTTGCGACTGAGCACGATAACAGCAAAGGTCCCCGTGTTGTCGTAATAGACAAAAGCCGTCCCCACTTCCTGTCCGTGTTCGAAGTTCACGGTTTGATTGGCATAGAGTTGCTTGATTTGCACGTCGTCGAGATAGGCACTGAGCACCTGCCGCGCCAAGTCACGGTTCTCGATATTGACAAAGAGCTCCTTGGACGTAGGGATGGATGTCTGGCGTCGAATGACCACATTGCGGTATTTCACCGGGTCAAGTTCATCTTTAGAGAACTTCTCCTCGGCCACGGCATGTGCCTTCTCCTGCATATAGTGAAAATAGAGGTTGCGGATATAGTTCGAACTGAAGAAGTAGAAGACCAATCCGGCAATGAGGACCAGTCCGATGGTGATACCCGAATAGATAATTGAAATCTTGTGTCCCGCTTTCATAGCCTGTCCTCCCGGCTGAAACAGTAACCCACGCCGACGATGGTATGGATGAGCTTTGGCTCGAAGCCTTCGTCGATTTTCTGTCGTAGGTATCGCACATAGACATCAACGACATTTGTGTTGGTGTCGAAATCCTTGTCCCATACGTCGCGCAGCAATTGCCGCCGTGTCAGTGTCTGCCCCTCATGTCGCATGAGATATTCCAGCAGCCGGTATTCCTTCGTGCTCAAGTCCACCTCAGTGTCTTGCCTTTTTGCCTTGTGCGAGACCGCGTCGATGCTCAGGTCGCCACAGGTGAGCGGTGGGGTCTGACGATAGCTTTCCACGCGTCGCAACAGTGCGTTGATGCGAGCCACCAACTCGGTGAATTTAAACGGTTTTACCATATAGTCGTCGGCACCGGCCTGCAATCCCAGCACGATGTCATCGGTGGTGCCCAGCGCGGTGAGCATGATCACAGGAAGGGCATAGCCCTGCTGCCTTCGCAGAAGTCGGCACACGTCGAGACCCGTCATTCCAGGCATGCGTATGTCGAGCACTGCCAGGTCATAGTCTTTGGTCTGCAGCTTTTCCCATGCCTCGTCACCTCTGCTTGCTCTGTCCGCTTCAAAACCAAAGCTCTCCAGTCCCCGGCACACAAAGTCGGCGATGTTCTCCTCGTCTTCAGCCAATAATATCCGTTTCATACTATTTTTCTATTGATTGTCATACCACTCTTTTGTTGATTGTCATTTTCTGTGCAAAGATAACCATTTCTTTCTAATAAGCAACCAAACCTACGATGCCGCAGGCAAGCAGTGCCAATATAGGGTTGACTTTGTAGCGCAGTGTGGCGACAAAGACTGCCACACACAGGGCGACGCTCAGAATGAAATAGGGTACGCTCTGCCCCGGTGTTCCGAAGTTTTCCTTGTTCATCAGCAGCAGAGCAGCGGCAGCGATAAGTCCGATGATGGCCGGACGCAGAGCTGCAAAGACATGCTTGACCCATGGCGCGTCCTTATGGGTGAGCAGATAATGGCTGATGCTGATCATCAGGATAAAGGACAGCCACATGATGCTCAGCGAGGCAAGCACAGAACCGAGCACGGCTGCCCACACGGGATAGCCAGCGTTGATGACAGAGGTATAGCCCACATAGGTGGCAGCGTTGATGCCGATAGGTCCTGGCGTGGACTGACTGATGGCCACGATGTCGGTAAACTCAGCATTGGAAAGCCAATGGTTTTTCACTACTGTCTCGCTATAGATCAGTGAGAGCATGGCATAGCCGCCTCCGAAGTTGAAGATTCCTATTTTGCTGAAGACATAGAATAATTTAAGAAATATCATCATTTAAAACTCCTTAATGATTTGTCTGTTGGGTGATAGAGAGGGGGAAGAGCTCTGCTGAAACGTTGACGACTTCTAACTCTTAACTCTTCCATAGATGTATCCCGCCAATCCTGCGACTATGATAATCCAGATGGGCGACACCGAAAAGGCAGCGATGAGCAGACAGCTCACCACGGGAATCCAGCATGTCGACCAAGTGATATGTGCGGTGCGTGCCATCTTAAAGCACGGTGCGGCAATGAGTGCGACCACAGCCGGGCGCACACCACGGAAGAACTTCTCCACATAGACGTTGTCCTTGAAGTTATGAAAGAAGATGGCGATGAGCAGAATGGCGATGATGGAGGGTAGCGCGATGCCCAACGCACCGACGATACCGCCCCACACTCCACGTAGCTTATAACCGATGTGGCTTGCCATGTCGATGGAGAAGATGCCGGGAGTGGTCTGTGCCACTACCATGATATCCATAAACTCCTCGCGGTCGAGCCAGTGGTTTTTGTCGACATACTCCCGTTCCATGACAGGTATCATGGCGTAGCCGCCACCAAGTGTGAACGCGCCTATCTTATTACACGTGAGAAAGAATTTTAATAGCATTTCCTTTTGATGATATTGCAGTGCGCTGAGGCGACTTTTAAATTCTCTGCAAAGGTAGGGAGCTTTGGTGGGGTGGGCAAAGAAAGGCCATTAAAAACCTTTAATATGGTATGAAAGCATTCTCATCGATTCTGTTTCAAGGCTTTGCGCAAAGTCCGTAACTTTGCGGCGATGAAAAAAAGTAATATGAAAATACGATTATGTCTGATGCTTTTCATGGCTTGGGCTTGTTGTGATGGAGCTCGTGCCGTGCGGCTCAGTTTTGCAAAGGCCGACAGTCTGCTGGCCCAGCGCAATCCTGTTCTACGCTCCGCACGCCTGAATGTAACCGTCGCGGAAGGACTGTTGACACAATCGCGTAGCTATGACAATCCCACTGTCAATGTAATGTATAATGTACAAAACCCCACCAATCGCCGATGGTTTGACCCTGGCAGCACTGGAGAAGTCGACGTGCAAGTGTCGCAACCTTTTGCCATCGGTGGCCAGCACGCTGAACAGGTGAGACAAAACACGTCATTGCTGAATGCATCCTACAGTCAGTTGCTCGTGACGCAGCGTGATTTGCGCACGGAGGTGCACACAGCTATGATTGCCCTTTATTACCAGCAGCGACAAGCTCGTGTCTATGATGAGGAGATAGCTTCGGCAGAGAAGATTCTCACAGCCTGCCGTGAGCAGAGTGAGAAAGGCAATGTCGCTGCTATGGAGACGCAGCGCATTGCCACAATGGTCTATCAACTGCGCAAGTCACAGACCGACCTGCTTCTCGAGGCCGCTGCTTTGGAAACTCAGTTACGACAATTATTGGCCCTTCCCGGCATCGAGTCCATCACCGTGGATCTCGATGAGCAAGCCGCCGTAGCCCAGGCATCGAGACTTTATCTTACCTTACATTCCGACAAAAGTCCGGTTCTCGATACGCTGCCTGAGATACAGTTGACGGACCATCGGGTTGAGGCGGCGCAACATGCGCTTCGCTGGCAGCACACACAAAGCCTGCCACAGATGGCCGTGCAAGGAGAATATGACAAAAACGGAAGCATAGGGCACAACTACTTTGCCGTGGGGCTGAGCGTGGCAGTACCTCTATGGAACCGCAACCGTGGAAACATCCGCAGTGCACAGGCCGTCTTGGAGCAGGCTGCCATTGACAAGGAGCAACAACGGCTCGCCCTGACATTGCAGCGGCAGACAGATCTCGATATCGTGGGAAAATATCTTAAGCAGCTTGCTGAACCTGCGTCCTCTCTCGACAAGGATCTCAGCCAGATGCTGCTTGCTGCTGAGCAGCAGTTTATGAGCCGTCATATCTCACTCGTGGAGTTTGTGGATCTCTATATCAACTACCGCGACACGATGCTGGCGCACCTTGACGCCCAAAGCAAAATGCTACAGGCCGCCGAGCGGCTTAAGGTTGTGTGGATAAGATAAATAAGGTGTATCATGGATTTGAGAACTTTGGAATTGGTGTATCATCCTTAAGGGTAGATCATTGAAGTCTTGATTTCTTGACATCGAAAAAATAATAGTACCTGAAAATAAAACGAGAATAATGAAAAAACGAAATATACTGTTTCTTACCGGACTCTTGTGTCTGGTCTCCTGTTCATCGAAGGAGGAAAAGGCTGAGCAGGATACCTACCAGTCCTTGCGCAACGACGTGGTGGTATCTACTCCCGTGTTGATTCGCAGCTATGGTGATGCGCTCACGCTCAATGGCGACGTGAGCTGCGACGAGCGTCTTGTGCGCAAGGTGTTTGTTCCATGCAGCGGCCGGGTCAGTGGATTGACTGTAGAGGTCGGTGACCAAGTGTCTGCCGGACAGCGGCTGGCCACTATCCACAGCGAGGCGGCTGCCGACTACAACAAAGGACTTGCCGACGCCGATGCACAGATAAAGATGGCGCAGCGCGACTATCAGATGAAACAGGACATGCACCGCTCGGGAATGGCATCGGATAAAGAGGTGGCTGAGGCCCGTGAGCAATTGCTCATGGCACACAGCGAGCGCAGCCGGCTGTCTGCCGTAGCGAGTATCAATGGCTTTGGTGGCAGGGCTACCGCCGTGCTGCGTTCGCCCATCAGCGGCTATGTCATGGCGAAGAATATCTACAACGACAGCTATGTCGGTCAGGATAGCGGTGAGGTGCTGGAGATAGCCAATCTCAGTCGAGTATGGGTTATTGCCGATGTCTATGAGAGCGACATCGCCAAGATACATCAGGGAGCACCTGTCACCGTCACCACCATGGCTTACGACGACGCAGTCTTTCGTGGCCATATAGATAAGGTGTATCGAATGCTTGACAACGAGAGCAAGACGATGAAAGTGCGTATTACCCTTGACAATGGCCGCGATTTGCTCCGTCCCGGAATGTTTGCCACGGTGCATGTGTCCACCGGCATGGGCAGCAAAGCCTTTTGTTGTGTGCCTTCCAAGGCGATTGTCTTCGACGGCGGCGTGGACTACGTCGTCAAAGATATGGGTAAGAGACGTTATCGCCGACAGCGCGTCAAAGTAGAGCATATGGATTCCGTCAGTGCATACATCTACAGCGGGCTGCGCCCTGGTGAGCGTGTGGTGAGCAAAAACGCGTTGTTGGTCTTTAATACACTGGGCAATGAATAAGTTGATCGATTTCATCATCGCCTTCTCGCTCAAGCGCAAGTATCTCATCCTTATCGTCACATTGATCGTTGTGATCATGGGCGTGGTGAGTTTCCGCCGGACCCCTATCGACACTTTCCCCGACGTGACCAACACCAAGGTGACCATCATCACACAATGGCCGGGACGCTCTGCCGAGGAGATCGAGAAGTTTGTCACCATTCCTATAGAGATTGCCATGAATTCGGTACAGAAGAAGACCGATATCCGCTCTACCACGCTGTTTGGTCTGTCCGTAGTCACCGTTTGCTTCGACGATCATGTCGACGACGAGTTTGCGCGGCAACAAGTCTACAACCTGCTTCACGATGCCGACCTGCCCGACGGCGTGGATCCCGATGTGCAGCCGCTGTCAGGCCCTACGGGTGAAATCTACCGCTACACGCTCCGCAGCGACAAGCGGTCGGTGCGCCAGTTGAAGACGCTGCAAGACTGGGTTGTCGAGCGCAAATTGCGTTCTGTGCCCGGTATTGCCGACATTGTCAGCTTCGGCGGCGAGGTAAAGACCTTTGAGGTCAGCGTCAATCCCAACCAGCTCGCCACCTATGGCGTGAGTGCGCTCGAACTCTATCAGGCCATCGCCAACAGCAATGTCAACGTCGGCGGCGATGTCATCCAGCGTAGTTCCCAGGCTTACGTAGTGCACGGTATCGGGCTTATCAACAACGTGCGCGAGATTGGTGACATCGTGGTGAAGAATGTCGGTGGTACGCCGATCCTTGTACGCAACCTGGCCAGCGTCCACGAGAGTTGCCAGCCACGGCTCGGGCAGGTAGGACGCGGCACGGAAGATGATGTCGTGGAGGGTATTGTGGTCATGCGCAAAGGTGAGAACACCGAGGAGGTTATTAAGTCTTTGAAAAGCAAGATAGCAGAGATACAGCACGACGACCTGCCCAAGGACGTGAAGATCGTGCCTTTCTACGACCGCGAGGATCTCGTCAACCTTGCCGTGGGCACGGTGATGCACAATGTCGTGGAGGGCATCATTCTGGTCACCCTTGTCGTGCTGCTGTTTATGAAGGACTGGCGCACAACGGTGATCGTGGCCTCTGTCATACCCTTGGCACTGCTTTTTGCCTTCATAGCTCTGCATGTCTGTGACATGAGTGCTAATCTACTCAGTATGGGAGCCATCGACTTCGGTATCATCATCGACGGTGCCGTGGTGATGGTGGAGGCGCTTTTCGTGGCACTCTCGGCGCAGGCACGTACCATCGGCATGGAAGCGTTCAACCGGCGCAGCCACTTGGGCATGGTCAGACAGACAGCACGTGGCAAGGCCAAGTCGGTGTTTTTCTCCAAACTCATTATCATCACGGCTCTGCTGCCCATTTTCACGTTTCAGAAAGTAGAGGGCAAGATGTTCTCGCCTTTGGCCTATACCCTTGGCTTTGCCCTGCTCGGCGCTTTGCTTTTCACGCTGACGCTTGTACCGGTTTTGTCGTCGTTGTTGCTCAAAAAGGATCACCATTACCGTAAGGCCATCGCCCTGTCCCTTGTGGGCATGACAGCAGGTTTGACCTGCTTCCATCTGCTCGGCTCTGAGTTTTTGCCCGAGATGAACGAGGGCTCTGTCTATGCGCGCGCCACGCTGCCACAGAGTGTATCGCTCAAGCAGAGCGTGAAACTCGCCAATGAGTTCCGACATATCCTGTTGTCCTATCCCGAGGTGAGCCAGGTGATGACACAGACAGGACGCCCCAACGACGGCACCGACGCTACGGGATTCTACAACATTGAGCTCTTTGTCAAGCTCTTTCCCGAGAAGGAATGGAAGACGGGACGCACGAAAGAGCAGGTTGTCGACGACATGAACCGGCGGCCGAGTGTCTATCCGGGCATTGACTTCAACTTCTCGCAACCTATCTCCGACAATGTAGAGGAGGCTGTAAGTGGAGTGAAAGGAGCCATTGTTGCCAAGGTCTACGGCAAGGATCTTGCCGAGAGCGAGCGTCTGGCCTGGCAGGTCTATCACACAATGAAGCCAATCCGCGGCATCACCGACCTTGGTGTCATCCGCAACATGGGACAGCCGGAGCTGCAGATCGACATCGACGAGGACCGCTTGGCGCGCTACGGAGTGAAGAAAGACGACGTGCAGAGCATCATAGAGATGGCTATCGGTGGCAAGGCTGCCTCACAAGTCTATGAGGCCGAGCGCAAGTTCAACCTCGTAGTGCGCTATGAGGAGCCGTTCCGCAACAATGCGGAGGCCATAGCAAAGATTAAGGTGCCCACTGATGACGGTCAGATGATTCCTATCAGCGAGTTGGCCACGATCCGCTCCATCACCGGTCCGCTGATCATCTACCGCGAGAACCATGACCGCTACTGTGCCGTGAAGTTCAGTGTCCGCGACCGCGACATGGGTTCGGCTGTCGACGAGGCATGTGCAAAGGTGGCGAAGGCGGTGAAGTTACCAGCCGGTTATAAGATTACTTGGAACGGTGACTTCGAGAACCAGAAGCGTGCCTCGACCCGTTTGGCGCAGGTAGTTCCCATCAGCGTGCTGCTCATCTTTGTCATTCTCTATGTACTCTTCGGCAATGCTCGTGACGCCGGACTTGTGCTCACCAATGTGCCCTTTGCGGCTGTGGGTGGTATTCTCATTCTGCTCCTGACCCACACCAACTTCTCCATCTCGGCAGGCATCGGCTTTATCTGTCTTTTCGGCATCTGTATACAGAACGGTGTCATCATGCTCATGGACATCAAGCACTTCCTGCGCCACCGCTACGCACTTCCCGACGCAGTGACGCGTGGCATGCACTCGCGCATCCGTAGTGTGCTGATGACGGCTATGATGGCTACCCTCGGCTTGCTGCCCGCCGCACTCAGTCATGGCATCGGCAGTGAGAGCCAGCGTCCGCTCGCCACGGTGATCATCGGTGGACTTGTCGGGGCCACGCTCTTCACGCTGTTCATCTTCCCGCTCATCATAGAGAGAATCTATACTCATGTGAATATGAAGAAGTTGAGATAAAATGCCCCCTCACCAATCCTGCCTAAGAGAGGGAAGTCCCTCCCGGGCACGCGAGGTGGAAATAATCTGAAACAGTAATAGGCAATATGGAAAAAGATAGAAAAGGAATAGCGTTCATCAGGACAAGAATCAAGCAGAAGGTAGAGAATGTGTTGAGCACATTAGCATCCCGATTGAAATGTCCAATGCTGTTCTGTAACCCTCTTCCCCAGTTGGTACTGTTTTTGTTTCTATGTCACGCTGCCACGACAGTTGCAGCGCACAGCCGCTATTCGACCGTTAAGATCCCGGTCAGCTGTTCGACCGACCGGAAGGAGAGAGTCGACTCTTTGGTGCGTACGCTCCCCGGTGTGTTTTCCGCCTCATGGAGTTCGCGACATCATCTTATTGTAGTTGTCTATGACCGGACGCAGATCAGTCGCCAGAAGCTGATGAAAGCCCTTGGTGCTGCACACCCACAGCGTGAAGAGAAAAAAGAACCGGGAAAGAGGATTCGTGCTGACTAAGCATGACCGCCGGTTTATCTTATTTTGTCAACACCTTATTATATATACGTTTGTATGCCCGGCAGGACAGATGCCCTGTCGGGCATGTTGTTTTTTGCTGATCTTTAGGCAGGTTATCTATGACAAACGTTGCATTATAGGATAAGAAATGTTGCACCGACCGGACTTAAATCCATTAATTGAAACGTTTTTCCATGGATATTATTATCTTTGCATCATATTAAACTCTAAACAAGACTAAAAGCCAGAATGATGATGATGAGACGAATTGCACTGATATGCTTTGTTTTGTTCTTCGCAGCTTTTCTGCCGAAGAGTCCTTCTTTGTGCGCCTTCGCTGACCCAGATCTGTCAGCAGGCACGGATTTGAAGTTGGGTGGAGTCTTATATACCGGCAAGCAACTATCCAGCAGTGCAGTCAAGGCCGTTTGCCAAGACCGTTATGGCTTTGTGTGGATTGGCACCGATTATGGTTTGAATCGCTTCGATGGTTACAGCTTTTCACTTTTCCAGCATCATCGCAACGATATTCACAGCATTGGCAATAATGAGATTTGCGACATGCTGAGCGACAGCAAAGGCAGACTGTGGGTGGGTACTAACAAGAATCTGTCACGCTATGATATTGCTACTAACCGTTTCGACAATGTTTCTTTCCCAAAGAATATACAACCGAGAGTTTCCGATTTGGCGGAAGCAAAGAATGGCGATATCTATATAGCCACATCGGGTTATGGCGTCTTTGTGATCCGTAACGGCAGCGATAAAATAAAAGAAGCAACCCGGCTCAACCATCTTGTCAGGGACAAGATGTTGGGTCGGCTTTGCTTTGACCGTCAAGGCAATCTTTGGATGGTAGGAAGGAATAATGTCTTCTATCGTGTCGTACTGAAAAACGGTCACATTGCAGGAGTGAATCGCTGGAAGCTGCCGCAGGGCGAAGTCTGTCAGTTTGCTGTCGATTGTGATGGTACGATATTGTTGGTTTTCAAGCATACGCTGATGTCGTATAAAGGCAATCGATTTGTAGATGCGGGCTATCGTCTTTCAGATCAGATACGCAATGCCGGCTTAGCATGTGCGCGGTTGTCGCCCGGCGGTCAACTGTATGTGGGAACCGAGCAAGGCGTCTATCGAGTTAGTCGTAATGCGGCTCCTCAACCTTTGAGTTTTATTCATGGCCGTTTCAATCTCCGCACTGCGCCTGTTCACGCCTTGGATTTCGACAAGAACGGCAATTTGTGGGTTCGTTGTTTCCGTATAGGTCTGTTGCTTCTCAACGACTATCCAATGCCTTTCCAAGTATGGTCGTTTATGGCTCAGAATCCAGTCATCGACGTTTCGTTGTCTTCTGTAGCGGCTACCGACGATGGCGGAATGTGGTGTACAGTCTGGGGCAATGCCTTGTACCGTTTCAATCATCAGGGCATCGTTACGCAGCATGTAGACGGCATCTCCGACGCGAGTATAGTCTATCATGGCAGTGACGGCCGTTACTGGGTGGGCCGCAGCGATGGCCTTTATGAGCTGAATCCGGTGGCAGGACGCCTTTCCTTAGTTTTAAAGTATGCGGGGCTAAAAGGCGTGATGTGCGATGACGGTCTTGGAACGCTCTTTTTCTCAGTGATGGGACAGGGAGTGGTGAGCTACAACACACGCACTAAGGCATCACACCATTATCTTTCTTCAGACAAGGGTCCTTTGGGTCATCTGTGCAACGACTGGGTCAACTCGATGGTCGTAGATCGCAATCAATGTCTGTGGATGGCGACGGCGGATGGCGTGTGCTGTCTCGATTTGCGTACGGGCAGCTTTCATCCATTTGGCTGGAATCATTTGCTGCCAGAACTTGTTACGGGAACCTTGTGTGTCACTCCCGAAGACGACATCGTGATAGGCACCGAAGCGGGGCTCTATCTCTACGACCGTGTTGCCCGTCGTGCCAGGCTCTACCCTGGCAGTGAGATGTTGCAGGATCAGAAAATCTGTGCCATCGAAAGTGACATGTGGGGCGATCTGTGGGGCAGCACGCCCGCGGGTCTGTGGCAATACGACCATCGATTACGCCGTTTCATCTCCTACGGTACCGGCTACGGCCAGATCACCGGCGAATATCTCGGCAATGTATCTTTTCATTCCTCGGATGGCATGATGGGGTTTGGCTTTGACGGCGGCTTGACCGTGTTTTATCCTCAAAAGGTGAAAAAGATCAAGAACCGGCAGGGCAGGGTTCGGCTCACAGGGGCATTGATTGACGATGTATGGCATTTGCCGAAAAACCGACAAATCGACATGTATCCCCGCAACCATACGCTGACGCTGACTTTCTCGCTTCTCGACTACCGCGACGCGGCTGGTGTCATCTATGAATACCGTATCAAGGATGGCTCTTGGCACACCAATGTCACGGGCGACAACACCATCCGGTTCAACAGTCTGGGCACGGGCACCTATCCCGTTGAAGTGCGGGCTGTCTATGGCGGCAGCACGTTGCCGGGTGTCTGTCAGATCAATGTTGTGGTACATGCGCCCTGGTATGCCAGCACCTTGGCATATTGCGTGTATTTTTTGCTTCTTTGCTTACTGGCTTACTATCTTTGGCATCTCTACTGGCACCGGAAGCAGCACCAATTTGACGAGGCGAAGATGCGGTTCCTCATCAACGCCATGCATGATGTGCGCTCACCGCTGACCTTGATTGTCAATCCGTTGCAAAACCTGTTGTCGGCAGAGACAGACCCCTCGAAGCTCAACCTGTTGCAGGTCATCGACCGCAACACGAAGCGTATCAGTCAGCTGGTCAATCAGATTCTCGACAAGCGCAAACTCGACAAAGAGGCCCTGCAGATCCATTGTCAGGAAACGAGCCTCGTCAAACTGATCACCGGCACCTGCAAGCTCTATGAATACGAGGCTCAGCAACGTGGCATGCACTTCACTTTTGAGCATGAACAAGATGTGCGAGTATGGATCGACCGGATGAACATCGACAAAGTGATCGGCAATTTGCTCAGCAACGCTTTTAAATACACCGACGACGGTGGCGAGATTCGAATCGTCTTGTCCTCGACAGACACCAATGCTGTCATCCAGGTGCTTGACAATGGCATTGGTGTTGGTGACGAATCGACGGCTAAGCACCTCTTCGACCGTTTCAACCAAGGTGTGAACAACACCAATCTGAAAATCCAGGGTACCGGTATCGGACTGGATCTTTGCCGCTCCGTTGTGGCCTTGCATCACGGCACAATAGAGGCTTCCAACCGCACGGATGTGGCACATGGCGCTTGCTTCACGGTGACCCTGCCGCTTGGAAAGGATCATCTCATGCCAGAGGAAATCATTGACAGCAAGGCACTGCAGGACAAAGGCGTGACAGGTGCTTCACGTCCCAAGAGCAATGTACAGGTGCTGCTTGTTGACGACGATGAGGAGTTGACGCGTTATGTGGCCATGGAGCTGGGCGATGAGTACTATGTCACCGTGGCCGGAAATGGGCGTGAGGCCATGAAGAAATTGCTGATGATGCCCGGACATTACGATATTGTCGTCAGCGATGTGTCCATGCCGGAGATGGATGGCATCACGCTGTTGGAGCGAATCAAGGAAAATCCCCATCTCAGTGCGCTGCCTGTCATTCTGCTTTCTTCCAAAAACGCTGTTGATGACCGTGTCACGGGCTTGCGTCATGGTGCTGACGCCTATCTCTCCAAACCTTTCAACATGGAAGAGTTACGGTTGACGATCGACAATCTGATCAACACGCTGCGACGTGTCAAAGGCAAGGTGACGACAGAGCCGCAAATAGAGAAGATGATCGGGCAGGAAGAGATAAAGGGCAACAATGAAGTGCTGATGGAGCGTATCGTCAATTGCATCCATGATCATCTCTCCGATCCCGAATATAATGTAGAGACATTAGCTGAAGAAATAGGCCTCAGCCGTGCCCAACTCCATCGCAAGATGAAAGAGATGACAGGAATAGCCACCGGCAAGTTCATCCGCGACATTCGCATGAAGGAGGCTGTCCATCTTCTCGATCTGGGAACTATCAACATCTCGCAGATTGCTTATCGTGTCGGCTTCAATGACCAAAACCACTTCTCGCAGGTCTTCAAGCGCTATTATGGTGTATCACCGAAAGTGTATCGGGAAGAAAAAAACAAATAAGAAACTCTTCCTCCCTCTCCACGTTGAGAGAGGGAGGAAGAGTTAGCGTGGCTTACAGATCTACAGCTACTATTCCTCTTATATCATCCTCAGAAAGGCTTCGTGCACCCGAGTGTCATCAGTGAGTTCTGGATGAAAAGCGGTGACAAGCTGATTGTCCTGGCGGGCGGCTACAATATGTCCGTCGACGCTCGCCAATGCCTCAGCCTTGGGTCCTACTGACTCGATATACGGCGCACGGATGAACGTCATCGGCACCTTGCCCACACCCTCTACGTCGGATTCCGTGGCAAAGCTGCCCAACTGACGACCGTAAGCATTGCGGCAAGTGGTGATGTCCATGGTCGACAGCCCTCCTGCCATCGGTTCCGCTTCCTCATCTTCATGCTGGCGCACATACTCCGACAAGAGTATCAGACCCGCACACGTGCCGAAGACGGGGAGACCGGCTACGATATCGTTGCGAATCTCTTCGTGGAGTCCCAACTCCACAAGCAGTTTGGCCATCACCGTGCTCTCGCCACCTGGGATGACAAGCCCGTCCTTAGGCTGTTGCCAGTCGGCTTTCTCTCTGATCTCAAAGACATCCGCACCGAGCCGCTGCAACATCTTCTCATGTTCAATGAAGGCTCCTTGCAGTGCCAACACAGCAATACGTTTATTCATAGACAAAGGTCCTCCTCTCGCTTATTTACCTCTCTCGGCCATCAACAGCTGTATCTCGTCGGCGTTGATGCCCACCATGGCCTCGCCAAGATCCTCACTGATATCTGCCAGCACCTTCGGATCGTTGTAGTTGGTGACGGCTTTGACGATAGCGGCGGCACGCTTGCGGGGGTTGCCGCTCTTGAAGATGCCACTGCCAACGAACACACCTTCTGCGCCCAACTCCATCATTAGAGCAGCATCGGCTGGCGTTGCCACACCACCGGCTGCAAAATTCACCACCGGTAACTTGCCGTGATCATGGACATATTTCACCAAATCGTAAGGTGCCTGCAACTCTTTGGCTGCCTCGAAAAGCTCGTCGGGGCGTTTGGCGACAAGGTCGCGGATCTGACGCTGCATCAGTCTCATGTGGTGCACGGCCTGAACCACATCGCCGGTACCTGGCTCACCTTTGGTACGGATCATCGTAGCTCCCTCGGCGATACGGCGCAGAGCCTCACTCAGATTTCGGGCACCACAGACAAAGGGCACGCGGAACTGTGTCTTATCGATGTGATAGACATCGTCGGCAGGCGAAAGTACCTCACTCTCGTCAATGTAGTCGATGTCGATAGCCTGCAAGATCTGAGCCTCGGCAATATGTCCGATACGGCACTTGGCCATCACCGGGATGCTCACAGCAGCCTGAATGCCTTTAATCATCTTCGGATCGCTCATGCGGGCCACGCCGCCTGCGGCACGGATATCTGCGGGGATGCGTTCCAACGCCATGACGGCACACGCTCCTGCCTCTTCCGCGATCTTTGCCTGCTCAGGCGTTGTCACGTCCATGATCACACCGCCCTTGAGCATCTGTGCCAAGTTGCGGTTCAAAGTTTGTCTGTCGTTTTCCATTGTTTCTGTCTTTTAGTTGTGTTTCTTATCCTGATTTATAAGTGTTCAATACTAACTCGCTTTTTATCACTCTCTCCGTTTCCGTTTGACCTCCGCACGGTATTGGCTTGGCGTCAGCCCCGTTTGCTTCTTGAAGAACTTGGTGAAATGCTGCTGGGAGGTGAAGCCGTGGTCGTATGCCAACTGCTGAAGTGGCTGTGCCGACGAGAGCAATGCTGACTGTAGGATATGTGTCATCTCCTTATCTACAATCTGTTTTGGGGTGAGCCCCACAGCCCGATGGGTGACCTGCGCCAGGTAGCGGGCACTGACGTTGAGGTGATCGGCATAATAGTTAATGTCGTGATACTCGTCGCCCCGCTCGGCGATCGCTTCGAGAAACAACCGATAAAGCTCGCCACAGCGCCCCGTAGCATCTGAGACTGTGGCTGACTGGGCGTTTACGAAAGCCAGGGCCTTACCCTTGGCTTCGGCCACTGACAGTCCCTGGCTGACAAAACAAGCCAGAGCTGAGGAAAAGCCGTTGGCGTAACCGTGCTGGGGATTGTCGTCGATAGCGATCGTATGTATCGAATCGGGCAACTTGCTGATGGACTGTTCCTTGCCGATAATCACTACAGTACATAGGGGCAGCAGGCGCCGGACTATCATGTCGTGAACATCATCGGGTATCAACTGCTCGCCCTGAGCTGTGCGCACAACGGCATCATAGATGATGCTGTCGGGACGATATTTCTGCAACAAGTCGACAATGACGTTGAGCGTGGCAAGTGTGCGGATCAGTCCCACCTTCACAACATTGGGTTCCACATCATTGATGACGGCCTCCACCTGTCCCCGAACAGTCTCCGGGGGCAAGTCGTAATAGTTCTGAATACCCAACGTATTCTGAACCGTGATGGACGTAATGGCCGTGAGGGCATAGCCACCCAACTGACTGATCGTCTTGATGTCGGCCTGTATGCCGGCACCGCCACAACTGTCTGAACCTGTGATCGTGAGTACCGCTTTCATCGATGCTTCTACTCTTTAATTCTTTTCTTGCTGCAAAGTAACACAAAAATAACGAATATGCAAAATACTGTTCGGATATTGACAAAGGAAACTAACAAAAGAGCAAAAATACATTTCATCTGCAACAAATAACAAGCAAAATGAAACGTTTGGCAAATAAACATTGAGACAAAATGCGTAACTTTGCAAAAATAACTGGAAACGAATCATGATGGTAAAGCTATTTCCTTCTATCTATACTTGGCAAAACAAAACCCAAGGGTATTTTCTGATGCTCTCTTCACTCCTGCTCATCTGTCTTCAGAGTTGGAGTACGACCCCTTCTATCCACGAAAGGTTGCTTTTGGAGTATCAGCAACCTGCCCGAAACTGGTGGGAAGCACTGCCCTTAGGCAACGGATTCATCGGGGCGATGGTCTACGGCGGTACTTCGCACGAGCGTATCGACCTCAATGAGACTACTTTCTGGTCCGGATCACCATACAACAACGATGCGCCACGTGCCAAAGATTCCTTGCAATGTGTGCGCAAACTGATTCGTCATGGTAAGGAGGAACAGGCCGAGGGCGTCATCAACCGCAACTTCTTCACCGGCAAGAACGGTATGCGCTTCTTGCCGTTGGGCTCGCTGCTCATTGACATGCCTACGGAAGGTCAGGGAAATAAACGTCAGCTCAAAGCATCGGCCAAGCTCTCTGGTGACAACAGCTACCATCGCTCTCTGTCTCTGGAGCAAGCGGTTAATACCACAACTTTCGTTCAAGACGGTGTGAAAATCAAGCGCACGGTCTTCACTTCTTTTGCTGGGCGTTTCATGGCGGTGCATCTCCAGGCTTCGCGAAAAGGTGCCTTGCACTTCAGTGTCTCGCTTTCCTCAATCCTCAACCACAAGGTAGAGGCTCAGCGACAGCAACTGTCGATGGTCTGTCAGGGTGAAGAACAGGAAGGCGTAAAGGCCGGACTGCATGCCGTGTGCAAGGTGGCTGTGAAAACCGACGGCAAAACGATGAGTCAAGACGATCGTCTGAGCATCACTCATGCCACCTCCGCTACCATCTATCTGACCGCTGCCACGAATTTCGTCAACTATCACGACATCAGTGGCAACGCGGAAGGCAAGGCACAACTGGCGTTGGAGCAGGCTCTTGCCGGTAACTATGCCGAGCAACTTCGGGCACATATAGCTGCTTATCAGCCGCTTTTCAACACGGTAAGCTTAAGCATCAATCCCGCAAAATCACAAAGTCAGGTTCTTCCGACAGACGTTTTGCTCCAGCAATATCCTCAGCAGCAAGATCCCCGTCTTGTGACGCTGATGTTTCAATATGGCCGCTATCTCCTGCTCTCCTCATCACGCTCCGGCGGTCAGGCAGCCAACCTACAAGGTATCTGGAACAAGGAACGCTTCGCACCATGGGACAGCAAGTACACCATCAACATCAACACAGAGATGAACTACTGGCCGGCAGAGGTGACCAACCTCACTTCTACCCTGCCCCCTCTCTTTTCTCTCATCCACGATCTCAGCCAGACTGGTGCCCAAACCGCACAGACAATGTATGGCTGCCGCGGCTTTGTAGCTCATCACAACACCGACATCTGGCGTGTTGCCGGCCCGATCGACGGTGCTTACTGGGGCATGTTTCCCTGTGGCGGAGCGTGGCTGACAACGCATCTGTGGCAACACTATCTCTTCACAGGCGACAAGAGTTTCCTACGTCAGTGGTATCCTGTTCTCCGCTCCGCCGCCCGCTTCCTGATGGACTATGGCCAGATCGTGCCCACAGATTCGCTCTATCAGTTCAACTCTCAACTTTCAACTTTCAACTCTCAACTTTCAACTTTCAACTCTCAACTTTCAACTCTCAACTCTCAACTTTCAACTTTCAACATTCACAAAGCGTTTCTCCTCTCTCCGTCTGTCAGTCCTGAGCACGGCCCAATGGGTAAACGCACGTCCGTAACAGCGGGGTGCACGATGGACAACCAGATTGCTTTCGACGCACTGTCCTCGGCTATCAGGGCTTCAGAAATACTCGGTACCGACACGACATTCCGCCACGAGGCACAAGAGAAGCTCGCTTTGCTGCCTCCCATGCAAGTAGGTCGCTACGGTCAACTGCAAGAATGGCTGCAAGACGGTGACAATCCGAAAGACGAGCACCGCCATATCTCTCATCTCTACGGGCTGTATCCGAGCAATCAGATTTCGCCTTTCAGCCATCCTGAGCTTTTCAGCGCCGCTCACACCACCCTGCTCCAGCGCGGCGATATGGCCACGGGATGGAGCTTAGGATGGAAGATCAACTTCTGGGCACGTATGCTCGACGGCGATCATGCGCTGCAAATCATCAACAACCTGCTGCACCTGCTACCTTGCGACTCACTGCAACGGCAGTATCCCAACGGCCGTGTCTATCCCAATCTCTTCGATGCGCATCCGCCCTTTCAGATTGACGGTAACTTTGGTTTCACCGCTGGCATCGCCGAGATGCTGGTACAGAGTCACGACGGTGCCGTGCATCTCTTGCCAGCACTGCCTGCTGCCTGGCACGAGGGAAGCGTGAAGGGTATCAGAACCCGTGGTGGTTTCGTCGTCAGTGAACAGTGGAGCGACGGCAAGCTTAAACAAGCCACCATCACCTCTACCATCGGCGGCGTGCTGCGTCTGCGCGCTTACCAGCCTCTGAAAGGACAGGGATTGCGGGAAGCCAAAGGTGCTTGCCCCAATGCGCTGTTTGCTCCTGCCGTAGTCAGGAAGCCGCTCATCCACACACAAAAACTTCAAGAGGTGAAGATTCCGCACGTATATGAATATGACATCGACACCCAACCCGGGAAGTCGTATGCCGTTTTTGGCATTAGATAATCTTTTATAAGCAATATGAACAAGATCCTCCTATTCTTATTCTCTCTGTTTCCTCTGCTGGCCAGTGCCAATGACTTTTACATTGCCAAGCCCGGACAGCAACCTGCCGCCATCGTGGTGGACACCACAGACTGGACGGGTGTCAGATTGGCTGCACGCGATCTCAGTGCTGATATTGGGCGTGTCTGTGGCAAAGCAGCACCCATACTTGTCGCTACATCAGTCAATTTGCCGGAACATGGACGCATCATCGCCGGCACGCTCGGCAAGAGTAAAATGATCAGCAACATCGTCAAAGCCCATAAAATCGACGTCAGGAAACTGCGGGGCCAATGGGAGAGCTATCTCATCGACGTTGTCGACGGCAACCTCGTCATCGTCGGCTCAGACAAGCGCGGCACCATCTACGGCATCTATGAGCTCAGTCGCGAGATGGGTGTCTCGCCGTGGTACTGGTGGGCTGATGTTCCCGTGAAGCACCAAGACCATATTATATATAGCAACGGCCGCCAATACCAGCCCTCTCCAAGAGTAAAGTACCGCGGCATCTTCCTCAACGACGAGGCTCCCTGCCTGACAACATGGGTGAAAAACACCTATGGCACAAACTACGGCGACCACCGTTTCTACGACCGCGTCTTTGAGTTGCTGCTCAGATTAAAGGCAAACTTCATGTGGCCGGCCATGTGGGGCTGGGCCTTCTACGCCGACGACGCACTGAACAGCAAGACTGCTGACGACCGTGGCATCATCATCGGCACCTCACATCACGAGCCGATGTGCCGCTCACAAAAGGAATGGCATGGCCACACCGACGACCCGAACGTAGAGCCGCAGGACCGCGCTTCACGTGAGGCAGCAGGCGGGCAGTGGAACTATGCCACGAACCAGAAGGCCTTGGACGCTTTTTGGGCAGGTGGCGTGCGACGCAACAAAAATACGGAAGACATCGTCACCATCGGCATGCGCGGCGACGGCGACATGGCTATGAGCGAAAACACAAACATTCAGCTCATGGAGAAAATCATCCGCAACCAGCGACGCATCATCGAGAAAGAACGTGGCAAGAAGGCCAGCGAGGTGCCGCAGGTATGGGCTCTCTACAAAGAGGTGATGGACTACTACGACGCCGGACTGCGTGTGCCCGATGATGTGACACTGCTGCTCTGTGATGACAACTGGGGCGACGTACGTCGTGTGCCTACGCCAAAAGAGCGAAAACGCAAAGGCGGATGGGGACTCTACTATCATGTCGACTATGTGGGGGCTCCGAGAAACTCGAAGTGGATCAACGTGACGCCCATTCAGAATATGTGGGAACAGCTGACGTTGGCTGCCGAAAACGGTATCGACCGGCTGTGGATCCTCAATGTCGGTGACCTCAAACCGATGGAATACCCCATCCAGCTCTTCATCGACATGGCATGGAACCCCACTGCCTACACCACAGAAAACCTCTTGGATCACACCCGCCGCTTCTGTGCGGCTGCCTTCGGCGAGGAGCAGGCTGCGGAGGCCGCGCGTATTCTTAACCTGCAATGCAAGTATGCCGGACGCTGCACAGCGGAGATGCTCGATGCCAAGACCTACAGTCTGAAGGATGGCGAATGGGAGAAGGTGGTCAGCGACTACGCTGCTTTGGAGCGTGACGCCCTACGCCAATACACTGCTCTGCCCGAGAGTTGTCGCGACGCTTACCAGGAACTCATCCTCTTCCCCGTGCAGGCAATGGCCAATCTCTACGACATGTACTATGCCCAAGCCATGAACCATCAGCTCTATGAGCAGGGCAACCCCGATGCCAACACGTGGGCGGAGCGCTGCCGCCACGACTTCCGTCGTGACTCTCTGCTCTGTGCTGCCTACAATCACAATATTGCAGGAGGAAAATGGAACGGCATGATGATCCAGAAACACATCGGATACACCACTTGGAACGACAACTTCCCCCACGACATGCTGCCGAAACTCTATCAGGTGAAGCCACGTACCGACAGCTGGATCATCGATGCCAAGGGAGACAAAGTGGTTTTGGAGGCCGAACACTACTTTAGCAAGCGCGACGGCGAAGGCGCACGCTGGATCGACATCCCATTCATGGGACCGTCGCTCGGTGCCATGACGCTGCGTCCAACTACAGCATCGGTCAACGGCGCACAACTGGAGTATCGCTTCCATGGTATGCAACCCACCGATAGCGTGACCATCACCGTGACAACGAAATGCACGCTCGACTTCCTCAACCAGGGTGGACTGCGCTACCGCGTGAGCCTCGACGGCAAGGGTAAAACGGTGAACTTCAACGCCAACCTCAATGAGAAGCCGGAGAATATCTACAGCATCTACTACCCAACGGTAGCCCGCCGCATCGTTGAAAAGCAGGTCACGCTGCCGTTGCAACAGCTGAGCGACGGCATCCATCGCCTCGTCTTCGAACCACTCGACCCGGGTGTGGTGTTAGAGAAAATAACAATAAAGACTAAATAAATTAGCTGCTTGTTTCATGTATATATCTTTTACATGGATGTTCATGAATTGACCATGAATTACTCATCAACATCATCGTTGTAAATCATTCGTGGTTAATTCATGGCAATTCCATGTTCTACAAAGAAGAACTGAATGTTCATGAATCAAGCAGATTAGAAACAGACAAATCAATGAAAACAAAAACAATCCCAGCCCTTCTGCTTCTCGCTGCACTGTCTCTGCCCATGATGGCAACGGAGACGGTAAAGAAGCCCATGGGCAAAATCGTGAATCACGAAGCTTCGCAGACCGCAATGTTCTCCAATCCCGTCATCTGGTCGGACGTGCCCGACATGGACTTGATCCGTGTGGGCAGCGACTACTATATGGTCTCGACGACGATGCACCTCATGCCGGGCGGTCCCATCATGCACTCGCGCGACCTTGTCAACTGGCAGACAGTGGGCTACATCTTCGACAAACTCACTGACTCGCCTAAATATAATATGGAGCAGGGCACCGTCTACGGCCGCGGGCAGTGGGCCACCTCGCTGAAGTATCACAAAGGACGGTTTTATGCACTCTTCGCTCCCAATGACAATCCCGGTGGCGAGACGTATATCATGACGGCCAAGAAGGCTGAAGGTCCGTGGACACTCGTCAGCCGGTTGCCTCATTTCCACGACGCCACGCTGTTCTTCGACGATGACGACCGTGCGTATGTCTTCTATGCTACCGGCGAGATGGTGGAGCTCAGCAGCGATCTCAAGCAGGTCGTGGAAGGCTCTCACCGCCAGCTCTTCCAGCGCGACAGTGAGGAGAAGGGACTCCTCGAAGGTTCTCGTGTCATCAAGCACGACGGTCGCTACTATCTCCAGATGATTTCGTGGACCAACGGCCATCCGCGCCGCGAAGTCGTCTACCGCGCAAAAGATATCCAAGGCCCATATACTAAGCGTGTGATGCTCGAGACAGAGTTCGGCGGCTTCGGCGGTGTCGGGCAGGGCACGATAGTAGACACGCCAGACGGCCGTTGGTTTGCGTTGATCTTCCAGGATCGTGGCGGCGTAGGCCGCGTGCCGACGCTCTCTCCCGTCCGCTGGGTCGACGGCTGGCCAAAGGTTGACTATGTGCCCGCAACGATGGAGGTACCCTTTGCGGGCAATAAGAAGACGAGCATCGTCAACAGCGATGAGTTCAACAAACCTACACTGAGCCTCGACTGGCAGTGGAACCACAACCCCGTGGACAACGCCTGGTCGCTCACCGAGCGCCGTGGCTGGCTGCGTCTGCATACGGCTGCTGTGGTTCCCAACATCTTTCTGGCCCGCAACACACTGACCACGCGCATGATGGGACCACAGAGCGAGGGTATCATCCGCATGGATGTCAGCAAGATGCAGGATGGCGATGTGGCAGGCTTCTGTGCCTTTCAGAACGATGCCGCCCTGCTCTCCGTAGTGAAAGAAAAGGGTAAGAAATATATCGTGGCCTCGACGGACTCTGTGGAGATGGAGCCAAAGGATCTCCATGTCCTTGCCGATCATCGTCACGAAGTCTACCGCAAGGTCTTGTCACAGAACATCGTCTACTTGAAGGTAAGTGCTGATTTCCGTCTCCACAAAGATGTGGCCTCACTGGCCTACAGCCTCGACGGCAAGCATTGGACAACGGTTTTGAGTGGCTTCAAACTCGTCTTCGACTACCGTCGCTTTTTCATGGGCACACGCTTTGGCATCTACAACTACGCCACCCGGCAGCTCGGTGGACAGGTAGACATCGATTGGTTTCACTTCAAAGTCAAGTAAGACGTAACCATATCGGTTAAATCATATCTTTTGCGGGGTTAGGGCAGGGATAAACCCCGCCCCTACTTGGATGATGTCGCCACAACGGTGCGGCAGGCGGTGAGAACGTAGGGGCGGGGTTTATCCCCGCCCTAACCCCGCAAAAGATATACAAACATATGGCACGGGTGTGGAATGATTACTGTCACGGGGGTTAGGGCGGGGATAAACCCCGCCCCTACGGTGGATAATGTCACTACCGATGGAGAAGTTAGTAAGTTGTGATTCGTCAGAAGTAGACTTTTGGTGGATAGCATCCACATCGTTTGGGAGGTATTACCCCGTTGACGGTGCGGCAGGCGGAGAGAACGTAGGGGCGGGGGTTACCGAGGCTGCTGCCAAACTAATTTGTCTAGATGTTTATGCACAGAGCCTGTTTCTATGCATCCGATATACCGTATTTATGTCGCTGTTTCCTTGCATATGTCCCGTTTTTTTTGTACCTTTATACCAT
>NZ_VUNG01000079.1 GCF_009695775.1 Hallella mizrahii | reverse complement strand
GTGACTATGCACTAATACAGAGTGTTAACTTTTATTTTCAAAATATTAATCGTTTGTCAGTCAACATATTGCAATGTGCGATTATTCGCGGAAGCCTGTAAAATGGCAAGTGGGAAACTTTAGTAACTATGATTATCTTTATTCTTTTCCCAATTCCTTCCTCATCGCTCTGCCGATGGTGTTCCAGTAGGGCAGTCGCTTGAGGGTGCTGCGTACCGGCTGCACATGCCAGAGCATGAGCAAGAGCATGAAGGCACAGCCTATCAGACAGGTGACGCCATAGAGCTGTTTGATGGCCATGAGCATGCTGTCGAACACGGTGAAGGGCAGACCGCTGACGAGGTTGTCGGCGATATGGCGGCGCAGCGAGAAACCGTAGAGACCGCCGCCGATGGCACTGACCAGTCCGTTCCTCACGAAACCGGCGATCGTCAGTCCCATGAAGAAATGTTGGAAAGGCATGAGCTCCTCTAAGTAGAGCGTCAGCGTGGTGAAGAAGATGGCGTAGCCGAAGGTGCGGATGAAGGTGGGGAAGATGAGGCGCTCGAAATTCAGGGTCGGTGTGATGTAGAAATACATGCAGACCTGATACACTAACAGAAAGCCGAAGCCAATGGTCAGCAGGCGCGTGTAGGGCAGCCGGAGCATTTTCATCCACCACAGACAGAAAAGGCATCCCGTCATGCTGCCTATGATGGCCACGATGTTCTGTATGGACAACGTCATCATACCCCAGTGCATGATGGCACCGGTATATACGCTCTCCAAGGATGTTGATGTGGAGTTCATCAGCTCTGCCACGCCAAACATGAACAGGATCGGCCACAACGTCTTGTATTTGAAGGCTCTGTAGTCGAGATAGGCATGATGGATGTGGCGCATGCGCTGTAGGGCAAAATAGAAAGTGACGATGACTGCTCCCAGGACGTTGAGCCATAGCTCACTGTCCCACCAGTTGTAATGCTCCCCATAGTTGAACAGCCATATCAGCTCCAAGAGGAAAGCTGACCACAAGGCCAGTCCGAGCCAGTCGATGGAGATGAAAGGCAGCGGCTTCATGAAGCGGAACGGCTGTGTGCAGGTGTACATGAACAGCAGCACGAGCAGGAGCACGCCAACGATAAACCATTGGGTAGCCTGCCACGATCCACAGTAATAGGTGAGTTGCTGCGACATCCATGAGCTTGCGCTCATGTCGCCCAACACAACGATATAGAGCAGAGGGAAGAAGATCTCGAAGTGGCGCTTGGGCGTCATCCACAACTGGATATTGCTGAAGACCTCGAAGGTAGCCATCAGCTTGAAGAAGCAACAGCAATAGGACAACAAGCACATCAAAGGCAGCGTGAGAGCTACGTCGGTGAAGTTGACCAATGCCAGCGTGAGGAGGATACAGATGATCATTCCCGATATGGAGAACAGTTCCAACTGCCGGTTGGTGTATCGGAATTTCAGCCGGAAGAGGATGGGGAAAGGCATGGCCACGCCCACCACACCGCAGAGGAAGATGAAGGACACGTCTTCCCGCATAATCCCCAGGTCGCCCACCATCTGCTGCATGGAGCCCATATAGACGGTATTCACCATCTGGAAGATGACGGCACACAGCAGGTACAGCCAGGGCTGGACCTTTTTGGGGATGAAAGGTTTTATCATGGGCATCGCGAACGGACGCCCGATCATTGGATCTGCCATCAGTATTAATAATGTACTTCTGTTTCTACATTCAGTCCACTGAGCAGTTTTCGGATGTCAGCGACTTTGTTGTCACGAGTCAGTTCGATACGCACGGGCACGCGCTGCTCAACCTTGACGAAGTTTCCCGTGGCATTGTCTACGGGTTGTCCCGCATAGGCGGCACCGCTGGCGGCACTGATGCTCTTCACTTTTCCGTTGAAGGTCACACCGGGTACGGCATCGCAGGTGAAGGTGACAGCCTCGCCGTTGCTCACATGCTTCATCTGTGACTCACGGTAGTTGGCGATGACCCACACCTCGGCGTCGTCGACGACACGCGTCAGAAGCTGTCCGGGCTGCACGAGCTGTCCGACATAGATGTCTTTTCTGCCCACATATCCGTCGCAGGGCGCCGTGATGACTGTATAAGAGAGGTTGAGGCGTGCCAGATTCAACTGAGCATCGGCGACACTCTCTCCGGCGCGGCTCTGTCCGAGTCGGTAACGCTGCTCCCCTGCGACCCCTGCCGTTGCCGTACGGCTTGCCGAAGCCTGCGTGAGCCGGGCACGGGCAGCCATCCACCGGCTGTGCGCCTGCTCATAGCGGGTCTTGGCATTGTCGTATTGCTGTTGGGTGACGGCACCACGGCTGAGGAGGGCCGCAAAGCGGTTGAAGTCTTTCTTGGCATTGTCCATGTCTTCCTTTGCTTCACTGATACCTGCCGAGGCAACCTCCATGCCGGCAGCGGCCACGTTGACATTGTTGCCGGTGGTTCTGATGCCCGCACTCACCGCACCGCTGCCCTGACGGGAACCTTTCAGTCCGGCCTCAGCCTGTGCCAATGCCAGACGGAACTCAGCGTCCTCGATGATGACCAGGGTGTCGCCTTTCTTTACATGCTGAAACTCCTGGAAGCGTATCTCTTTGATGAATCCCTGGACGCGTGTGTTCACTGGCGAGATGTTGCGATAGGTCATTGCGTTGTCGGTGTAGACGACATCACCCAAGTGGATGAAACGTGCACACACATAGATGGCACCGAAGACGAGCAGTGCGATGACCAATAGATTATACGACCGTAAAATTTGCTTTCTCTTATTCATGTCTGATTTTTCTCTTGATGTGATTCTTTTTCCGTTCATCAGGAACGAAGGTGTACCGGATTTACAGTTCGCCGGCGACGTATTTCATTTTATAATAATTGTATGCGATATTGATTTTGGCATCCACCTCTCGCAGCTGTGCATCGAGCAGAGTGTTGCTGGCATCTATCATATCAGTGATAAGCGCCAGCTGGTTGAGGTATCTGTCATTCACTACCTGGTAGTTCTCCTGGGCCAGTTCCACATTCTTCCTTTCCGTGTTGTGCTCCACGAAGCTCTGGAGATATTCGGTGTAAGCGGCCTGTACCTGATTGTTGAGTTGTTCGCGCGTCACTTCCTTCTGCAACACAGCCTGTTGCGTGGCGAGACGGGCCTGATGCAGCTTCTTGTCGCTCTTGAAGAGTGAGGAGAGCGAATAGGTCACGCCGACACCGATATACCAGGTGTTGAGGTTCTTGTTGACAGGAGGCAGCTCGAAGGTGACGGGGCCGTCGAATCCTTCATGAGCCACCACGGCTATCTTCGGCAGCATCTCGCTACGTGTCAACTTCTCCTGTTTGCGTGTCATGTCGATACCGAGGTCGCTGAGCTGCAGAAGCGGCGAGGATGATGCAGCCTGCTGCTGCCAGCGGTCTTCACCCGCTTTCTCGTAAGCACCGTTGGCAACGTCGTCTGTGGGTACGATGGAGTCGTTGACACTGATGTTCAGCGTGTTGCACAACTGATGATTGGCTATGGCGCGGTAATTGGCTATCTTTGTCAGTTGCAACTGCAAGGTCTGCAACTGCAACTGATAGCGGGTGACATCATTCTTCAATGCCACTCCTTGCCGCTGTCGGTCCTCGATGTTGGCGATGAGACGTTGGGTGAGAGCAATATTGCTCTTCACCACCTGCTCGCGATTGGCGAGTTTCTGCAATTCTAAATACTGTCCTATAGCGGCGAAGCGGAGGTTCTGGCGCTGCACGGCTTTCTGGGTCTCCGCCTGCTTGACACCTAACGCAGCGAGCTCGATCCCGGCGTCGATGGCTCCGCCGGCATAGATGACCTGCTGTGCATCGAGGGCGAAGTTGTTGCCGAAATGCGGAGAAGAGAGTCCGTGGACGTTGGTAAAGTCACGGTCGGTAAGGAGCGCATTACCGATATAGCTCGCCGAGAGTGAGGTGTTGATGTCCGGCAACCGTTGGGCACGGGCACTCTCCCAACCTTTCTTGGCTGTGGAGACAGCAGCATCGCTGGCTTTCATGGTGCGGTTTTCTGTATCAAGAATACCAAACATGTCATGGATGCTCAGTCGGTGGGCTTTTTGCGCCGGGGCGCAGAGTGCTGAGGCAAGTGCTATGGTGAGCAATGCCTGTTTTGTTTTTATCATTTTTCGTCTATTCATTTGTATTCATCCTGAATTCTTCTACTCAAAGTAGTGTGCAACAGATAAACGCGTTGGAATCAAATGATTTTCCAAGGTGGAGGAAGGTCCTCTTCTGGTTTGCGAGTGCAAAGGTAGGGACATTTTGTGAACTATAGTTCACGAAAAAAGCGACGAAAGCATTCATTTCGGGAACAAAGGTGCAAAAAAACGCATCTTTGTTCGTAACTTTGCAAGCATGAATAACAAGAAATGCCAGTTGAAAGAGGTGACCGCCTCTTCTTTTTCCAATGAGCCACAGATCTTAGGCTATGGGGAGTTATTATTATGTTCTGAATTTTCGATTAATTTGTAGCGATAACGCAAGCTGCAAAGCCAATTATCTATAAATCAGTTTATATTTAACTTATTATGTTTTGTCATTTCATTTATTATTGTTACATTTGTAGCGGTAATC
>NZ_VUNG01000078.1 GCF_009695775.1 Hallella mizrahii | reverse complement strand
TTTAGAGTTGTAGACCTTCTCCAGTTCGGCCCAGGGAAGAGTATCGCCCAGTATGACCCAACGGTTGGACTTGTCCAGGCTGTCAAGCGACGACCTGAAGATATCCAGCGTCAATTGTCTGTTTTTATTCTGCGACGTATACTTCATCTTCTGTTTTCTTTAACACTACAAAGCTACCAATTAAATGTTAAATCACCAAATAAAAACGCTGCTATTTTCTGAATATCAGCGAGTTGTATATATTCAGTGAACACTATTTATACGTCTATTAACGCTGCAATAAGTGCCTCTTCCTGACAGAAAAGGCACTTATTATAGAACGCTAAGATGTTTTCATCATGTTCTCTTCATCGTTTTCTGAATCTCAGCCTTGTGCCCATCTATGAACATCCGCAGTATTGCGTTGATGACATGCTTGGTCGGCACGGGCTTGCCACATCTGAGGTTGAAAGCTTCAATCTGACGGTACAGCTCCTTATCTATCCACACCTGCGACGCGGCGAACTTACCAGCTTTGGAAGCAGAGGCGGCACGCCATAATACCGACAGGTCATCTGAAGAAGGAGACACTGCCGGCTGGCTGTCGGCACAGCTAGGCTCCGATGCTTTAGCTGAGGTCTTCAGCTTGGCGGGAGCTGAGTTCTCGTTCTCCTTCGCCTCGTGGAAAGTCTTGCTCTTTGCCTTCTTCGATGAGCCTTCCTTCTTCACCGGCAGGTCTTTGGGCGGTTCTATAGTTTCCGCACTGCTTTCCTCGACGGCAGGGATGACCTCCGGCTCTTTGGAGCAGGTCTTTCCCTTCTTGTCAAAAGAGAAATTGGGAAGAGGATCGGTATTGGCAATGCTGTCCGTACGCTTCTTCCGCTTCTTCGGCTTGTTCTCAGACTCAGTCGTTGATGACCACCAGGAAGGTGTTGTGGCTTCATTGGCTTTCCTTGCCCATCCGTGAATATCGCCAAATTGACGATTCTGAATCTTAGAATTGTCTTTCTTTTCCATTGTTATAATGATTAATCTGTTAAAAACTAGGTTATTGGACTCTTTACCATGACATGTCGCTCCTGAACCGTCGCTCATCATCTATATCGTCCCAGCGTCTGCGGCGACCGCCGACCTCGAACTCCCGGTTGACACCGCTTCCCACATTGCAGGAGAGGAGAGAGACCAACCGCATCATCAACTGCTGGTGCTGACTGACAAAGGCGGCTATCACATCCGGCATGGCACTGCCCTTTGAGGCGCTCGGTGCTGCAAGCTCATACTTGATGTTCCGCAGCATGGCGTTTGCCTCGTCACGGGTTATATACTCCTTGATCAGTCTTACCTTCGTGGCGCGGAACTCGGAGTCATTATCCGCTATCCGGTTCATAAGGCGCGACTCGGCATCCGTCAGGTCGTATCTCAGACTCGCGTCCCCATAGTCGAGGGCAAGCTTCCACGCACCGCTCCACTGCTTGTAGCATCTCACCTTGCTTTCGGGAATGTCGAGCGTCTTGCTTCCTTCAGTGATATACCGCTGAGCCAGCTGCTGACGGTAGAATTTGTATATCTCGCGGTGGAAGTAGAAGACAGCCAGACGGATGGCTACGTCTTCCTGTGCTTCCTTAGGAGCATCGAAATACATATTCAACTGGTCATCGGTAATCTGGCGGTCGTAGATGTTACCATCGATCTCCATCCGGACGATTGCATTATTGTTCTGCAAGCCTACCTTTGCCTTGAATAGTGGACGATAAATGTCCAGTCTGCTGTCAGCCTGGTAGATGGTAATTGGCTTCTCTGTCTGGACAGGGTTCACCGTCTGGCTGGGCTTATCCGATTGACTGGGCTTGTTCCACTGATTGGGCTTGTCCGTCTGTTGGGTACTCGGCGTTTGCCAGCTTCTCTCTGTCCGGCTCGCCCTCTCTGTCCGTCTTGCCTTGGCAGCAGCCTTCGTCTCCTGCACAGCCTTCCACTCCTCGAAGTTGACGACATCGGCAAGCTTCATCACGTCGCTGCCGTTGAGCGCCACCTTATTATTATGGTCAACGATGCCGTATCCTCGCACCACGCCGTTCTTGTCCTTTTGGAAGTGGACGGCAATGCCGAGCTTGCCGCGCAGGGTCTCAACCAGCCATTGCATCTGATACTGCTCGGTTGTGGACAATGAACGCCCGCTAGAGTCGGTCAGGCTCTTGATGTCGGGATGGTTCCGCATCTGTTTCTGTTTGACCAGCTCCTTGCGGGTCTTGGCGCGTGCAGGCTTGTCTTTCCCCGTCACCTGCTTTCGGTCTGATTGTGGAGGATTCTGTTTCAGGCTCAGCTCACGGTACTTGATAATGATTGCCTTCGCACGCCTGGCGGCTTCCTCACGGCGTAGCGCCTCCCTGCGGTCGCTCTTGCAGTCGGCAATACGTTCTTGAACGTCGCTGCGTCTGACCCTGACAGCCTCCGCCCCACCATGATAGAATGACAACACGTCATCATCAGACTTCGACGTGCCGACCGTGTAGTTGAACCAGCGTGCGATATTCATCAGCTGTCCCTCAGTGGTGAAGCTGTAGCCGAGCATCCGCTCAAGGTCGTTCTTCTGGTCCTCACTGATGACGCTGTTGAGCGCGTCGTAGAGTCTGTGATAGTCGTTGTGGTCGGGAAGCAGCCGGCCCTTGGCAGTCACTCTTGTCGTGAGGATGTGCACGTGGTTGTTCTCCGTGTCGTGATGGAAATAGATGAGATAAGGCAGCCGGCCAGCCCCGTATTCCCTCATCATGGCATGGGCGATGCCGACAAGCTGCTCCTTGTTCTTCTCATGTCCCTCGCAGGAAAGGGCAAGGTGTATCTGCCACTGCGTTGACCTCGTGTTGCCGCATGTCTGCGAGCGGTCTTGCAGGTAGCGCTCCACCTCACCTGAGCAGTCTATGCCCACACTGTGGAGCGTGCGCAGCGTGTGCAGGAAGTTACCGTCGATGTTGGCATACCCGGCAAGCTCGGCCACGCCCTCCAGCACTTTCTTCTCGTTGTAGGCCGCCCCGGGGAACACGCCGCCGTGGACAGGCTTCAGTTTTGTGATAATCATAGCTCTTCAGTTTTTGAGTTGTGTGTAAGATGTTCCTTGACTCTCTTCCAGATGTTGGCGTTGGAGGTGCGCATGGAGTTCATGGCCTTCCGGATATCCTCCAGGGCATCAGCCGACTGCCGTGTCACAGGCGACGGACTTGACATCGACTGCGCGTTGACGTGGTAGGCAATCTGGTTGATGTTGTTGCCGATGCGGCCCAGCTCCGTATTCAGCCTTGCGTACTCATCATGGATGGACGACAGCAGACTTAACGTTCTCCTGTCCATACGTGTAAAGTCTTTTCCGCGTTCATCATCATAAGAGCAATCACCGTCATCCTGGAAATTACAGTGATGGAGGGCATAGCGGAACATGTCGCTCATGTTTCCTCCGAAGTGTTCGCCTGCCGTCTTCTTAGCCAGACTTTTCACGGGGGGTCCACACGCATCTGTATGAACTCTGTCTTGATTTGTGTAACTTTTTTTATAGTGTCTTTAGAATAGGTTTATATACAAAGTGAAAGGTAAGCGAGTTTCGAGCGCACCGGTTCCCACTCCCCCTCGCGGGTGGGCAAGTGCCGTTGTAGTGACAAAAGGCCTAACTTGCCCCATCAACTCTCAAAAGACTTTCCATAACTTTAGTGATAAAGTTATGGGCATCGTTTTCATCTTCCTGTGAGTCCGCGAGAGAATGAGAGATTCCTGTGCGGAAGTTTTTACTGTATGAAATTATTCCGTTATCCATTGCCGACACCTCCCTTCCTTATTCTGTCGATTAGATACTTGTTGATGTCCGTCTTCACATACGTCTTGTCAACTTTCACCTCCGCTCCGAACAGTATCTCCCATTCCTGGTCAACCGTACTGTCGGGGAACAGGATAACCTGCCTGCCGTGGAGTTTGTCAATCATTTTCTTTGTCAGTTGTCTGCTGTGTCCTACCGCAAGCCAGTGGAGAGGATACCCGGAGAGGGCTCCGAGCAGTGCGGTCCTCTCCTCCATGACAATGGCGACTGGATTGAACTTCAGCGTATGCTCGCCGAAGAACACGTCACTGTCCTCATAATAGTTACTATGTTTGCAACTGTGAACCGACCGGTGTGCTCATTGATACCCTGCGGAGTATAGATTTTTTCGCATTGAGAGACGCGATGAACCTCTCCGCTTCGCATCGAGAACCCTCGCATATCTCAATGCGATGAAAGGAAAATCTAAAAAAGATGAGTAAAAAGTTGGCACGGTAATAATTGGATTGTATTTTTGCAAAATGAAAGAACAATACACAATAACAATTAAAACCGTACCAATATGCAAAGGAACAAAATTTCTTTCAAAGGACAAAATATTTTTATAGGAATCGATGTCCACGCCAGAACTTGGGAGGTCGCAGTGCTGACCGAGTCAGGATTTGCCAAGAGATTCTCTCAGGCATCCTCGGCAAAAGTGCTCTTTGACTTTTTGAGAAGAAATTTCCCAGAAGGCGAATACCATGCAGTTTATGAGTCGGGCTTCAGCGGCTTCTCCACTTACTACGCCCTCAAGGAATACAATATAGACTGCGTTGTAACACACGCGGCAGATGTTCCCACCACCCAGTACGAGGAGTTGATGAAGACAGACAAGGTTGATGCGCTGAAACTTGCCCGCTCACTTCGTGCGGACGAGATACGCCCGATATACATCCGTGAGCGTGAGAACATAGACGACCGTTCTGTGTTAAGGATCAGAAAGACAATCCAAACGCAACTCGGCGGTTACAAGTCCCGAGTCAAGCATATGCTCCATAGCAATGGTGTAGAGATGCCTGAAAGATTCGCAAAGCATGGCACGCACTGGTCACGGTTTTTCATCAAATGGCTTAAGGAAGACGTCACGCTGCTCTCACCGACACGCAAGTCCCTTGACCTTCTCATTATGCAGGTCGAAACCCTGCGGTCAACGTTGCTCACTGCGACAAGAGAGGTGCGTAAGCTCGCCTTGCTTGACAGGTACAAGGACAACTACGAGCTGTTGAAGGGCATCCCCGGTATTGGGACTATTGTGGCAATGTCCA
>NZ_VUNG01000077.1 GCF_009695775.1 Hallella mizrahii | reverse complement strand
AATCTATTGAAGAAGTCTTTGAGTAACATTGGCTTGGTTTTTTCCATAAAAGTAGCTGTATTTTAGAAGATTACAAAAGAGCAACTAATTATTTAACGAATATTAGTACGGACATCACCACACAGAAAATGTTTTGAAAGACTATTTCCTGCATATCCAACCTGCAACAGTGCCTGTTTTACTGCTGATATTGCATCCAATTTTATATAGCGTACGGTGATCGTTGGCATATTCGAGTGCATATCCCATTTGTTCGATCTGGGTGAGAGCCTCTTCTGCTGTGCGATCTAACTTGTATTCGATGATATAAATGTATTTTTCGGTCTCTATCACAAAGTCGGCGCGGCCTTGGCTCGTTTCTTTCTCTTGCCAAACAGTATAGACACTCACCAGCCTCATGATAAGATAGATTGTATATTGGAAATAGCGCTCACGCTCTCTTTCATTCTCTTTTCTTCTCGCTGAATAGGGAATACTGGCTAAGAAAGCTGTGAGGATATCTCTGTATCTATCCGAATCTCCATTTTTCAGCGCCCTTACCATTTGTGAGCAAATAGTGATAGGACTCTCCTTAGTCCTTAGATAATCCGCTGAGAGCAACGAGACAAACCCCTTGGCTACCTCGTCGTTGGGCAAGTCAAGTTTATATTGTCCCAAGTCGCTGTCATAGTCCTTGATGGTTAAGTAGCCACTTTGATATATCATGGGCAAAGGTTGCTCAATGTCTGCCTTGTAGTCTATAAACTGTTGTGGGTCGTAGTATTCTCCTACCATCTCGTTGAGATTCTCATTGCAGTGATTGAGCAGGCGTACGAGATAGGTCGGAGTGCCGCTTTGAAACCAGTAATCGCCGATACAAAGATTGTCAAAGGCCTTGAGCAGACTGAAGGGATTATAGATGTCTGTCATGCGGCTGCTGAAATGATAACCATCGTAGTGGCGCTGCAACTCTTTGCGTGTCTCCTCTACAGTGCGCCCCATGGCCTGCGCCAAGTCAGCGATACTGTCAGCAAACACTGTATTGAGCTCGTCTGTCGTGATACCGCATAAAGCATCGTATTTCGACACCATGCTGATGTCATTAGGCTGATTGAAGCCACTGAACACGCTGACTTGTGCAAACTTAGTGACACCTGTCAACAACACGAACTTTAGGTCTGCATCAGCCTTCTTAAAGACAGAATAGAAACCTTTCAGCAGTTCTCGGTTGCTATCCTCCACATATTGCCCTTCCGGCCCACTGTTCATGGTCAGTCCCGTGTCCAGCACGTCGAGGATAGGCTTGTCATATTCATCGACAAGCACGACAGCACGGAGCCCTGTCTTCTCGTGTGCTGCATGCAAAACGCCGGCGAAGCGGTCTCCCAGCGTGATGGCGTCGGGGTTACCCCCATAGAGACGCTCTTTTCCGGCAACGAAGGTGGTAAGCATATCACGCAACGCTGACGCATCCTGAAAGGAAGAACCATTGAAGTCAAGATGGAATACAGGGTATTTCTTCCACTCATGCTCCAGACTGTCTATTGCTAACCCATGAAACAAACTATGCTGCCCCTCAAAATAATATTTCAGCGTAGAGACAAGCAAAGACTTGCCAAATCGGCGTGGACGGCTAAGAAAGTAGATCTTGCCGCGGGTCACCAGATCATACACCAGTGCCGTCTTATCTACATAAACATAGCCGTCCTCTCTGATGCTCTTGAAGTCTTGTACGCCAATAGGATATTTCATTGTGCCTGCCTTTTATGATTCTACTGCAAACTTACGTCATTTTTTTCAATTTACCATCGTTTCATCTAAAAAAAACGATGAGCTGTAGTAATCGTTTCTTTTAAGTAGGTTCCTTCTATTAGCAGCCTCTTTGGCGTTTCTTACTTGATTTCCGTCGCCACGCGCTGCTCGCTGCGGATGCCATCGGCAGCCTTACGGGCGTTGAGACGGACGGGGCGGAGGGTGAAGTCGGGCGTGTTGTAGCTGTTGAGCTGACGGTCGTAGTAGAGCCAGGGATTGCGCTGAGGCAGCAGGAAAGGCTTGTCTATGCGTCCGCGGCTGTCGACGTGAGCCAGATAGAGCTGGGTATAGTAGCCGTTGATGCGTCGTGAGGTGAAGACGATCCAATGGCTGTTGCGGCTCCAGTTGTGCCACGAGTCGGTGTTCTCGCTGTTGATTTCCGTGAGTGGGCGGGCGCTCATCGTGCGCAAGTCGAGCAGCCACTGGTCGGCCTCCTTGTGCCAGATGGGGAAGCAGCCATAGTCGCTCAGCGTGAAGAGCAGGAAACGGCCGTCGTAGGATGGGCGCGGATGGTTGGCACTCTTTCCCATCAGACGGGCGTTGAAAATGGTGTCGATCTTGCCTACGGTGTGTCCGGTCTTCGGGTCAAAGCCTACGCGACAGATGTTGTACTTGATGTCTTTATAGTGTGCCGGGATGTCCCATGCCGTAGAGGAGACAAAGTAGAGCGTGCGTCCGTCGGGCGAGAACACGGGGTAGTTTTCGTAGTGGTCTTTCGTCATCACTGCTGGGTTGAGCACGATCTGATGAGTGGCGGGATGATAGATGAGCACGTCGGAGGCTTGGTCAAAGACTTCGATGCGCTCGCTGCGGACGGCATGGAAGCTCTGATGAGTCTGGTTGGTGCTATAGGCAACCCACTGTCCTGACGGGTGCCAATAGGGATAGACCATCGAGCCTTTGAGCGAGTCGTTTTTGGCTTTAAGGATTTCCACGCGTCCGTGCTGCGAGATGAGCGTGCCGCCGTTGGCACCACGGATGTGGAAGGTGAACTGTTCGGGCGATGTTTGGTTGCTTGTATGACAATTGAGGCAAGCACCGGGCACGGCAGTGTTGACGAGGATGGCCTGCTCGTCGAAGTTGCTCAGGTTGCGCTGGTAGAGTCCCATCTTGCCGTAGACTTCGTAGCCGGGAGGAATAAGGCGGTAGGTGAGTCCCCACTCGCCGAGCGGGTCAGAGGAGACATTGACCGTGAAGTCGCGATATTGCTTCCACTCGCCGCCGCGCTTGATGTATACCGAGAACACGAGCTTTCCGCCTTTGTTGGCTTCGGTGAGACGGTGCCACCCATCAACGTCGAAGTCGGCATAGTCGCCGCTGGCTTCCATCTTGCCACGCTTCGAACCTTTCACCACGACGTACATGGACTCGGCATCCCTGCCCACCGCGCTGAAGTCGAGGGGTGCGATGTCCACGGGGATGGTTGTACCGGCATAGTCAGGAAAAATCCTTGGCAGAACGTTGACAGGCGTAGCGTTGGAGGGTTTGCTACTGCACGAGGTCAACAGTCCGAGGCTAAGACAGACGACCGCAACAAGCGATGAGGCGATAATGAAACTTATTTTCTTCATTTCTGTGTTGTTCTAAAAGGTTATCAATAGATGGTCTGCATCTTCTCCTTGCCCTTCTTCTTGGTATTGCCGCTCATGAGCAGATAGTGCCAAGCGTTGTAGGCGAGAGGCGGCCGGTTGAGGGCAGGATCGTTGCGGTTGGTCATATAAGCACGGATGAAGGCCACTGTGGCGTCGACATTCTGCCGGTCTACACTGTAGGGCATGCCCTGCAGCGTGTTGTGGCGTTGCAGCCACGAGCCGATGAGCACCTGCTGGATAGCGTAGGGAATATGGTCGAACTGCACGAAGCGCCCCAGGGGATAGTACTGCATGAAGCGGTCCAGGTCACGCTGAAGCAGTTCGTAGGCGATGAGATACTCGTAGGCCATGCGGTTGTCGTACTTCTTGTTGTCGACGAGCAACAGGCCGAGCATCTGATCCATCTCCTGATCGCTGAAGAGATAGTCGTGATGTTTGATGCGGATGTCGCGCAGACGGCCGTACTCCGGGTCGGCTTTGACAGCGGCACTGTTGTAGAGGAAACGCTCCTGACTACGGGCCCACTGGCGGTAGAACAGACTGTTCTCAAGCATGCGCAGGTATTTGGCGGCCACGGCATAGTTGCCGTTGATGATCTCGCACTGGGCGATGCGGCGCGTCAGGCGTCCGCTTTTGCGATAGTTGGGGATGGCTTCCTGAGCCTCAAAGGTGTAGCGCTCGGCATCGTTGACCATGCCCAGCTGATAAAACGCCTCGGCAGTGGGCAGCGGGGAAGTCATGTCGCGGGTGAATGTGGGGAAGAGGCCCTCAGCACCATTCTGATAGAATTCGAAGAGACGGTCGCAGAGCTGCCCCTGCATGGCAAGGGCGAGGTTGACACAACTCACGCTCATCGGTGAGGAGGCCTGCCGCTTCTCGGCTTTCTCTATGATGCGCTGCCACTGGTGGATGCGCACGAGATAGTCGTAATCAATGAGTTCGTAGGTGGCACGGTCGAAGCTGAGGCGCAGCAGAGGCACGGCGGCAAGCACGATGACGACAATCTGAGCTATTTCGGTGCGCATGGCTTTCTTTCCCTCCAAACGTGGTAGGTAGGAAGCTGCGAGGGGCAACAGGGCAAACAGTGCTGCCACTACCCATTGCATCACGGGGATGATGCCGGGATAGCGGAAGTAGTTGATGCCACCAAACAACTTGTAATAAGGATATTGCAAGAAGCGTCCGCACAGCCAGACAACAGCCACGAAGTAGAGAACGCTCAGCAGCATCCATCCCACTGGCGTCACCAACGGCTTGTGCTCCGCCTTCTTCTCGGCAAAGGATTGGACTTGTGTCGGGCTCATGCTTGTAGAGGAGGCGTGTGGGCGTGTTTGTGAATTGCTCATTCCCTCTCTCTTTGAGAGAGTGGAGGAGGATCTGTGGAACCCGGTTGCCAATGCTAATCCGATTGCGACCGGTCCCACCAGCCAGTAACCCACGGGGATGGCGATGAGCAGATATATGGCCGGAGCCATCCAACCACGGCTATGGTCACGCACGATGATATAGTGGAGCATCAGCTCTTCCATGCCGAGTAAGGCAATGGCAAAGGAGAGCAGCACGTTCTCGTTGCCCATGAGCGCCCAAAGGGAAATGGCGGGGATGAAGCTCAGCAGATACCACGATGGCGACACGCCGTTGCGGCGCATCAGCACCCATGTGAGTCGTTGCAGACTAAAGAAGACAAGGGCAAGGAGAATGGCTCCTAAGGCATAGACATAGTAGAACTGGGAGATGAACTCGGCCACATAGTCAGCCAGTCCACCCGGCACACTGATGCGCTCGGTGAAGTAGGACGGGGTGAAGAGAAACAGCTGATACTGCTCTTGGTAGCTGAGTGCGCATCGGTAAGGAAAAGCCCAAAAGAGCGCTACGGCAATGGCGAAGAGCAGGGAAAGGAAGCCTTGCAGATGCTTATGAATGAACGACCACATAAAAAAGGTAGTTGATACAAATGATAAATGAAGAAAGCAGCGCCAAGAGCCTGTTTGGACAGACTCATGGCGCATGCTTGAATGGACAATTTAAAGAAACCTATTTCTTAACAACGAAGTGCCAGAAT
>NZ_VUNG01000076.1 GCF_009695775.1 Hallella mizrahii | reverse complement strand
CGTCTTATATAGGAAGAGCAGCTGTTCAAAATCTGATGTTCTCTCCATAAATTGTATGAATTTAAGTCGAGGACAAAAGTAACAGATTTTAAGGCTTTAAGCAATACGTCATTTTTGGACGCTTACGCTGCAACATAGCCAATCCTCCTTTTTTTCCGCTGGAAAAAACTCCATCGCCTACCACAATACCTTGATCGGGAAGTGTAAAACCTGCATAATTACCACTTGCATATGTTCCAAGTTGCTTACTTTCATAGACATACTGTCCCTTAAACATTCCCTTATATTTGACATCAATTAAATCGCCAATTCTGAAATCAGACGGAGCACCTTCTGTACAGGCCATAGCACCTGTTGTATTAAAACTCGCCTTGCCTGTCCAGAAGTTTGTGCCTTTATCTAAAGCATCAAGGCCACCAAGCAAACCTCCAGCAAAACCACCTTCCAAAGCTCCTATGCTTCCAGAACCTAAGCCAGCAAGAAGACCTTTTCCAAAGCTGGAGCCACCTACCCATGAATTGCCGGCACCAGATATAAAACCTCCTGCAAATCCTGCGCTTGCACCCGAAGCAGCACCAGTAAGGAATCCTGTAGAAGCTATTCCCTTGGCTAATCCTGCTGCTCCAGTCCAGAAATTGCCTCCTGCCATGGCAACGTTCACTCCTGACGCCAATCCTGCACCGACAGCTCCAGCGACAGCACCAGTGGCGAAGTAGCCAAGTCCTTTCGCATTAAGCTGGAAGCCGTGTGACGCCCAGTTGAAGACCCCTCCAATAGCAACACCTATGATAAGGTTCCAAAACTCCCCACTCGGATCCGTATACTTCAGCGGATTGTTCAGGCAATAGCTGTAACGGTTGAAGTTCTGGCTGATGTCGGGCATCTGCAAATAATTGTCGGGACTGAAGAACCTGCCGAGGACGGGGTCGTACAAACGGCCGTTCATGTTGATGATGCCAAACTCATTCAACATCTCGTGTCCAGTGTAGCCACGGTGCAAGCCTATGGTATTGAGCGTAACAGTCTGTCTGCCCCACGTGTCATAGGAGGCATCGAAAACCTTTTCGCCGTTCTCATCCATTGCGGAGAGGATGCTGCCTAGATTATCCGTGATGGCAAGATAAGTCTTTACCGTGCCGTTCTCCCTGACGGCGATGGTGTTGCCGTTAAGATAATAGAACTCGCGCGTCTTGCCGTTCTCGGTAAATTTCTCATATTCCCCAGCATAGACCGTAGTACGGATATCCGTACCGTTCTTTGACAGTTCCGAATACCATCTCTGCCGGTCCGGTCCGTAGGCTATATACATTCTGAGATTCTTGCCCGCATCGTCTATCAGCTCTATCTTCCCGAAGTCGTTGAACGATGTTGTCAGCGCCTCGCCCGGTATCTTCCCGTCAGCGTTCTCCACCTCCGTCACAGCATGCGGACGGACATTCTTGTCGTAAGAGAAGTTGCCCACCCCCGTCTTGAAGAGGATATTGCCGTTGGGGGCATAGCTTACCCTCATGGTTTCGTCATCACCTCTCTTGACGGAGACAAGCCTGTGCCTTCTCCAATTCCGACGGTTGGCCTTGTCCATGTCGTCAAGCGAAGACTCTAGCAAACCAAGTGTCTGTCGCAGGTTCCTGTTTCGCGATGTATACAGCATACACTTCTTTAATACAATAGTACTAATCAGGAGTCATTCAGTGGGGTAAGCGAGGTTAGTGGTGCTTGTCTCCAGGCCTTTGCAGTACGAATTTCATAGTATCAACAAGTACTCTCTGGCTGTCTCTCATAATGAAGTTTGATGGCAATACATACAAGACGGAAGGTTGTTTGTATTCTTGTGATATATCCTTAACTTCACAGAATAATCGTACACCAACGAGACGATTCTTAACATGATAATTGTTTTTAAGAGACGTATCTAATCCAATTATCTTCATATTATTACCTTTGATGCTTAGTTTCAAAGAATCCAGATTCACCACATACGCTCCTTTTAAATCAAAATTGAGATAATGAAAGCCCCTAAAATACATGCAACTTGTCTTAACATAGTCTTCTCCTGGAAAATAAATATCATAACTAAACCTGTTGTTATCCAATGGAAGTGTATACGCTACATCGCAAGACTGGAGAGACAACATAAGAATAAGACTGGCTATTAACCATTTAATGTAATGGCCACCAACTGTAATAATCGACAAAATCTTCATAATAGTTTTTATTTGCTACAAAATTACCTTTTAAAATCAAAGCATATAATCCTTGAAGTCCATAATTCGCTAAAAATAAATCATTTAATGCACGAGAATGCCATAGGTGATGCAATTCATGTTTAAGTACATTACCCAAATTGCTATTTCCCGTTACTGTATATGGACTAAAACCTGCACTAACTTCATATAATCGGCCGTCATGCATGGATAGTGTAGGTTGGAAAGTATCCATTAGCCCGCCTGTATATTCAAATGTTAGATTATCTGTATTAAAATGGACTTTCCCACCGGCAACCGTATTAACAAGACCAAAGGCATTTATCGCAATATTTCCAAGATTATTTTCCCATTGCAGCAACCTTTGTCCTTTGCCCAATGTCAAGTTTATAGGACCTAATCCTAATGTAACTCTTGAAAAGATTCCTTTGTTCGAAGCCCAATTATTCCCGACTGATTGACTTACAGTTCCAATCATCTGATAACCGAGTTTTCCGGCTAACTTGCCAAAACGAGACGCAGCACCGAAGCCCTTAACCATTCCAAATCCTCCAGTTATTGCCCACGCACCTGTTGCAAGTCCTGCGATTCCTGCCTTCCATGCACCATCCCAACTACCGCCAGTAATAGCATTATATGCGATGTTTATGCTACCACTATTCAGAATAGAACTGGTTATACCTGCAGACTTAGCCACGACCTCTGTACCCTTTATTGTTGTAGTAAGGCCTGTTACTCCACCAGAAGATGCCAAAGCAGAAGAAACACCATAACCAATTGTTGCGCCAATGATTCCACCGGCAATGGCACCTTTCCAAGCATTGGAGTTCCAGTTCCAAAATGCAGCAGTTCCTGATTGTATGGATGCCCCGGCATAGGATCCTATGATGGCACCTGCTATAACAGGAATGAACCATGCCAATTCCCCACTCGGATCCGTATACTTCAGCGGGTTGTTCAGGCAATAGCTGTAACGGTTGAAGTTCTGGCTGTTGTCGGGCATCTGCACATAGTTGTCAGGGCTGAAGAAGCGGCCGAGAACGGGGTCGTACAAGCGACCGTTCATATTGATGATGTCGAACTCGCTGAGCATCTCATGTCCCGTGTAGCCTCGGTGCAGACCGATGGAGTTGAGTGTCACCGTCTGCTTGCCCCACGCATCGTAGGAGGCATCGAAAACCTTCGTGCCGTTTTCATCCACAACGGAGAGGATACTGCCTATATTATCTGTGAAGGCGAGATAATTTTTCACCGTTCCGTTTTCCCTTATGGCGATGGTGTTGCCGTCGAGGTAGTAGAACTCGCGTGCCTTGCCGTTTTCACACACCTTCTCATAGGTTCCGGCATAGACGGTGCTTCTGACATTCTTGCCGTTCCTCGACAGTTCAGAATACCATCTTTCTTGGTCTGGTCCATAGCCGAAGTCCATCCTGAGCCCCTTGCCGGTGTCTTCAATCAGTTGAATCTTGCCGAAATCGTTGAATGAGGTGTTCAGCGCCTCTCCTGGTATCTTCCCGTCAGCGTTCTCCACCTCCGTCACAGCATGCGGACGGACATTCTTGTCGTAAGAGAAGTTGCCCACCCCCGTCTTGAAGAGGATGTTGCCGTTGGGGGCATAGCTTATCTTCATGGTTTCAGCCGCCCCGCTCTTCACGGAAACAAGCCTGTCGAGATTGTCGTAGCCGAAGGATTCCTGCGGGTCGTTGGTTCTCTTGCGTGACAACAGATTATCGGAGTCCCATCGTAGGTCTCGTCAAAGGTCTTCAGGACGCTACCTTTTATCATTTACACGTATGTATTGGGTTGTACCTTCTTCATTCTTCATAAAGAGCGTATCTTGGACTATATTATACTTGCTCTTTTGAATTATCCCATCAAAATACCAAATAATCGTATCTTTATTTATAGAATATTTGATAGGAGAAGTTCCTTCTTCGTCTACGAAATAGATGGAGTCACTCGTTATTTTTAACCATGTAACTCCCTCTAAACTCCAATAACCATATAATGATTTTGGGGGCATGCAATTGTGTCTTGTCACATTAGCCAAACAGCTTGTTAATATAACAAAAAAAACAAAAGAAATAATATTTTTTTTCATATATATAAGTTTTAATGTTGTGGAATCTCAATATGAAAGACAGGGTCCTTAGAGGGTGTCCATGGATCTAGCACTCTGGATATTTTGCTATTATTCAGAAGTGCACGATGAAAGGCTGCTTTATTGGATACACTACTAGGAGCTATATCTATAACATTAAGTTGCCTAAAATCTGCACAATGTTTTGACACTTTACTGGGTCCTTGTCTATAAACCTCTTTTAACATTTCCTGTTTGTCAGGATATCGACTTACTACTGCACGACCTGCAGGAGCATAATTACATGTTTGCTTATTTTTTAAATTATTATACATCGCATTTACTTGCTCTTCAGGTGTTCTTGCTGTGCTTGATATTGTCACTGAGTGTACTCCTGCCTCAGCCATACTTATTTTTATGACTGATATAGAATATAAAGATACTCTTTGTGCGAAAATAGGATTTGCAAACTTTACAACATAAGCCGGAGCTTTCCCTATTACGACAACCTCGGGTAACATATTTTGTAAGTTTTGGTCTTCCTGTTGAGTACTAACTGATGGTGGGTCATCGTGCATTGCATGATTTAAAAATCCAATATTCATCCCCTGCATCGCTCCTTGCAGGAAATCACCTCCTGTGGCCCAGGCTACCACGCCGCCCATTGCCGCCGTCGAAGAAACCATCTGCCAAGTCTCCAGACCCTTTATGGTCTTCGCATACGACCCGATGCCTGAAGCCGCGGCACCGGAAACAAAAGCACTGGCAAAGTTTCCCCCGTCCAAGGCAGAGACTACTCCGCTCGCCAGTCCATGGGCTCCTGCACGCAACAGCTCATTGCCGAATGTCGCAGCCGCACCTTTGAACAGCTCTCCTATACCATAGCTCGCACCGGACGACAAGAGACTAAGTGCACCAGCCTTCCATACACTCTTACCTTCAAAGGAGGCCTGCATCATGCTGCTGGCCATGTTAAATGCGGCAAAGGCTATGATGGCATCCTTATCATGAGCGTATTTTATGGAGTTGCTGTCTACAACTACAGTTTTCAGATGTTACCATTTTTATATTCGGAAATAACCATTTCTGCATCTAATCCGTGAATTCCTTCTGATGTGTTGGCAATATCTTGCAACACTTTGAGACAAAGACTGCTATAAGAGTGTATCAATGCTCTTGCAGACCATATACGCAGATTCTCGTTTCTTTCGAATAGGAATGGCTTTAGCAGGTCTATTTGATGGTTTGCTTTTAAGAATACAATAGACTCGTATATACTCTTAGCACTTTTGTTTCCCACCTTATAATTACCAGCCTCTAGTGCTTGTCCTTGCTTTATACAGTTTTTTTTGAACTGTTCTACAGCATCATCCACTTTACGTAAAACCATATTAAAATGTTTTATTAATGCAAATAGTTAAATCCGTTGAATTTTCTTATGGTTTTTATACCAAATTCGTATTGTTCCTCAAAACTTCCAGAACTTAACCAATCTCTTATCTTCTTTCCCATTCACTAGTGTCCACTTAAATCCTTTAACATTCGCTTAAACTGCCCTTAGGTCAGACATTTACAAGCATATACTTTACGTGTACTTTTCAATTTTGTACCTTTGCATGGCTATAGTCAAAAGTTACAAATTGTAAGTACATCGTAAAATATGCACAAAGGTCAGTTCATCTTCACTCAGGTCTGCAAGTTCTTGCCCAAACGAGCTTTTGATTGTCTTGTACCTAAAATCCGCAACTATCATCCAATACACGATTAAGGGTAGATTTATGAGTCGTTAGTAGCAGCTTTCAGTAAAAAGCAACAGCACAACATCAATATGTAGCCACCATCCCCTTACCCCACGATGC
>NZ_VUNG01000075.1 GCF_009695775.1 Hallella mizrahii | reverse complement strand
CAAGGGAAACCTTGGTACTGCGCCATCTTAATTGCCAAAACGCATCAATAATGCTACATCTTAATTGCCGAAGAATGCTATATGTTATTTTTCTTAAAAATGTTGCATGAAAATTTGCTGATTACACATATGTTTGACAAAAACTTTAAACTAAACTCTTTGCCATAATACTTGCATATCATTTTTAAGCAAGTAATGCCACACATCATAGAATCTGTCTGCTTAAAGAATGGGAAAACACTCATTATAGTCGGTTCTTTTCGTCATTACCAGCACTAGTGCCCTTGTACTTGCTTCTGGTGGTGTTGAAATTATACTGGATACCGATGCTAAAGCAACGGCTGTCCATGTCTTGCTCTGTTGTAAACGTGCTGTTGATGCCATACATCGTGTAGCGGCGTTTCTGGGTTTGCAGCAGGTCGCGCCCCCAGAGGTAGCAGACCAACTTGCTCTTGAAGAAACTCTTATAGACATTGACATCAAGCGAGCCTCCCTCTTTATAGACACTGACCGTACTCGCATAAGATGAACGATAAGAGAGGTTGACGCTAACCGTAAAGTCACGACGAATGGCAAAGCGGTTGTTCATACGGAACGAGAACAAAGGACGATTGAGCGAAATGCCCTCGCCATAGACATCATCGTCAAGGAACTGCTTGGATATGCTTGCCTCATACATCGGCTGATAGATGCCGAACTTGGGCGATGCAGTCAGTGAGGCATACAGGTTTTGTATGCGGTTAATGTTGGCATAGGTTTTGATGAAGATGTTACCGTCATAGGGCTTCATCACATAGGCCACCAGATTCTTCGTGTTTTTATAGCCCGCCGTGAAGGTAAGCCAACTTCTGGTGGCGGTCAACTCAAGAGAATGTATCTGGGAAGGTCGTAGCAGGGGATTACCGCCTTGATACTCGTAACGGTTGTCATATTGCATCCAGCTTGAAAGATTGCGGTACGACGGTCTGGCAGTCTTGGCATTATACCCTAACTGTGCCTGCCATTTCCCTTTGCTCCACGCCAATGAGAGGCTGGGAAACCAGTCGGAATACCTGCGGCTTGGCTCGTCTTGCCATTCTCCTTTGGAATAATAGTCCGAAACAACGTGTTCGTATCTTAACCCTGCACGCGCCCGGAAGTTCCCGAACGGGATAGCGTATTCTGCAAAGCCCGCCAGATTGCGCTCTTTGATTTTGGTCTCGGTATTGTCGAAAATCTGTTGAGCATTGATGTTGCTGCCCACACTCTGTACATCGGTGTACTCAGAGCCGAAGTTCAACTTACCTTTCAATATAGGATAGGTGAAGATGATTTTCCCGGCCAACATCTGGTTTCTTGTCACATTGTCAATATCTATGAGTTGCAATCCAGACATATTGCTGTTTTCTTCCTTGTCCTGCGTCTGAGTCTGTTTGCTATGGAAATAGGTGCCATTGAAGTCAATTCCGAGTTTGCCTATCTTTCCCGTATAATATGCATCCAGTTCTTGGTCGGGAGTGTGGTAGGATGTGAAGGCAGACTCCATCCGTATCTTTTCCTCCGTCGTGTTGTCAATAGAGAAATCGAGTGACGATGCAGAACGTACTACATCGTGAAGGGACTTCGTAATGCCATAGGTAAAGCCAAAGGAATGGTCTTTGCTGATATCGTAGTTAAAGCCTACTTGTCCTCTCACCTGCTTGTCACCATTATTGAAGATGGTGTCCCGCCCCATTTCGTGGATGACATTGTCACCCATCATTGTTTGTTCGTATTCAGAATACTGTCTGTTGTGCAATGATTGGATTCTGAAATTCCCGAAAAGTTCCAACAGGTTGTGACGGTATTTGAGGTTAAGCGACTCCATCGGGCTGAACTTACGCGAGAAATTGGCAAAGCTGTACGACGAAAGACTCCATCCGTCCCCTCGCTGTCTTACAGTCTTGATACGTATTACAGACTGAACGGCACCTCCGTATTGGGCACCGGGATTGGTGATGAGTTCCACCTCTTTAATATCAGAGGATTTCAACTGAGACAGTTCTGACGAATTGACAACTTTCCGATTGTTGATATAGATAAGCGGTTTTCCCTTGCCAAATACGGTGAAACTGCCGTTACTACCAGAAACTCGCGGAAGTTGCGACAATACATCGTCTGCCGTTCCTGCTTGTCCCAACAATGAGTTTTGTACGCTGATGGTCATACCGTCATCCCCCATCTTGAATTGCGGGCGAGACCCTTTCACCACTACTTCACTCAGCGTCAGGTTGTCGAGTTGCATCTGAATGTCGCCTAAGTTACCCTGCCGTGCTTGGATGTATTGGGGCTGATAGCCCACGCTCGATATTTTCAACAAACCGTTGTTGCGGTCGGTCTCGATAATGAAAGTTCCATCGTCTTTCGTCACGGTTCCTTGAATGAAAGCGGAATCGGTACGATTGACGAGCATGACATTGACAAACGGCATGGGCTGCGACTGCTCGTCAATCACCCGTCCCGTGATGCTACCCTGCGCTTCTGCATAAGAATGTAATATCACCATAAGTAAGGTGACAATAAATTTTTTGTAACAGATATTATTCATAATCTCATAATTCAAATTTGTAAACTCTCGTTTCTATAAGATATAATGGCAAACTTTCGATTGGGGACATTTGGGATCAGGGTAGTCTGGGTGCTTATGCACTTTCATTACATCAACATAACAAACTCGCTTTGCAATATTCTTCTTGCACGCATCAAATACTAAACAAGAAGAACATGCAGAATCTTCCACCATGTTTTCCTTTGCCGGTGAATACAAACTCAAAGCTCTACTTGAATTCCATATTTCCTCAACGCTCTTTTCTTTGATATTTCCTAAAACAAAATACTTATTATAGTAAAGCATCTCACATACTGTACATTCTCCAGATGGAAGTATGGACATTGAATACGTATTTGCATAACAGATTTGATTGTGCTCAACAAAATCGCCAACGTCCTTCGTCCTTTGTAGAATATATCCTTTATTATTGAGTTTATTAAATAGAGGACGAATGCGCATATTCCGCTTCTGTAAGTAAGTGAAGGCTGTTTTGAGCATTTCATTGCTTACTGCATAATGATTATAATCCCTTTTGTTCTCAGAATAGAATGCTGGTGTTATTACCCAGTTTGAAATACAATTATAAGTATCAACAAAATCACATAATGTTTTGATACTGTCAACATTTGTATTCTGCCCACATAATACTGTTCTTAGTGAAATTTTTATGTCTTGGTTGGTACATGTCTGAAACATTGCTTTCAATCTATCACAATAGCCATCATCAGCATTAATCATGTCTCTAAGAATACTAGGGGATACAGAATCCAAAGAGAACTGTAATTGGTGGATGCCAAGTTGTTTTAATTTAATTATATCTGCTTCTCTAAGAGCGGTCTTTGTTGATATTAAATAGCCAAAACCAGCATCTTTTGAATAGGATATTATTTCATACCAGTCCTTTCTTGCAAATATATCACCTCCTGTTAAGGTTAAGTTCACTATAGCATAGTCTGATAGATCCTTGAAAACTTTGAGAATCTCTGATGTTGACATTTCTTGTCTTGTATCTCGTTTTGCATAACAGTATATGCAGTTTGTGTTACATTTTTCTGTAACCATGAAATTTACAGATATTGGTGTATGGGGCCTACAGACTGTATACGCATTCATCGGTGAAAATCCATCTACCGTGTAATATGTTCTGTTGTCTTTCTGCTTAGATTGTATTAGCAAATTCTCAGGAAAGGAAATTTCTTTCCCCAAAAATAATAAGGACTTACTTGACTCTTCAATGATTTTTGACAGAAAATGTGCTAGCATATTGGGATCTACATTAAGTGTCTTTCCAACTGCTTGAATAGCCTTACTATACTCCATCTTCCCTATATGAGAAAAAATGTAGCCAAGGAATGGTGGAATTGGATATATTCTCTGATAATTATTCAAATCATAATTAACAAACATGTTTTTTCTAATGATATATGAACAAGTTGATTCGTTTCTTAGCGAATATGTGGTATTCAATTTTATGTATTTCATATCAGTCCTTATATATGTTCTTGTAATATTGCGTGCCAAATATAAATTTGACACGCTATCGATTAGCAGAGAATGGGTCCCACAGGTTCCTCTGGTTCTTCAATAGGGACTTCAATCACTACGATCTCGCCAGCACCACTTTCGCAATGACAATCTTTAGATGCTTGGCCACCTTTTACTTCTGTCATCTCTGATAGCAGAAGATTTTCAATAAGTTCTTTTCTCATTGTTGAAAAAATAAAATGTTGCCTACTCTATTAGCTTTTCGGCTTCCGCTCCTTTTATGCAGATCGGTCTGTCTCATTTATTCCGGAATTATGTTGAGTCTGAATCTAATCAATATCAAACGTGCCACAGAAGGTATACCCGTCATGCACTATGACCAAAGTGTATGTCCCACTAAGGTAAGCCCAAAGGTTGACTGTTTGATTATCTGTACTGCTAAAATCCAACATACCTTGTGAAACGACTTCCTCATTCTCATTTAATATATAGTATGTGTATACTTCACTAGAAGAGTCCTGCATAACCAATTGCTGGCTCTCTGCATTATAAGACACGCTCAATGAGAGGCTGTAGTTCGCAGGTGATTTTGATGGCTTGGGATTCCCATCAAGTTTTGGCGTGTGCTTATAATATAAGTACACGGGTGAAACACTTTGTGTGGCAGCCCACACACTTACGCTTTGCATTACGAAGGCAAACAAAATTGCCATAAAACAGATTTTCTTTTTCATAACTACGATAATTTAATTTTTTAATTCTGGTGCAAAATTACTCATTAAATGAGTTGTATGGAAATAATTTGTGTTTCATGGTGTTTCTATTATGTGTTAAAATATGTTGCCCTTCCCCCGTTTTAACAATAGTATCATATTGAAAACCAAATATTTATGCTTTTATAAGAAACAATGTTTCTTTTGTTTCACGTTAAATAGATGAGAAACGCCAAGAAACACTAATGAATGTAAGATACTTCTTTTACTCATCTTTTTTTGTAACTTTGCACCCGAAGTAATAATAGAAGAATATGAATAAGTTTTTGGTTCATTGTATCTGGTCACTCCTTGCTGTACTAACTACAGCCTGTTCCAAACAAACTGTCTTGGATGATCTGGAACATATCAAAAACGTGGGAAATGAAGATCCACGAACAGCACTTGTCATGTTGGATTCTTTGGAATTTGAAATACGAGAAAGCAATGATTATGTCAGGTCTAAATACGATTTACTGCGTATACGCTTGAATGACAAAGCAGACAACACCCCCAACTCTGATATTATAATAAAAAGGCTTATCGGATATTTTGAAAGAGAAGGCTCGCAATCTGAGAAACAAGAAGTTTATTATTATGCAGGTAGTGTATATCGTGACTTACACGATACCCCACAGGCATTAGAGTATTTCTTCAAATCTTTAGATTTTGCTCAAAACAACAAAGATTGTGATTCGACAATGTTGCAAAATACATATTCAAACCTCTGCTATTTGCAATATCGAGTCCAAGATTATGACGATGCTGTAAGTATGGCAGAGAAAGAACTTAGTATAAGCAAGCAGTTGAAGACTGACTGTGTGTTACCATATCTTCATTTAGGTTCTGCTTACCTTGCTTTGGATAGCTCTAAGCAGGCAAGAAATGCTTTTAATTTGGCATATGAACAGATAAAAACATCTAAAGACATTTCCAAACATCAGAATTCCCTTGTCTATTTATTGTGCGACTACTCTGAATTAGGAGAAATACAAAAAGCAAAGGAATGTTTATCATTGATAGAGATTAATCCGTTAGTCGATTATTCAGCTTTCGCTTGTTTGGCTTTCGCGCAATATTATGAATCTTCAAACCAGAATGATTCTGCTACAATATATTGCAAGCGCATTCTCGAAGATGGGACAGACATATATAATATGTATGATGCAGCAAAACTTCTTTATCGAATCGGTAAAAAGACGGGAAATAGGGAAGAGGCAGGTCGATATGCAGATATTTATATGCAGTTGAGTGATTCGTTGGATTTCGGGAAGAGGCAGGAACTTGCTGCAACAGTAAACAATGAATATCAATACCATCTGGACCAAAAGAAAGAGCAAACTCTAAAGGATGAAAGAGAACGGTACAAGAACACACTCACCATTGTTGTCATGGCAACAATATTATTAGCAAGTATCGCTTACATTCTATATGTAAGAAGGCGTAATAAACATTTAAAGGAGGTGGTGACACTTTCTGCAGAACTGCAGCGAGTTTCCAATGATGACAAGCAGCTTAGGGAAGACATCGAAAAGAAAGAACAAGAACTGAAACAGTCAAAGAAGTCCTTAGCGGAATCTACGGACGAACTAGCAAATGTCAAACGGGAACTTCTGCGTGTAAATGTTGAGTTGTCAGAATATAGTGAAGCCCTAAAAGACAAAGAACAACAATTGGCAGAAAGAATAGATCAAAACAAGACATTTATCAAACTGTTACATCAGTCTGAGTTGGAGGGAAAAGCCGAGGATGTTATTAACGCTATCCGCCAATCTTCAACTGGCAAGAAGAATATGAAATCAGCCGACTGGAAACAACTCTACCAAGCCGTTGATGAATTATATCCGCTATTCAAGGATAGGCTACTCAAAGAGTTGGGGACATTCACGGAACAGCAGATGCAAGTTTGCTACCTTATGCGAATTGGTCTGTCAAAGCCTCAGATTCAGAATATTACAAACCTCTCTCGTGTAACTGTTTGGCGATGGGTAAAAAAATAGGGTGTCAAGTTTGTGTATAACTTCATAGCCACTTTAAGGGGCTAATTTATAGTCTTTTACGCATTATAATATATTACCAATAAGTAAATATATATTAACTTTATTTCTTTGTTTATCTTGCTGA
>NZ_VUNG01000074.1 GCF_009695775.1 Hallella mizrahii | reverse complement strand
GGGATTGACATCCCAGTCGGGTGTGAACCGGGATACAAGTCGAAAAAGGTAGGGAGAAAAAGAGGAAGGCCAAAGAAAAACGAGTCGTAGTAGGTTATCGCTACAAACTAATTGAAAATTCAGAATATTCAGCAAAAGATCACAGAGCCACAGAGAATCAGAGATGAACACCTTATTATATATAGCGTTCACGAAGATGACTTCGCCGTACTGAGTCCATGGAGCCAGCATCCCGCAAGGCTTCTGTGCCTTCCCGCATGATTCATAAACATAAAGCTCTGTTATCTGGAACATTGAATTGCCACGAATTGACCACGAATTACTCACAAATTATATTTATGATAACTTCGTGGTCAATTCGTGGACATTTGTGTGAAAGGCAAGAAGCCTTCTGTGTGAACAAAAATTCTACGTACCCGATCATCGTTCTGACTTTAAACGCTCCAGCTTCGATGAAGCGTTTAACTTTCAAGACCACGCATGCGTCCTGCAATGAAAAGCTCACACCGAGACAATTGTCGGATAAACCGACAAAAAACGGGCCACGAGAAGGCGCCCGTTGAAAATAAAAGTGGAGTTGGCCGTAATTTCTCGATTTTTGAGCTACTTTATAAACATCTAATAATCAACATCTTACGAAATACCCGTTTTTACAATATCGTCAAACTACCTTTCTGACCAAAAATTCTCTAGAGAATTTTTCTATAAAATTACGCTAAAATCTGCTGAATAGCTTAAAATGAGCTATTTATGAGTCTTTCACCTCAATAGAGGTAATGATTTGGCAACAGTCCCAATTTCTGCAATATGCATACGTTTGCTGTCAAACAACTCTTCTCCGCTGCAAAGGTACAATAACTACATGAAATAACAATCATTATATTGGAATATATTTACATAAAATAGCTTAATTTATAATGGTTATCGCAAAATTTAATGTATATTTGTAGCAAAATTCGGTGAATTTATGAAACTAAACAAGATAAAAGAAGTCTTAGATAGCAAGGGTATTTCACAAACCTGGCTGGCAAAACAGTTAGGCAAGAGCTTTAGCACGGTTAATTGCTATGCTCGGAATAAATATCAACCCGATTTAGAGACACTTCTTGAAATCTCAAAGATTTTAGAAGTTGACCTCAAGGATTTGATTACGGACGAGAACGAAAGAGTGTAATGAACTCGTAGTTTCCTGTCTTAGTAAATATGTTGTAGAACTTCTGATAATAAAATATTAGTTGAATATGGGCATAAGCAAAGATTTAACAGAAGAGGATGTCAAGTTCCGCTATATCAACGAGGCCATTACAAGCAAAGGATGGTCAAAGGATAGCATTTTTATGGAACAGAAGGTTAAATTTACTGACGGTAAAATTAGTCTTCATGGCAATCTTGTGCATAGAGAGAAACCTAAGTTTGCCGACTATGTGCTTTATGCAAACAAGGCAACACCCTTAGCCATTGTAGAGGCAAAGGATGCTAATCATTCTGTTTCTCATGGATTGCAACAAGCTATGACTTATGCCCAAATGCTTGATGTTAAGTTTGCATATAGTTCTAATGGGGAGGGATTTGCCGAACATGACTTCTTAACAGGGAAAGAATGCACTTTTGCCATGGATGAGTTTCCGACAAAAGAAGAACTTATCAAAAGATATAAAAGCGAGGCTAACGGTGGAAATGGACTTAATGAGCAAGAATTGGCTGTCATTAAGCAACCGTTCTGCACTGGTCAGAATATATTTCCTCCACGATATTATCAGCGCAATGCCGTAAATCGTACTGTCAATGCTATAGCAAAAGGACAAAATCGTGTCCTTCTTGTCATGGCAACTGGTACAGGCAAGACATACACTGCTTTTCAGATTGTATGGCGTTTGCTTCATAGTGAATTGAAAAAGAAAGTGTTATATCTTGCTGACCGCAACATATTGGTTGACCAATCCATACAACAGGACTTCAAGCCGCTAAACAAGGTAACACACAAGATTGACTACTCCAAAGATAAGAATCACTTGGAGGAATTGAAATCTTATCAAGTGTTTTTTGCGCTATACCAGCAGTTGATTGGACAGAATGATGCCAAGAATTATCAAGAGCTGTTCCCTAATCCCGACTACTTCGACCTTGTTATCGTTGATGAGTGTCATAGAGGTAGCGCAAAGGATGATAGCAACTGGCGAAACATCTTGGAATATTTTTCTTCAGCTACTCATATCGGTATGACTGCTACGCCAAAGGAAACGAAGTATCAGTCAAGTATTGGCTACTTTGGCGAGCCAGTCTATACTTATAGTCTTAAAAATGGAATAGAGGATGGTTTTCTCGCTCCTTTCAAGGTAATCAACATTACAACAAACATCGGTGACGAATGGAGACCGACAAAGGGGCAAAAGGACATCTACGGTAACGAGATAGAAGACCGCATCTATAATAATAGCGACTATGATTATAACATTGTTATAGAAGACCGCATAAGGGAAGTTGCGCAGGAGATAACCAACTATCTGAAAAGTACAGATCGAATGGCTAAGACCATAGTGTTTTGTGCTGATGAAACTCATGCGGAACGTATGCGAATGGCTTTGGCTAATGCCAATGCTGATATGTGCAAGAAAAATCCCGACTATGTGGTTCGTATAACAGGTAGTGATGAATACGGGAAAAGTAAATTAGATTACTTTATTTCTGTTTCTTCTAAATATCCTGTCATAGCAACAACAAGTAAGTTGCTTTCAACTGGCGTTGATTGCAAAATGACAAAACTAATTGTGCTTGACCAACAAATCGGCTCTATGACAGAGTTCAAGCAGATTATCGGTCGTGGCACTCGTCTTCGTGAGAAAGAAGGAAAGACATATTTCACTGTAATGGACTTCCGCAACGTGACACGATTGTTCGCAGACCCAGATTGGGACGGACCGATTGAGATAGACCCTAATTATCCACCCAAGCAGAAAGAGCCTAAGCCGTATGTACTTCCAGAAGACAATGAACCTAAAGTTGTGACAGAACCAGATCCCGAACCACGTCCAAAGCCAATAGTAGCCAAGGATGGTTGTCAAGTTATGGTTATCAACAAGGTTGTTTCAGTCTATGACACAAACGGCAAGTTGCTTCGCACGGAAAGCATTACGGACTATACAAAGAAAAGTATCATAGACACATACGCTACGATAGACACATTTACTTCCAAGTGGCAAGAAACCAAGAAGAAGTCAGATATTGCTGAAATGCTTAAAGACAGTGGCATTGATCTTGCAGCATTGAAGCACGACCAAGACATGGACGATGTGGACGATTTCGATTTCATCTGTCATATAGCCTATGGAAAGAAAACACTTACACGGCATGAGCGTGCCGAGCAGGTGAAGAAACGAGACATATTCAGCAAGTATGGTGAACAGGCACGACTTGTGCTTGAAGCCTTGTTGGATAAGTACACCAAGGAAGGTGTGTCAGAATTGGAAAGTCTTACTGTGCTTGAAAATGACCCTTTCCGCAAATTGGGTTCCAAAGCAAACATCGTGAAGTTCTTCGGTGGTAAGCAAGGCTATCTTGATGCCGTGAAAGAACTGGAACAATACATATATAATATAGCATAAAATAGCAACAAAATATGAGTTTATCAAATTTCGTAAAACGGATACGCAATATAATGCGCAATGATGCCGGTATCAACGGTGATGCGCAACGCATAGAACAAATGGCGTGGATGCTGTTCTTGAAAGTCTATGACGAGAAAGAGAATGATTGGGAGTTGGACGATGATGACTACAAGTCTATTATTCCAGAAGAATGCCGTTGGCGTAACTGGGCGCATGACGATGGAAGCGGTAATGCCTTGACTGGTGATGAGCTGCTTTCGTTTGTCAACAACACATTGTTTGTGAAACTCAAAAACATAGAGGTAACACCAACAACCCCTATCCGTCAGGCGATTGTAAAAACCACATTTGAGGATGCCAACCAATATATGAAAGATGGAGTTCAACTTCGTCAAGTGCTGAATGTGATTGACGGTTTGAACCTTGGTGACTATGAGGAAAGTCATGCTTTCGGTGAGATATACGAGTCAATCCTCAAAGAAATGCAGTCGGCAGGTTCCTCTGGTGAGTTCTACACCCCAAGAGCCTTAACCGAATTTATGGCAGAGATAGTCAATCCGCAGATTGGTGAGAAAATGGCAGACTTCGCTTGTGGTACAGGAGGTTTCATCACAAGTTGGTTGGGTGAATTGGACAAGAAGGTAAAGACTGCTGAAGACCGCAAAGAGTACAATCAGTCTGTATTTGGCATAGAAAAGAAACAATTCCCGTATATGCTATGTGTGACAAACCTGTTGCTGCATGGTATTGACACGCCATTGGTATATCACGACAACTCGCTTACAAAAGATGTACTCAACTATACAGACGAAGACAAGTTTGATGTTGTGTTGATGAACCCACCATACGGTGGAAACGAGAAGTCGGATGTCAAGTCACACTTCCCTTCTGATATGCGCAGTAGCGAGACTGCTGACTTGTTCATAGTTCTCATCATGTACCGACTGAAGAAGAATGGTCGTGCAGCGGTCATTGTCCCAGACGGTTTCCTGTTTGGAGCGGACAATACAAAGATAGCCATCAAGACCAAGCTGCTCAGGGATTTCAACTTGCATACCATTATCCGTTTGCCTGGCAGTATCTTTGCACCTTACACTTCGATTGCTACGAACATTTTGTTCTTCGATAATACCTGTGCGGAGGGTGCTCCAGAAGGTTATTCTACAAAGGAAACGTGGTTCTATCGTTTGGATATGCCAAAGGGGTACAAGCATTTCTCCAAGACAAAGCCCATGAAGTCGGAACATTGCGACCCAATCCGTGAGTGGTGGAACGACCGTAAGGAGATTATCATTGCCGATGGAGATGAGAAATCTCGTTGCTATTCGGTTGAAGACCTTATCGCCACCGATTGCAACTTCGACTTGTGCAAATTCCCGAAAGAGGATGAAGAAATCTTGCCTCCTGCCGAACTGCTTGCCGACTATTTCAAGAAGCGCAAGGCTCTTGATCATGAAATTGATAAGACATTGGCGGAGATACAGCGTATCTTGGGGATAAATGTGAATGTGGACGAATTGTAAAATGTGAGACGGTGTCCCACAAATTATAAAAAAGTGAGACGCTGTCTCACAAATTCAGAAAAGGATTGGATAATATGGGAAAATCTGCATTAACAAACATAACAGAAAAGCTGACTCAACCTGAGAAAAACTTTGTCTCTGACTTGAAGCATTTAGCCGGTGAAGCACGTCGGCAAGCCTATCGCAGTGCAGACAATCTATTGGTGGTCCGCAACTGGCTTATCGGTTGGCGTATCGTGACACAGGAACAAAATGGAAAGGAACGTGCGAAATATGGCAAACATGTCTTAAAATTGGCCTCCCAAACCCTTACAGAAGAATACGGCAGGGGGTTCGGACTGACAAGCATAAAGAACATGCGCTCTTTTTACCTGATGTTCAGCAAATTACAAATTGGTCAAGCATTGCTTGACCAATTCAAACTCACAGACGAACCAATTCGTCAAGCACCGCTTGACGAATCTACGATACCATTTTATCCTAACCTATCATGGCTTCACTATGAGCGCTTACTGCGTGTAAAAGATGCGGATGCAAGGTTGTGGTATTTGAAGGAGGCGGCTCGTGAGCAATGGGATTACCGTACCTTGCAGCGTAATATCTCCTCACAATACTATTACCGATTATTGCAAACCCCTGAGCATCTGCGCAAAGAGGTAAGTGACGAGATGCGTTCGCTGACTTCAGATTTCGCAAACGACAAACTCTCTTATCTCAAGAATCCCGTGATAGCAGAGTTCTTAGGATTACCACAGAACCCTGCCTATAGTGAATCGAAACTGGAAACTGCCATTATTGACCATCTGCAGACTTTCATCATGGAGTTGGGCAAAGGCTATGCGTTTGTGGCTCGCCAACAGCATATCAAGACGGACATGGGCGATTTCTATATCGACCTTGTATTTTACAACATCATCCTAAAGTCCTATCTCATTATTGATTTAAAGACTACGCAGATAACTCATCAGGATGTGGGACAGATGGATATGTACGTCAGAATGTATGACGAGTTGAAGAAAGAGGAAGGCAATAATCCTACTATCGGTTTGGTTCTGTGTTCTGACACTAGCAAAGACCTTGCACGTTATTCCATATTGAAAGACAGCAAGCAGCTCTTTGCCGCTAAGTATCTTACTTATCTTCCTACAGAAGAAGAGTTGAGCCGAGAAATCCGTGAGCAGAAAGAGTTTTTTGAATTACAAAAGGGAAAAGAGGTAGAAGATGAAGATTAGATTGACATGTATGCTTGTAGTTTTGCTCTGTTGCTTTGTTAGCCAGGCACAAACTGTTGGCTACTACTACAAGCCATTGGCAGCAGAGGGCTGCAGCATGAAATATAGTGTCACAAGACAGGATTCCGTTTACTATATCATTGCCACAGTGAAATCGGACAGATTGACTTTCTTGAAAGAGTCAACAATGCTCATCAAGAATTTTGACGGCGAAGTGATAAAGCTACAAGGCTCACTAATTAGCAATGGCTCAGAATCGGCAGGTGTACTAATAGGCAACATCGTTTATCCCGAAACGGAAATCAGTTCTACGGCTCAATTCAAAATCACGCCAGAACAGTTTGAGAAGATAAAGGACGGCATTGCAAAGGTGCGCTTGTCAACAATTCCGATTGAGCATGAGCGTACTTTCAGTAAAGATAAAATAGGCAAGAAACTTTATCAGTTCTTCTTGAAGCAAAAGAATAAGGACAATGATTTCTAACGATAAAAAATTACAATGAACGGAAAGCAATTAAAGAATAGCATATTACAATGGGCGATACAGGGGAAACTTGTACCGCAGGATCCTAATGACGAACCTGCAAGCGTTTTGCTTGATAAGATTCGCCAAGAGAAAGAACGCTTGATTAAGGAGAAGAAAATCAAGCGTGACAAGAACGCATCTATTATTTACCGTGGTGAGGATAATTCCTATTATGAGAAGATACTTGCTACGGGAGAGGTGAAATGCATCGATGAGGAGATTCCGTTTGAAGTGCCTAAGGGGTGGGAATGGTGCAGATTAGTTGAAGTTGGAAAAACAGAAACAGGTACAACACCATCCAAATCACATCCTGAATACTTTGGTGATTATATTCCATTTTTAGGTCCTGCAAACATACTAAATTCCAAAATTGTAAGTGTAACACAGGGATTGTCAGATATTGGAGTTGATTATGGGCGTGTTGTACCAAAGAATACTATTTTACAAGTCTGCATTGGAGGTTCTATTGGTAAATGCGCCATAACAGACAAGCCTGTTACTTTCCTGTTTTCCACGTTAATAGCCGTTAACGGCCGTAAATCATTAAAAATCAATAAAGTGACACTTTGTATTTGGATTTTTGGGTGGCGCAAGCTATCTTTGCATCATGTTCGTACACAAGAAAC
>NZ_VUNG01000073.1 GCF_009695775.1 Hallella mizrahii | reverse complement strand
TAGGGAACTTTGTCTTTGTCTCTTTGAGAAATTCGATTTCTGGCTTCATTTTCTTCTGTGTGGGTATAAGCGGGGCTTTGAATTTTTTAGACCCGTGTGGAGCGAAATATTAATTCAGTGAACACTATTTACTATATTGTTATTGCTTATAGCTGTTTCTGCGTTTGCCCAGCAACCACTGATTGATACTGTGCGCTATCGGTTCTCATACGCAATAAAGGGAACGTTAGCTGAAACATCTAAAAAACAGTATGATGACGAACTTAGTGTTGATATTGGTGACAGCGTTACCTATTGCTACAGTCGTTGGCAGAAAGATAATGATGAATTATGGAAGAAGATCAAGGCTTCAGGAGGCTCTGCAAATGACTTTCTTGCTCAGCAAGGTCCGACAAGCCTGTACAACGAAGAAGACATTAAACATTATCCAAATAGAAGGGGCCTGACTGTCATTACTGCGCTTTATAAGGACTTCATTTATTCGGAGAATATGCCGGAAATGAATTGGAATTTAGTCGCAGGTGACACCCTGATCTTAGACAACCCTTGTAAAAAAGCGGAATGTACTTTCAGAGGGCGCACATGGTATGCATGGTATGCTATGTCCATACCCATTCATGACGGCCCATGGAAACTTGGCGGATTGCCGGGTATGATACTATATGCCAAAGACAAGAAAGGACAGTTTTCCTTTGAATGCATCGGTATAAAGACTCATGTCAACACCCCTATGGAAGTTGAATAAAAAGGCTTTGAACTCGACGCGGCTTAAAGTGCAGAAACTGAAGCAGGTAAACGAGAGTACTAATTATAAATATAAAGTTTTATGAAACTTTAATAGCAAAAGTGTTTGAAGTTTCGATAATGTTGTTTACTTTTGTAACCGATAATCTGAATTTAAGAAAACGAGGAGGGCATGAGAGACATTTTTGATCTCTTTTAAATAAAGAATGAGATAGATATGAGAAGCAATATTAAAAAGAAGGAGGTGTAAAACTATAATATAGGAACTACATACTATTAAAGGCAAAATTGTCAGGAAGTATTAATAGAACGTGTTAACTGTTAGACAAATTAATATGAAGGGAAATAATACGATTTCTGGAAATCCTTTAGATGCAATAGTTTTAAAGGATTCCGAGATGTTAGAATTGCGCGGTGGTCTCGGTGACAACATTACTTGTGGAAGTAATTGTGGGCACAACTGTGGATCAAATTGTGGAAATGATTGTGGAAATGACTGTGGGGGCGGAGCTGTAATCAAAAAAGGTACATTGGATACAGGTAACGCTTCGGGTTCTAACCCATAAATTAAAGTTTGCTTACAGATTTTTTCCGGAGTGATACACTATTATCATAATTTTCACATAGGGCAAGTGGCTTATTTGCTTTCCCTATGTGATAATACATACTCTATATGCTAAAACGTAGCTATTATAACATTCCAATCAAACAGAAAGGATTTACTATTATTTATAATTCTTTCAGCGACCATTTTTTGGGAGTTTCTCAGGAAGTGGCAAATCGTTTGGGGAGTGGAATTTTTGATCCAGAAAATTTTCGTATTGCATTTCCTAAAACTTTTGCTAAATTACAAGATTTGGGCATGCTAATAGATGATGCCATCGATGAGCTTGATCTTATCAAGAAAAGATATGAAGCAGCAAAATTTCGTGATAAAAGATTATATCTGATGCTTTATCCTACACAAGATTGTAATCTCAAATGTTGGTATTGTTATGAATCGCATAAGCAAGGGACCAAGATGTCTGAGGCCGTAATTGAACCAGTCCTAAATTATGTCAATAAGGTCTTGTCAGACGACAAATATGAAGCCATTCATGTCGGTTTCTTTGGAGGCGAGCCTTTAATGAACTTTTCTTCCATTGCTTATCCTCTTGCAAAGGGAATTAAAAAGATATGTGAATCCAAAGCAAAAGCTTTCTCTACCTTTTTTGTTACCAACGCATCCCTCATGACTGAATCAATCATTGAGAAAATGAAGGAATTAAATCCTTATTTTCAGATAACCATTGATGGTTATAGAGAAAAGCATGACAATGTTAGAGTTTGGAAAAATAGTGGCAAAGGTACTTATGAGCAAATAATAAAAGCAATTCATGTACTTTCTCAAAGATTGCCTAACCATGATGTCTCAGACGACCCTTTGATTACTTTAAGGATTAATTATGATAACTCAACTCTTAAGAATTTAGATTCACTAATTGAGGATATTGAAGACTTAGATAAAACAAAGGTTCGAATTCATCTTGAAAGGGTATGGCAAACAAGAGCATTGGTAGATGTGGAGCAGAGAACTTTACTTATTAATGCATTTAAAAAGTTGTTCAATAAAGGCTTTACAATAACACATGGTGTCTTTAAACGAAAAAGCATTTCTTGTCCATCAGATTCAAACAGCTTCTTAATTATTAATTATGATGGTACTATTCACAAATGCAATGGACGAACTTTAGACGAGGATACCCAAGAAGGCATTATCAACCAAGCCGGAGAAATAAGATGGACAAACGAGCGTGAAGAAAAAAGATTAAAACTTGTCACTTTCAATAATTCTAATTGCTTGAGATGCAAGATGCTTCCAGTATGTATGGGACCATGTTCTCAAAAATACCTTGAAGAGGGTGGATTTTCCGACAGCATCTGCTGTATGCATTCCATTGATATTCCAATCAATACATATTTGGGCTACGAGTTTGAAATGAGATATTTGTTAGAGAACCAGGAATGATGAGATTCGATTTGAATATTGCTTTTGCCATGTCCATGATGGTCTACCCTTTGGCAGGGTGGTCTCAGGATTCTCTGAGAACACATGTCTTGAAAGAGGTAACGGTGGTGTCAGAGAACCACAAGGCTATAACAGATGGCGTAGAATACATACCGACGCCGGAAGAGCGTCGACGCTCAGCTGACCCATACACCTTGCTCTCAAGGATGATGATGCCAGGTCTGAAGGTGGACGTGATGGACAAGACGATCAAAACCGTGTATAGGGAAGATGTGCATGTATTCATAGACGGTGCCGAGGCCAAAGACTGGGAACTGAAATCGATACGACCGAAAGAAGTGGCTTGTGTGAGGTTTCTCCAGTCGCCATCAGATCCGCGTTACAAGGGCTATACATCTGTCGTTGATTTTATCCTCCGTAAATATGACTATGGTGGTTATGTGGCTTTGGAGGGCATGCAAAACTTCATTTATAATGTGGGGGATTATGACATGGTCATGAAACTGCGCAAGCAGAAAATGACTTACAGGGCAATCGCGGAAGCGACCTATAATCACGTTGAGGATATCGTCAACAACAGCAACACCACTTATACCTATCTTGACGGGCACCTGCTCAACAGGAAGGCGTGGTCAGACTCCGAGGACAAGCAACAGAGCTACATTGGGGGCTTTAGTATGCGCTATGATGGCAACAAACTCATCTGGATGCTCCAAACAGGACTGAGATATGGCAGAAAGCCTACCAACGTCACGTCAAGCCGACTGCTCTACAATGATGAGACGGCATCGGAATCTAAAGATGAAGCATCGGCACACAGTCTGGTGCCCTATGCCACCTATTCTTTCCGTATCAAAGAGCTGCCAAGGGGATCGCAGTTGATAGGATATCTGTCGTTCTCATATAACCACAACAGGTCAAACAGTCGATATCGGTATGGTGACTTGTTGGCAAAGAACATTTTCAATGGTTACAGTGAGGATGCCTATCTGCCCAGTGTCAGCCTGACCTATAACGCGCCCTTGTACAAGAAAAACGACCTGACCGCTATAGTCTCCTATGACACAGAATATTATCGTACGCAGTATTGCGGCACCAACGGGACATTCCAGAGGCTCAACAACTCCTATTGGAATTTCTATCTTCGGTATAACCATAAGTTTTCCAACTCGTGGAATGGTTCTTTTATTGCCTATGTACCTGTACAACGATATAAGGTCAACGACTTAAGCACGAAAACGACACCCTACGTCAATGGATCACTGACTATTAGTGGAAGAATCGGTTCCAAGCATTCTTTCTACATCAGAGGAAACATTACACAGACCGACATCGTACCGAGTTATTACAACTCTGTGGTCAGACAAGACAACGAGGTGGAGGGAAGCCGCGGTAATTCTGAACTAAAGACAGTGCGACAGGCTTTTGCGCTGCTGTCGTATACATGGATGCCCACTAACAATTTCTCGCTCAACGCATCATTCAGCTGGGACAATATCATTCACGACATCGTCCCCTATTGGCATGAGATCGATGGACTCATGGTCAAGGAGATGATCAATAGTGGCGATTTCAATCCGATATACTTCCATATAACGCCTTCTCTATCGTTACTCAACAGTAAGTTGAAGATCAATAGTGAGGTGTCTTATGTGCACGAATGGCACAATGGCATCTTCCGTGTCAACAATGGATACTTCGGATGGTACCCTTCGGTGTATTGTGACATAGCTAAAAACTGGACCGCCAATGTCTCTTACGGCATTAGTTCAGGCTATGGCTATATGCGCGGCAGTTCTCAGATGAGCAAGTTCTCCGATAACTTGCGTTTGGGTGTCCAATATTCCAAGGGTAACCTTTTCGTCAAGCTGCAGGTCAACTCTCTACTGAGAAATGATGGATGGGTGAAGACTTACCTCAATTCAGAGTATTACAGTTATAACCGATATCTGAGTCGACCGTCGGATGGCAGATACCTGAGCCTGACGGCAACCTATACATTTGATTTTGGAAAGAAGATCAATCACGGTGACAATATGGGGTTTGACGGAACCAGAAAATCAAGTGCTCTGTAATTTGTAAGATGACAGGATTCCCATATATCCATCAGCCCGACTCCATGATGTGCGGTATCGCCTGCCTCAAAATGGTGTGCAGGTACTATGACAACGACTTGTCCATGGAGCGGCTGTCGGAGCTTTGTCATGCCACAGCAGAAGGCGTATCGCTGCTTGGTATATTTGGCCACAATCCGTTTGAATCTGACGAATGCGTCAATTGCAATGTTTTCCCCATCTGCGGTGGAGGATGTCCTATAGACAGAAATAAAAATTGGGGGCAAAACAAAAAATATTGTTCAATATACAAAAGAAATCTATCTGAAATTCTCCCAGACTTTTACAAATATGAATATTCGAGTAAATGAAAAGAATTATTGCATTATTAGCATTCTGTTCTTCTATTTCATTTTGCTTCGCACAAAATGAAATAAAGGATCGTGCAAACTTCACAACAATCGAACTGGACAGTGTGGTGGTGAAAGGACATACCCCCCATGTGAGAACGAAAGGCAGCGTAACCAAAATACAAGTAGCCAATACGGTGTTGGCAAAAATGGGAAATGCCACAAGAATGTTATACCACACACCCGGGCTGCACTCGGTCAACGAAAACGTGGAAGTCAATGGCATGGGAGAGCCTATATACGTTTTAGACGGACGTATTCTCTCTGACGCCAAGGTGTTGTCAACGCTACAGGCCGACAATATCAAAAGCATAGAAATTGACCGCGCACCCTCTGCCAAGTATAGCCCCAACGGTCAGCCCGTCATTTTCATCTCCACCATCAAACATATGAACGACTTTTTGTTTCTCAATGTCGGCAACTACACGAAACAGACAAGGATGTTCTCCGACGCTGGGCTGTTCAATATCATGGGGCAATATAAGAAATTCTCAGCCAGTCTCTCCTATATGGGCGGACGCGATGGCAACAAGAATAAGGAAACCTATTTTAGAAACATTTATCGCGACGATGTTTTCTCGACCGAGCAAAAGCGGGAGACGCCGATCGCAACGATCGGCCATAAGGTGAACTTCTCCGCCGATTATCAGCTCAACAAAAAGAGCAGACTGGGATTGTATTATTTCTATCTGTTCAGCGACGAGGACAATAAGGCCAATGGCACTAATCTGACAAGCTGGAAGACGCTGGAGCAACTGAGAGATATCAACCGAAAGGGAAGAAACCTGGAAAACATTCACAGTGGAACACTGCAATATGCGTATCGGGGCAACCACTACCATCTCGACGTTACACAGGAAATTGCTACTACCAATTCCAATCATCATACACAGACCTTGGAAAGCGGCACCGACGTGTCAACGCTCACCAAGAGCCGCGGCCACAATCGCTACAACGTATACACTACCACCGTTGACAACAGCTTCAGTCTTCCATGGAATATCAATGCGTTAGGGGGATTCATATATAACTATGTCGACTCGAAGGCGAAGACAAACTCTGAGATCCCTTATCTGAGTACTCAGAACTATATCAATAACATCGGGGTCAAAGAATCAAATCCACAAGCTTATCTGTCCTTATCCAAGACCTTCGGCAAGTGGACGGTCACACCGGCCGCAAGGTATCAGTATGTGCACAGATCGATTACCAGTGTCGCCGGAACCGAAGCTACCGAAAACCAATTCAAGCAGCACTTCTCTACACTCTGCCCGGTCTTCACCGTCAAGTACCGGCCAAATGACGACTGGTTCTTCCAACTGAATTACAGAAGATACCTGACGCAGCCCAACTTCTCACAGCTCAATTCCGGACTGGTGTATCAAGACTCTCTCTTGTATAGCCGCGGAAACACCGATCTGGAAAACGAGATCATGGACCGATACACGCTGAGCACTTCATGGAAAGACTTCACGCTCTCTCTGCGCTATACCTATCGGAAGCATCCGCTTGTGAGTGTGCTTGAACCGATAGACGCAGCGAGTAATATCCTGACCTCCTATACGATGAATATGAAGAATGTAAGCGATTTCAGAGTCATACTGGAATACTCCAAGGCTGTTGGTAATCTTGAGCTTTCCTGTGAGGGCGAGGTGGTGTTCCCTCATGGTGAATATGTATATAAAGGACAGGAATATAAGAATGACCAGACAGCATTCAACGGACAGGTGAATATTAATTATGCATTGACGCCCACTATTTATCTGTCTACGGATTATACCTTTCAAGGACGAAATGAATACCTGCTGTACAATCAGAAGAGTGTGCAAAGCTGGAACATGGGCGTTACTGCTTCATTGCTGAAAAACAAGTTGAATGTCAACCTGACCGTCAATGATATATTAGGCAAAGCCAACTACAACAATATACGGTATCGATTCAACAATGTAGATTGGGGAACAAGAGGTAAGAACGACATGCAGGGCATAGAGCTCACAGTCACCTATACAATCTTCAATAAAGAGGTGAACGTGAGAACCAGCCGAAAGAATGAGAATATTATCCAGCGCACCATGTAATTTTGTTTCGGCTCAATTAGCAATGGTGCTCTATGATAATAAGGGCATGTTTAAGTTTCTTATGAATGAAGTCAATGGTCTTCCTCTGATGGCGAGTGCTTTCAGAAGAAGACCATTGGCTTTAAAGGGTGCTATATAATACTTTGCTATCACCTACTGCATTGTCTTTACGTTGTGCATGATTCTTCTTTTCATATTGAGGAACCTTGCCGAGTGCTTATTTCCCGTTGCATACAAGGCGGAGAATCGTTGTAATCAGCAAATTTTCATGCAACATTTTTAAGAAAAATAACATATAGCATTCTTCGGCAATTAAGATGTAGCATTATTGATGCGTTTTGGCAATTAAGATGGCGCAGTACCAAGGTTTCCCTTGG
>NZ_VUNG01000072.1 GCF_009695775.1 Hallella mizrahii | reverse complement strand
GTTTCTTGTGTACGAACATGATGCAAAGATAGCTTGCGCCACCCAAAAATCCAAATACAAAGTGTCACTTTATTGATTTTTAATGATTTACGGCCGTTAACGGCTATTAACGTGGAAAACAGGAGAGAAGTTAAGCCCACTTGCGCCGATGGTACTGCAATGCAATGCGGGAGAGTAGGAGGCCGCCCTCTTTCAACAAGAGCCCTTGAAGACAGCAATGTTTTCAAGGGCTATTTTTGTTGTACGTTTACATAAAGACAGCAATGTTTTCAAGGGCCCTTTTTGTTGTACGTTATATAAAGACAGCAATGTTTTAAAGGGCTCTTTTTTGATAGACTCGGCTCTTTGCCTTCTTCATCTAAGGAGAGGGTTGCAATTCTGTCTGAATCCTTCTCTTACTTTGCGTACTCTCTATTTCTCTCTAGAAGAGATAAGTGTGATAATAAAAAAGTGCGGCATAATTGCCGCACTCCCTATGTGATGTTGAATCAGATGTTGAGCTTGTCTGCTATCTTTTTCACTTTCGATGTGTAGTTTCTGTCTTCTGCGTATCCTATCCGTTTAAGGAATGCATAGTAATCTCCGCCATTGTATTTATATTGCACATCATCAAGATAGGCTTTAACGGACTCTTCCCAGTTGTTGAAGGTATAGTAACTGCCGTCGCTTGGATGGCGGAGACCAAAGAGATTGTGGCTTTCCATGCAGAGTGTGCTGGAAAAATATCCTGTCTCTAATAGTGCTTGTGCTAAGACAATCTTCTTTTCCTTAACATTGTATTTCTCTAAAACGGAAAGTAAATTATCAATGTTGAGTTCTGCAAAGCCATGAAAGTCTTCATCCTCCATGCTGGATGGAAGATGCATCTCTGTTAATGTATCTGATTTCTGATCGTTTTTAGCTATACCAGGCATTGCGTCAGGCATGATTGTACTTTGCGACCAGGCTATGCTGAACGTGGTACTGAGTATTGCTGTAAATAGTAGTCTTTTTATAGTTTTCTTGTCTTCCATATAATGATCAACGAATTATGTTTTTTATTATTGTTTTGTGTCTTTTCTTTTAACTCTATTTTATTTTCTCGGCTTTTTTGTGTAATTTTGTATCAATATCGTTTATTATAGGTTTGTTTCTCAATAGTATATGGTACAACGTTTTGCTAAGGTAAGTAGCGGTTCCCTTGATCAGGGTTGTATAGAGTCGGCTTATAGCTTCTTTCATCAGAAGTACCGGGTCTATGAGTATTCTCACAGTGACGGACAGAAAGATGATATAGAATATGCTATTTCCAACTATGTGGAACAGATGAATCCTTCGCTCTATGAGTATCTCTCGGCTGGGCGAAAGGATTATCTGCTCTCTCATTCTTCTTTCTCACATGATATGGAGGATGCTATAGATCAATTGGAGAAGATGTTGCCTTAGTGAGTGAAGCTTTCTATATATATAATAAGGTGTACGTGCCTTATTCTATATTCTGTATACTGACACCATCCATCTTCTCCATGAACTGCATGATGCGAGTCTGATATTGCTCGCGCTTCACCTTGATCTCCATGGACACTTGATAGGCGATGCCTTTGGGATCGGTTTTTTTCTGCATTTCATAGGAGTCGATGTCGATGCCGGCATCTCTCATCTTATGCAAAACAACCTGAATGTTTTCTTGCTTGTCTGAGCTGAATGTCAGCAGAATGCTGCGTGTGGCAAAGCGGCTGGAAACAAAGTGGAGTGCTTCCAAACACATGAGTACCATGACAGTGGTAGCTGCGGCAAGGACAAACATACCTGCACCGCATGTGAGTCCAATGGCTGAGGTGACCCACAGTCCGGCGGCAGTTGTGAGTCCTTTGACAACATGCTTTTGAAAGATGATGATACCGGCACCTATGAATCCGATGCCCGGCACTACTTGGGAGGCGATTCGGGAAGGATCGTAGGACAATTTTTGGGTTGTGTCGTTGATCATACTGTCGAAGCCATACATGGATAGTATCATGAACAAGGCACTTCCTAAGGCCACAAGGAAGTGGGTGCGGAAGCCGGCCTCTTTGGCTCTATACTCCCGCTCCAAACCGATCACTCCACCTAAGACAGCTGCAATTGCTAATCGTAATATAAATTCTGGTGTCATGGTTGCTACGTATTTTTATGATGTCGATGTCTCGCTTTTGTTTGGTCAGATACTGCATCCTGGCAGCATATCGGCAATACGCTTACCGTTGACCGTTTTCAGCACGATGCCTAATTCTTTTCTTGGCGGATTGTGCTGTACCCACTCTGGCACTTTATCACGGTTGATGATTTCAACGTAGTGGATATCGCTGAAATTGACGTCGCATAGAGTCTCACCATAGTCCTGCATGCTGTTTTCTTTTATTTTTGAGATGTCGTCGAAGCGCAGCCGCTTGTTGCCTTTTCCGTCGACAAAGCCGAGGATGAGTTCATCATCGTCATTAGCTATACTTGCATAGATGAGTTCTTTGCCGGAATAGCGTTTGAAGGTGCGGTCACAGTCTCGGTGAAGGAGCTTTTCCATGCTGGCTTTCACTACCCGGCCGTCACTGTAGACCATGATGAGCCATGATTTTTCTTCTTCTTCATGGATGGCCAACTCCAGCCGGTAGTCTTCTGTACGGTAGTCGTCTTGATGAAGCAGTTTATACTCATCATTGTCGATGAAACATAGGTATGCAGTAGTAGGGAGGTAGTTCAACTCATAGTCATGTATGACATTATTTCTGAACCTGCTGGTTTGGATCTTGTCTTTGATTTTATTGGTGAATGGTACCGGCGTGGTGCCTGTGCCGACATTGATCTCTTGCGAGATGGTTGCTGGTGTGTTGATGATGGCAGGGCTTTCATCCTTAGTTTTCATTTGATGCTCAGAGGCCCACTTCTTGCGTCCGATGAGGAATGCTGTCAGATAGTCGCTGTTGACTCTTCTGGCAGATTTGCCCATGCGCTCGTAGTATTCACCTTTGAGAGCTATTGGGTCGGGGCTGGGCAAAATAGAGATAGCCAGCACATTGGCCTTTGTACCTTCATCCCAACGGGTCTTGATGTTGTGAGCAGCCTCTTGCCCAAGGTAGGTGGCCACCTGGTTATGGATATAATCTTCGTAGTGGTCGAGGCTTCCGTTGAATTTAGGATGTTTGAGATCTTCTTCAACACCACTTTCTATGCCTTGGTCATTGACGCCGAGATATAGCGTACCACCGTCAGCGTTGAGGAAAGCACAGATCTCCTGAAGAATTTTGGTTGTTTGCACAGCCAAGTTCGACTGCATAGAGTTTTCCGGATAGACGATGGAGGTTTTGAATTCTGTGTGGTAGTCTTCCCGTCCATAGTCTTTCTTGTCGCTCTGGTTGTGTCTGAGCTTGAGGATAGAACGTATTTTCTCCCGTATCTCGTCGGCTTGAGAGATCAATCCGGCTTTCTTCACCGTGTTATGCGACATGACGAGGGCAGCCAGCATCTGCAATGTAGGATTCTCTCGCTTGCAGCTCATCTGGTAGAGTTCATCGTAGTGTTCATCATTATCGAGCCACGAGACGATGATCATCTGCTGGAAATCGTTGTAGAGATGCGAGTCTTGCTCAAAGCCTAAACTGTCGGCATTGTTGAGGATGGCCAGGCTTTCTTTCGAAAAACTGTTGTTGAGAGCAAAGTCGTTGAGAAGTTCCAGCAGGGAGAGACGTTTGCAGTAGTACTGTTCGCGCTCAGAATTGAGCATGCGTGCAAGTACACGACAGGTGGAGATATAGTTATAGGCCTTGATGTAATCATCCTCGAAACTGGCGTAGGTCTCAAAGATATACATCAATTCGGTGAGGTGATCGGCGTCCATTGTCGAGGTAAAATCTTCTGAATTCTCCTGCTCCTCTTCATTGATGAATACCTCGCCATGGGCAAGATTGACCATGAACTGATGGAAGGCAGCTCCCACGCTGAAGATCATATCGGGTACATCGGCTCGATAGGTGGCATTGATATAAGGCGGTCTGCCTTGAGTGGGCTTATACACTTCCACGACCTTACCCTTTGACAACACGCTGAGAGGAGTGCCAGGCTCCACATCCACGGATAGCGACAGACCGTTGGTGGAGATCGCTGGCACACGTTTGATTCCGGGCTGAGGATTGTTGAGTACACATTTCAAACGACTGTTGAAGTTAAGATGTTCGACACGGTAATCCTCCATGAAATCTATGCAGATCTCGTTCATCACGAAATGATACTCTCCGTCCTCAATACCATCTACAGCAGCTGGCAGAATGAGTGGGCTTCCATTGTGGTAAAAATCTTCTAACGATAGTTTCTTCCCAGGATAATAAGGTACAATATCTCTTGCAGCGTCGATATATCCCTTGATACCTTGCAGCTCTTCGTCGATGACTTCGCATTGGAAGAGAAGTTTGGACTCATCGTCGGATGGTATCTTCTGCTTAATGATAATCGACACCTCTTCGCCTGGCAAGAGTCTGGGCTTTTCCTTTTTCTTATTATGGTGTTTGCCGATAAAGAGTGACTTGTAGATGAAATCCCACAGTTGTTTGAAGTGTGGCAGAGTGTTGCTTTTGTTACCTCGGAGGTCAGCGGAAGGCTTCTCGCTGAGTCTGATCGTAAAGGCGTGCCAAAGGTTTAGGCGGGTTGGCAGGGGGGTGTAGACATTCTCTGAGTTCACATCAGAGGCGGATATAGAAATCTTTCCCTCTTTGATCAGTAGTTTTGCATTGTCTGTCATGTATTCCACGGGAGCAAGCGATGAGTCGATCGTATCGGAAACCTGGTTGGCAATGATGTTGGCAGTGAGTGTGGCGTCATCGGTGTTGACTACATAGGCCGCCTGATCACCGGAGTCTGAGACCAGGTTGTAGAGTGATTCTTCCAGCAGACTCTTGGGGTCAGCCACTCCCATCTTGCTGCAAAGACGATAGAGCAGACTGCGGTTGAGCACCACGTCGAAGAGATCACTATCGTCGTCTTCGGCCAAATTAAGCTGGAGAGCCAAGGCTTGTATCATCGTTTCGATCGTACCTTGACTGTTGAGACTGTCAGGAGTCTCATAGCTCTTGCGAATGTAGTATTCCAGCAAAGTGATCCATAGCTTACCAAAAGGAGCCCGCTTGGATAAGGCAAGATCATGCTTCCTGATGATGCTGATCATCCTTGGCATGCACTTCTGCATCAAACTGTCGTCTTGTAGAAAAATACAGAGCATTGTAAAGAAGCACTCGCGTGGGTGGAAGACATAGTTGCTGCATTCCAGTTTGTTGAGCGTTTGTTCGATATATTTTTCTCCTAATTGGTTTTTGACGAGGTCAAGAGCGTTGATGAAGAAAGATGTCTGCTCAATGAAGTCTGTGAAGCGGTGCTCAAGGATGTCTCTGGAAACAGCGTCACACATGTTGAGCAATTCAGACTGTTCGAGCACATGAAGCAGACAGTCCTTGAAGTCGATGAGATCTTGCCTGAGAAGATCTTTGTCGTGGTATTCGCTTGCCATATTGGCTATCCATTGATAACACGCATTGTCAAAGAGGTCTGGGTTGGTGCTTCCAAGGAGAAGTTCTCGCAATGAATTGCTGTTCCATTTTCTGTTGCCTAAAAGAGTGGACAGCTGATGATCTTTAATGGGGAAGTCGTATTTGTGTGCCTGTAGGTTTTCTACCGGCTGTACATGCATATATCTTCCTTTAATCCTTTCTACTTGACAGATGACTCGCGGTGTGAGAGCAGGATTAGGGATACAACTTTTATCAAGTCGCGTTGTAAACCCATGCGATTCCTGAAGGATATAGAAGTTGTCGTGTGAGCGTTTGATGCTGAACTCTACCTTGTCGCCTTCATGATAGAATTGTCGGATGAGTGTTTCATAGTCTTGTCTAAGATGTATTCCACCGTTGAAAGACTCTTCAATAATGCAGGGAAGGGTATCTGGTACGGTGCTTCTTTTCTGATACAAGAGCATGGGCAGACGGTAGAGTTTGCCGTCATTTCCGTAGGTAACAATAAACTGATGTGAGTCTGGATCTGTCCTAACAACGTCGACAGTAATCCTTTGTTTTTCTTTCGTTTCCGGTAGAATCATTTTTATTTTGATAAGTTACAGTTAAATATTCGATTTTACAAATGTACTAAAAATAAATGAATCTACTTCCGGTTTAAAGGATTTTAGCAAATAATAAGGCCTTATTGACATAAATATATGCACAATAAGGCCTTCGTAACATTTGACTGTCAGTAGTGGTGATTTTATAACTTTGTTACTGGCGTTAAAAGCAGGCTGTTTTACGCCTCGTTTTTCTTCTTGCCGGTACGTGCCTCTACGACATTGACAACATAGTCACCGACACGTTCGCATTCGTTGATGATATCCATATACATCGTACCTATGGCGTAGGTATATTTATGGTCATTGACATCAATGGTGTTTCTGCTGCGGAGCTGGTTGCGATAGTTGTTGATTTCGTTTTCGATGTTGAAGGAGCGGTTGATGTCGATATCTGTCTTGTGCTCTATGAGCGCATGCTCCATTTCTCCCATTGACTGGTCGGTGAGGGCGAACATCTGATGAAGATGCTCATACTGATCGGCGGTGAACTCTTCTTTTTCTGTATATTTTCTGTTGATGGTTCTTGCTATATGATAACAGGAGTCGCCGATGCTCTCAAGTTCGGATATTTCTCGCAGCATGGCGCGTACCTTGTCTTTGGTCTCGTCGCTGAGGTGCGCGTCACTGACCTGATCGAGGTATTTGGCAATCTCTATCTCCATATTGTCGGCGATACTCTCATATTTCTCTATGCGGGAGAAGAGCTTGACAAAGTCGTTGGCATCCTTGGTGCTGAGCAATTCTCGCACCATGCGCAACATTCTTCTCATGCGCTCAGCAAAGGAGTGAATCTCTTTGGAAGCCTCCAGTACGGAGAGCTCAGGAGTCTTCATGATACCGGACTGGATGAAACGCAGACGGAAATCTTCCTCATCTTTATTGCTTTTCGGTTTGATGATCCAGCAGACGACTTTCTCTATCTGTGGGATGAAGCCTATGAGCAGAGCCGTGTTCGTCACATTGAAGCAGGTATGGAACGCTGCGAGCACGATGGGTAGGACTGCGGCCTTCTGTGCTTGTGTGAATCCGGCTCCCGTAGGATCGTAACCTACAAGATGGCACACACCGTCGACAAAGGGATAGAACAGACACAGTACCCAAATGACGCCGAAGACATTGAAGACCAGATGTGCCATGGCCGCGCGCCGAGCCTGTGTGTTGGCTCCGAGGGCAGCGAGGTTGGCGGTAGCTGTTGTGCCGATGTTCTCTCCCAAGACAAGGGCAATGCCAAAGTAGATAGGCAGCACACCGGAGGAACAGAGTAGGATGGTGATAGCCATCACGGCAGCCGAACTCTGTACGATACATGTAATCAGTGTACCAATGAGCACAAATACAACAATATTGGCGTGGCTGTGAATATTAAAGGAAGAGAAGAATTGGATGGCTTGCGGGTTGTGTTCCAGGTCGAGTTCTTTACCGGCATTGCTCAGTAGGACAAGTGCAAAGAAAAGAAAGGCAATACCGAAGAGGAAGTCGCCGATGTAGCGGCGTCGCTTGGAATAGATGAGCATGATGCCCAGAAAGAATGCAGGAAAGACGACCATCGTCAGGTCAACGTTGAAACCCAGTGACATGATCCAAGCGGTGAGCGTCGTTCCGATATTGGCACCCATGATCACCGAGATGGCTTGTGCCAAGGTGAGCAGTCCTGCATTGACAAAACTGACGGTCATCACCGTGGTGGCGGAAGAAGATTGCACGGCGCAAGTGATAAATACACCTGTGAGCATTCCTGTGAATCGGTTGGTTGTCATCGCGCCAAGGATGTGACGCAGTTGCGAGCCTGCCATTTTCTGCAGGGCTTCACTCATTACCTTCATGCCGTAGATCAGTAAGGCCAAGGAGCCTAATATCTTCATGAAGATAATCACATAGTCGCTTGTGTTCATAAATATATGTAATGTCTGTTACGATTATGCTACAAAGATATAAAAAAAATATGTCATGTAGAGCGAATGGCTTCCTTTTTTTGGCTTGTCCTGTTTTCCACGTTAATAGCCGTTAACGGCCGTAAATCATTAAAAATCAATAAAGTGACACTTTGTATTTGAATTTTTGGGTGGCGCAAGCTATCTTTGCATCATGTTCGTACACAAGAAACGC
>NZ_VUNG01000071.1 GCF_009695775.1 Hallella mizrahii | reverse complement strand
GGCCTGCTTGTACCGTTCAAGGAGACTCTTGTACTTGTCTTTGCTTGCCATATTCATAATAATTTGTGCGCGCAAAGGTACAGACTTTTAAGCGAGGCTGAAATACGGTAATGCCGAGACGCTTACTATAAAACCACTATATTTGCGAAAAACCTATGAAGGGATTACGCACAGGCTTAGTACTGTTAATGATTATCAGTATGACTATGAAAACGACAAAGTGTTTTTCCGGCGACGTGCGCCCAGCCGCTGTTGCCGGACAATTCTATCCAGCAGACAGTCAGACGCTGAAGACAGACGTAAAGCAATATCTCTCTGCCGCGACGAAGGCGAGACTTCATGGCGTCGTGAGAGCGGTCATTGTGCCGCACGCCGGTTATATCTTCTCCGGGCAGACCGCCGCCGAGGCTTTCGCGCAACTTAACCCGAATGTTCACTACGACCATATTTTCCTCATAGGACCGTCACATCATATCGGTCTGCCGGGAGCCTCAGTGGCTACCGCTTGGGAGGCATACCAGACACCGTTGGGTCCGGTGAAGGTCGACACGGCACTTTGCCGGAAACTTGTCGAAGAGAACAAGGTGCTGACCTTTGAGCCGCGTGCCCACAACAGAGAGCACTGCCTGGAGGTGCAACTGCCATTCCTGCAAATGCAGTTGGGCGAGGTGCCGCCGATCGTACCGGTCATCATCGGCACGGAAGACTACTATACACTTCAGGACATCGCGCGGGCACTCGTCCCGTACTTCACTTCGCGCAACCTCTTTGTCATCAGCAGCGACTTCTCGCACTATCCATGCTACGACGATGCCGAGCGCATAGACAAGCGCACGGGCGACGCCGTGGCATCAGGCAACCTTGCGACTTTCCTGAAGGCCTTGTCTGACAATGCCGAGGAGCATGTCCACGACCTTGCCACCAGTGCCTGCGGGCAGGCCGCCATCGCTGTCCTGCTGATGATGGCGGAAAAAGAGCAGGGCATGGAATTCCATCATCTCGCCTACTGCAACTCGGGTGATTCGCCCTACAGCGGTCACGACCAAGTCGTGGGCTACCACGCTTTCGTGATGACGGAAACGGAACCAACGAATCCAATGACCGGGCACCAAGCAGCGGGAAGCCAGACTGTCCAGAAAGAAACGGCAAATGGTGACAAGGGCCAAACAGACGTGTCGGATGAGACAAGGTCAGGACACGACAAAGAAAATGACGGCAGGCCGGAAGAAGCCTTCGTGCTGGACGACAGCACGCGGCATCAGCTGCTCGACATCGCATGGAAGAGCATCCGCCGCCAAAAGGTCGAAGAGCCTGCCAACCCAGAACTGTTGCGCAACGGTGGTGCTTTCGTGACGCTGACCGAGAACGGCCGGCTGCGAGGCTGCATCGGTCATTTCGGTGAGGACGTGCCTTTGTGGCAGGTGGTAGCTGCCATGGCGCACGATGCCGCCTACCGCGATCCTCGTTTTCGCCCTGTGGAACCAGAGGAGTGGGACCGGCTGTCGCTTGAGATCAGTGTGCTCTCACCACTGAAACGCATCCACGACATCAGCGAGTTCCACTATGGTCAGGAGGGTATCTACATCAAGAAAGGATGGCACTCGGGTACGTTCCTGCCACAGGTAGCCGAGGAAGTCAACTGGACCAAAGAGGAGTTTCTCGGCCACTGTGCCCAGGACAAGGCAGGACTGTCGTGGGACGGTTGGAAGGACGCGGAACTGTATACGTATCGGGTGGAAATCGTAAAATAGCCAGCCAACGCAAGTGGAGATGCCGGGAATAAGCCCAGCGCACGCCCGGCGCCATCCGTACACGGACAAGCAAAGTGAGACTTTATGAAACAAGCAGCATATTATCATATAGAACAAATCGGCGGCAACGGACATGATACAGCCGGCGGCACTCTGTCAGCCCGCTGTGATCTTTGTCCCCATGCCTGTCTGATCGGTGAAGGACATGCGGGGCGATGTCGCTCGCGCGTGTTTCGTGACGGCAAGCTATGGGCCACGAGCTATGCTGAGCCCTGCGCGCTCGCCGTCGATCCAGTAGAGAAAAAACCGCTCAACCACTTCCATCCGGGTACGCTGTGCCTCTCGGTGGCGTGCACGGGGTGCAACCTGCGCTGTCTGAACTGCCAGAACAGCTCTATCTCGCAAGCACGACCGGAAGATGTGGAGCACGCTACGTGGCAGCCGGCAGACCTCGTGGGCGTATGCCTGCAACAGCATCTGCCATCGATTGCCTACACCTACACCGAGCCGCTGACGTGGATCGAGTATATGCTCGACACGGCACGACTGGCTCACGAGCAGGGTATCTACAATATCCTTGTCTCTGCCGGATATGTCAACGAGCAGCCTTTGCGCGACCTGCTGCCCTTCCTCGATGCGGCAAACATCGATCTGAAGAGTATCAGCGACGATGTCTATCACCGCCTCAACGGTGCTTCGCTGGCTCCCGTACAGCGTACCTTGCGTCTTATACATGAGGCGGGCGTAGCGCTGGAAGTCACCAATCTGCTCGTTGACGGATGGAATACCAGTGAGGAGATGATACGCGCGCTCTGCCACTGGCTCGTCGACAACGGCATGGCTGACGTGCCCCTGCATCTGAGCCGCTGTTTCCCCTCCTACCGCATGCCCAACCTCAGACCCACGCCCATCCCCGTTATGATGCGTGCGAAAGACATCGCTGAGGAAGAAGGCATCCGATGGGTGCATCTCGGAAATGTGTGATAAGCCCCGCCCCTAACCCCTCTCCAAGAAGAGAGGGGAATAGAATGCTTTGTGCGTGCTTGACTCTGAGAACATTCTTTCAAGATAGAAAAATACAAAAAAAGGAAAGAAAAGTGGGAAGAAAAGTACAATGTCTCACTTTTTTTTCGTATATTCGCAGAACAATAACCAAACCCAAACAACTATGAACACAAGAACCAAACAACTGACAGCTAAGGAACGCCTTTACACTGGCAAACACCACGGACGCCATATCGATGAAGACTTTGAGCACGACTGCCTCGACGGAGACAACGGCGAGATGGGTGCCTATGACACCTTCGATGACAGCAATGTGAGGAAGAACGGTTAAGGCGCTCAGCACACCGTAAGGTCATTGTTCATCACATGCCACCTTTTTATCTAATTTATCTATCCCTCGCAAAGTCGCAAAGAACGCAAAGGAAGAAATAAGGGGGGAACGTACAGATGTGCGCCAGCCTATGTGCCCTTTGCGTCTTTGCGGGAGAGGAGTGCTGTTGTGTGAGTGCAACATTTTTGCTTTTCTCCTCTGTTATTCCATCTTTTTTTGTACCTTTGCACCGCAATAGGTTCATGCGAGGAGCATGATGAAAAGGGAACCGGGTGGGAATCCCGGACAGTCCCGCTGCTGTGTGCAGTCCTTTGAGGAGCGAACACGCGTGTCACTGACAATGTTGTCGGGAAGACCGTTCGCCATCCGACTGCGAGCCAGAAGACCTGCCATTGCGAGCATTCTCCACTGTCCGTCCGAGGAGACGGCCACGGAAGTCAGATCAGATGAAAAGAAAGAAGAGCGCATCATTGCTGTTTCTCGTTGTCGCCGCCCTGCCCGCCGGTGCGCAACAGGTGTTCCCCGACACGACCCGCTATCTCCGTGAGGTGACGGTGGAAGCCCAGCGCATCCCTGTCAACACACAGGCTTCGTCACCGACACAGACGTTGACAGCCTCAGACCTGTCACGGCTGCCCTCGCTCGACGTGGGCGAGGCACTGAAGCATCTTGCTGGTTTGCAGGTACGCGACTATGGTGGCGTCGGTGGCATGAAGACGGTGGATGTGCGCGGACTTGGCTCGCAGCATACCGGAGTCGTCTACGATGGCGTGCAGGTGGGCGACTGCCAGACCGGTCAGGTTGACCTTGGACGCTACTCTCTGGGCAATGTTTCCTTTCTCTCGGTGACCGTGGGTCAGGACGACGACATCTTCCAGAGTGCCAAAAGCCTTGCTTCTGCCGCTGTGGTACACATCTCTACGTCTGCCTTCGACGTACCGCGTCGCTGTGAGGGCCTGCTGCGCACCGGTTCCTATGGTTTTGCCGAGGGCACTGTGCTGCTCTCCAATACATGGCATCGCCTGCACGCCTCGTTGTTTGCCGACGGTCAGCGTGCCGATGGCGTCTATCCCTTTCACATGAAAAACGGAGTGCAGCGCATCGACGAACGGCGACGCAACAGCGATGTCAACCTTTGGCGAGGAGAGCTGAATCTGGGCTACGACCTCACACCGCGGCAGCAACTCAGGCTGAAAGCCTACGGCTATGAGGCGTGGCGCGGCTTGCCAGGCGCAGTCATCTACGACAATCCGCTGGCACAGGAGCGTCTTACGGACAAGAATGCTTTCACGCAGCTGACCTATCTCAACCGCATCTCGGATGACTTTCGACTGAAGGGAGCACTGAAGTGGAACTATTCATGGATGCGAGACCATGACGTGCAGGCACAGCGCACGGTGGAGAACACCTACAGGCAAAACGAACTCTACGCCTCGGCGACGGCTTGGCATCGCATCGCCGGATCGCTGACTGCCGCGCTGGCCGCAGATTTGCAGTACAACCATCTCAACACGACGGTGCCCAACTGCCAGTTCCCTACACGGTGGTCGAATTGGACCTCGTTGTCGCTCAACTGCCGTCTGCCGTGGCTCACCGCCGTGGCTTCGTTGCTCTCGACAAATATCTGGGAACGGGTAGAGATTGGCAATGCCTCGCCTAACCTTCATCGGCTCACGCCGGCGTTCAGTCTCTCGGTGAGTCCGATGCGTGGCTTACACTTGCGATTGGGTTATAAAGACATTTTCCGCACGCCGACACTCAACGATCTCTACTATACCGGCGTGGGACGGCGGAGCCTAAAACCCGAGAAGAGCCGACAATGGAACCTCGGAGCTACGTGGCAGCACGACAGTCAAAGGCAGCATCTCGCACTGACGCTTGACGGTTACTACGGTCATGTGACGGATAAGATCGTAGCTGTACCAAAGATGTTTCTCTGGCAGATGATGAACGTGAGCAAGGTACGACAGCTCGGACTCGATGCCACCGCACGACTGGAGCAGTCGCTCGGCCGTCGGTGGTCAGTGAACGCAATGGCCAGCTACAGCTATATCAGTGCTACGGACCGCACAAACGCTACCGACGTCTACTATGACGACCAGATTGCATACACGCCGCGCCACTCGGGTAGCGGCGACATTTCGCTGTGCACGCCGTGGCTTACCGTGGGCTACAGTCTGCTTGCCGTGAGTCATCGTTACTTCCTCGGCTACAACATCCCCGACAACCGTGTGGACGGCTATACCGATCACAGCGTCTCGCTTTCGCGTTTATGGCGTTTCGGTCAGCATCAGCTCAGGGTAAAGCTCGACGCTCAGAACTTGGGTGGTCACAACTACGAAGTGGTGCGATACTATCCTATGATGGGGCGGAATTGGAAGATCAGCTTAGAAGTAGCCCTTCCCTGAGGCCCTAAAGCCCTTTCCTAACCCTCCCCAGGAGAAGGCAACCGCAATATCCGCAAGGATGGGGATCGCTGGTGGTGCCGTAGGCGGGCTTTACGCCCGCCCTAACCAGCTTGGAAGTATCTCCTCTCCTTGGGAGAGTGGGTACGGGGTGGGGCTATGCATGAAATCTTATAATTATCAATCATAAAAACGAAAGTATGAAAAAACAATTGTATTCACTATTGCTGCTCCTCTCTGCAGCATGGATGTTCACCGCTTGTAGCAGTGACGATGATAACAACACGGCCATCGACTGGGAGACTTATTCCCACACGATCTTCGCAGCCGCTGCCGGCAACTGGGGACAGAACAACGGTGCCGTTGGTGCTATCGATGCGGACAACAGCGGCAAATACTCCTACACCGACATCTATAAGACTGCCAACGGTAAGCTCGTCGGCGACGCGCAGGATGTGCTGCCACTCTATCATAAGCTCTATGTCGCCAGCACCACATCGTCTAAGATAGAGGTGCTCGACGAGAAGGGTAAGGTGGAGAAGGCTATTCTCAAGCCCGGCGCTCAGTTTCGCTATCTGGCTACCGACTATGATCATGTCTATGTCTCTGCCTACAACGGCTATATCTATAAACTCACCAATGGTGACCTCACGGACAGCGTGAAAGTAGGTGGCTATCCCGAGGCGATGTCTGTGGCCAACGGCAAACTCTACGTCAACATGTCGGACTACAAATACGATAACTCTGGCAAGAGCATCTCGGTCATTGACCTAAAGAGTTTCAAGAAGACCAAGGAGCTCGACTGCGAGCTCAACCCCTATAACCAGAGCGTGGCAGTGGGCAATAAGGTGTACTTCGTCAGCACCTATCACGCCGACCAGGACGGTGCCCTGCAGTGCATCGATGCCACAACGGACAAGATAACCAACACGGGCGTGAAGGCTTCCGCCATCGCTTATGATAAGGTAGGCAACAGCATTGTCGCTCTGCTCACGGGCTATGACGCCAACTGGACGCTGTCGGTGAAGAGCTTCTTCCGCTACAGCCTCGCTGACGGCAAGACAACACAGCTCGACCACAGCGCGTTTACCTCTCCGCAGCAGGTCAACGTGGATCCTGTGTCGGGTCGTATCTTTGTCATCGATAACCCGAGCTACACGGCTCCCAGCTCACTCTATATCTACGACAACAGTGGTAAGCTACTTCAGGGTGGCTTGCAGATGAGCTACTCGGTTCAGAACATCCGCTTCTTCGCTGAGGCATATAAATAAGGAGTAAGGCGCACACCTACAGCCGCTCCGGCCTTACCCCATACCCATCTCCAAAGGGAGAGGGGGAGTAGTATGCTGCAAGGGACGAGAGAGAACCATTAAAACAAGAAAAGGACGCAAAGAACTGCACAAGAGTGCACTTCTTTGCGTCCTTATTATTGTAATTTTGCTTTATGTTTACATAAAATATGTAGCGTGGGTAAATGGAAGAATGACTGGCACGGGGTTAGGGCGGATGATTAGTTACCATGCGGGGGTTAGGGGGGGGATGAACCTCGCCCCTACGAACTTATCATGTACATCCAGCGTAGGGGTGGGGTTTATCCCCACCCTAACTGCACAAGAGTGCGCTTCTTTGCGTCCTTATTATTGTAATTTTGCTTTATGTTTACATAAAATATGTAGCGTGGGTAACTGGAAGAATGACTGGCACGGGGTTAGGGTGGATGATTAGTTACCATGTGGGGGTTAGGGCGGGGATGAACCCCACCCCTACGAACTCACCATGTACATCCAGCGTAGGGGTGGGGTTTATCCCCACCCTAACCCCGCAAAATATATGATTGGGTCGATATGGTCTCCAGTCTTGTAGCTTGGGTGCCCCAATGACGAAAACAAGAAAAGGACGCAAAGAACTGCACAAGAGTGCACTTCTTTGCGTCCTTATTTTGTATTCGCTGCGTCTTTTTGTCCTTTGTGTCATTGCCGAGAGAGAATCATGTCCCGCTGACGGTAAGAAGACGATCAGTGGCTTCTATGTTGCCGCAAATGCCTATCTGCAAAATGCTATCCTCAAGAGTGACGGCTTGACACCGGGGGCCTTCACGAAGGGTGACTGGTATCGCGTGGATGTCATCGGCTTGGATGGTGAGACGAAGAAAGACACGGTGTCGTACTATCTTGCTGACTACCGCTCCGACAACGAGGCTGACCACTACTATGTCAAGGACTGGACATGGCTCGACCTCTCCGCACTCGGCGACGTGACGGGTATCACTTTCCGCCTGAGCAGCAGCCGCAACGGCACTTATGGCATGACCACGCCGGGCTATTTCCTCATGGACGACTTCAACGGTGTCTACGACGGACGCAGCCGCAAACTGGCAGCCATCAGCAAGAACGACGCTCCGACAGCTATCTCCGCTGTCGGCGTGAACCGTGCTCAGACTCACGATGGTGTCGCCTACAACCTCGCCGGACAACGTGTCGGCAAGGACTATAAGGGTGTGGTGATCATCAATGGAAAGAAAGTGGTGAGAAGATAATGAGGCACCATGCGCCTCTGTGAAACGTAATCAGACTTTACAAAAGCTTGTCTGAATTCTGTCGCAAAATAGAGAGCCGAAGGCCATGAAAAAGAGAAAAAACAGGGATGATTCGGCTCTCTTTCAAGTGTTCTGCGACAAAAGTACTTTTCTGATGCGGTCAAAACACTGAGATGACTGGGTCAAAACACTGAGATGACCGGGTCAAAACACTGAGATGACTAGGTCAAAACACTGAGATGACAGCGTCAGAAAGGCACTATCCATGCGACAGAAAACGACGTACAACTGTATGTTGTTGTCTGTCAGCACTTTACAAAAAATGCGTAAAAATCGCGTCGTTGCGGGCAACCGACCACTTGCTGGCGAAAATCGCCGTCTCGTGGCCGGTTTTTTGTCAGTTTTCCTTCTGTGTGGTGATGTCCGTACTAATATTCGTTAAATAATTAGTTGCTCTTTTGTAATCTTCTAAAATACAGCTACTTTTATGGAAAAAACCAAGCCAATGTTACTCAAAGACTTCTTCAATAGATT
>NZ_VUNG01000070.1 GCF_009695775.1 Hallella mizrahii | reverse complement strand
CGTTTCTTGTGTACGAACATGATGCAAAGATAGCTTGCGCCACCCAAAAATCCAAATACAAAGTGTCACTTTATTGATTTTTAATGATTTACGGCCGTTAACGGCTATTAACGTGGAAAACAGGAGAGGAGTAAGTTCCAACGGGAACTTACTCCTCTTTATATATATGGCTATTGTAGCCTATGGCTTATTTCAGTCCGCTTACCTCGTCGCGTGTGATGACATACTTTGAGTTGAAGAGGTCTTTGAGGAAGGCGGCAGTGTTGTAGTCGCTGTTGATATAGCTCATGCCGTCGCTGTCCTGGCCGTACCATGGCATGATCCAGCTCCACATGGCTCCATCGGTGAGCATGTTCTTCACCGAAGGCATGGCATCACCTTCAGCGAGAGCGATGATCTTCTTTCCACCTGTAATCTGGCGCAGCGCCTCGAACTGATCCTTATGTGCATCCTGATAGGGTGTTTGCAGATTCTTGCAATAGTAGTCGCGTGCGATGATGTCGACATATTCGTCGCCGGGATACCAGTCAGCGTCGTCGTAAGTCTTGCCGTCTTCGGTATAGGAGCCCTCAGAGGTCCATACCCAGATGAGGTTGTTCACACCTTTTGCCTTGAACTCGTCGTACATCATCTTCCAGAGTTTCTTGAAGAACACCGGTCCGGAGTTGCCCCACCAGAACCAGGCCTTGCCCGTGCCGCCGTAGCGTCCGTAGTTGCCGCGGGCCTCATGGAAGGGGCGCCAGATGACGGGGATGCCCTTAGCTTGCAAAGCGAGGAGATAGTCGGCGATGATGTCGATCTGCTTCATGGCGAACTTATGCTCCCAGCGGCTGCTGCGTGTGGCGTTCTTGGCAGAGAAGCCTTCGGTGTTGTAGGCCCAGGAGTCATAGTGGGTCTGGTCTGCTTCTGATGAAGGAACATTCCAGTGCCACATGCACTCCACGATGCCACCGTTGTTGGCCCAGTCTTCCACGGGTTTCGTATTGGTGTAGTCGATCCATCCCTTGGGATTGAGCGGTGCGCTATAGTAGTAGTGGACGAAGTCGAAGCAGTTGATGGCAGGGTATTTGCCAGTGAGCTGATAGAGCGCCTCGGCGTTCTGGGTGTTCCAGTTCACGTTGGCCATGGCAGCGGAGAGCACATGATTGCCGAAGTTCTCTTTGAGATAAGCATAGAGCTTCTTCGTCTCTTCGGTAGCATCAGCGTTGACGGGAGTGTCGGCGATGTTGAAGAGTGTCGGGTCGAAGTTGTTGTAAGCCTTCGTCGAGAACGAGAAGGTGTAGTCGCTGGCGAAGTTGTAGGAACTGTCACGCACTGACGGCTTCATGATGTTGACCTTGTAGTTCATACCCGCCTTGGCGTGGAAGGGGATGGTGAGCTGGTTGCCGCTGGTTGTCACCAAAGAGTCTATATAATAATAGGTGGTGTCGTCGGTGTAGACACGGATGGTAGTCTGCGGTGTGGCGACGACAGGCTCATTGTAAGTCACGACGATGTTGGCAAAGGTGTCGATGTCGGCAGCGTTGTCGGTGGGTGTCACCGCGACCACCTGTGGAGCGTCTTGGTCAGCGAAGGACCGTGGCTCACGGTAGTCGCTATTGTCATCGGAGCAGCTGGCGAAAGTCGTCATGGCGGCCAGGGCCAGCAAAAGGATATTTAATTTCTTCATGCTGAGTTGCGATTAATAATTCTTTGGTTCGATACGGAACTGTCCGAAGCTATGGTCCACGGTCCAGCCCTCATTATTGTTGGGCTGCATGACAAACTCCATGGCAGCCCATGAGCCTTGTGCCGGCAGCACATGCTTGATAGTGCCATCGTTTTGTTTCACCTCACAGAGCTTGTCGAGAGGAATGGAGACAGTAACCCACTTGCCGTAGGTATTGCGCAGACCAGTGGAGACGGGATCCCACTGGTGACGGGACACGCCTGCTGTGTTGAAGTCAAAGCAATAGCCTCCGTTCGGCGAGCCGCTGGCACCACTGGCACCATAGTCGGCAAATGGTGTAGAGCTGTTGGTGCAGACCTCAAACTTAAGTACATAGTTCTCGGGATGGTCTGTGAAGTCTTGGTTGGGCCAGTTGCATCCTATGCCGGTGGAATTCCATGACCAGCTGTCGAAGGTGCCCTTGATACGCAGGAACGACATACCGAGCGATTCGGGATCACCACTCTTGGTACCGTCGGTGACGAGATTCTTTCCCCAGTCGTTCCACCAGCCGAGGTCACCGGTGAAGTCACCGAAGAGCAGTGCATTCTTCATGCGGTAAGGCACTGTCTTGCTCATGTCCTTGCCCATTTCTTTCCATCGGAAGGTGATGAGCGAGTTGTCGGGGCAGTCCTTAGGGATGCGGATGCTTGTGAAGGTCTCCGAGCAAGAGTCGGTATGGATCTTCTGGCTGTATCCCTGCTCACTGTTGGTGATGGTGATGGACACCGGGCTATTGTCGGTGGTGTCGTTGAAATTGTAGAGGTCGAAATAGTCGCCGTTGAGCTGTACCTCACTGCCTTGGAGGGCAAACTCGTTGGAGAGTGCTTCTAACGCTACGTGAGGGATCGAGACGGGGAAGTACAGGGCTGTCTTGCCCTCGTTGGTCTCATAGACCAGTGTGTCGGTGACGTGCTCGGGAATCTTGCGCGGAATCTTCACGAAGCTCTCGCCAGACTCGGCATATACCTGCCGCACGTCGACCTCGAGTCCGTTGAAGGTGATCTTCTTCACGTTGGCGAGGTTGGTGCCCTCGATACGGAGCATCTGGTTGAGCGTGCCGCTGCTCAAAGCCGATATGCGCCCGGTGTCCTGGACATCATAGATGCCCGTGATGGAGGGAGCGCCGTGATTGGTGTAGCGGTCGGGGTAGTTGATATCCACGATATCGTTGCAGGCGGAGAACAGAGCAGCCGCCAGAAGTGCCACACCGATATGTTTGAATGATAAGATATTCATATTCTGTTTTTTATGATTTTATAGATACGAGCGTGTCGTTTAGTTCCAGCCTGGGTTGTTGCTGTTGATGCTGTCGTTGACGTTGATCTCATCGGTAGGAATGGGATAGAGCAGGTTGCGATCGGTGCGTGCCTTGTTGATGTTGGCATCGTCGCGTCCACCGATAGCGTTCATGGCCTGCAAGTAGATACCCCAGCGTATGAGATCCCAGCGGCGGTCGCCTTCGCATGCAAACTCCTTAGCGCGCTCCTCGAGGATGGTACTGCGCATGGCGGTCTTGGTGGCCGGTGTTTCCATCAGCGTAGCGTTGGAGCGCTTGCGCACGATGTTGAGGTAGTGCATGGCCTCGGCACTGTTGCCCAGCTCATTTTCAGCCTCGGCATAGATGAGAAGCACGTCGGCATAGCGCAGGAAGGGCCAGAACGACTCGGCGTACTGCGTGGCATCGTCGTCGACATCGTCGTACTTTGTGGTGAAGGCGAGGCACTCAGAACTTTGGTTGTACTGGTAGTTCATGCCTGTCTTCTTGTACTCAGTGTCCGGCTCACGCACGTAGTTGCCGTCAGCGTCCATACCGGTGATCTTCACGCTCCAGCTCTGCGGATAGTAGAAGGCACCGTTGTAGTCCTCCTGATAGTAGTAGCGCCATACGTGGCGTACGCCCTTGGTGATGCGGTAATCCTGGTCGTCGAAAAGATGGTACCAGTTGTTGGTGCATCCGATCCATCCGCCAGACTCGATAAATGGGCTGCCTTTACTCTTTTTGTAGCCGGAATAATAAGTATGTACGTTGGTGCAGTAGGTGGCGTCGCCCGTTGTGGACTCCACGCCCCACATCATCTCAGCGTCGTGGCAGTGGCTGTGCTTCCACAGATCGTCATAGGCAGTGAGCTCGTATGAGCCGTATTCACCGTCGATGACCTTCTTGGCCCACTCGGCAGCTTTCTTGTAGAGAGCCTGAGCGTCCATGTTTTCATAGCCTTCGACAGCTGTTTTCTTAAATGTCTCGGCAGTCGGCATGCGATAGTGCTTCTTGCCGTCCTCGGTGACATAAGGTGCACCGGTGCGCACGGTCACCTCCGTGCCGGCGGGCATGGCGGCGGCGGCCATGGTAGCGTAGACCTTTGCGAGCAGTCCGGCAGCGGAGCCGGCAGAGACGTGCCCGGTCTTGTAGTTGCTGTTGTTGCGGGTGTACATCAGGGAAGAAGCCTTGGTGAGCAGGTCGATGATGTGGTCGTAGATTTCAGCCACGGGGCGGCGGCTGTGCATAAACTCACCGCTATTGCTCACGTCCTCAGCCATATAGGGGATGGGGCCGTAGGCACGCACGAGTAGGAAGTAGGCAAAGGCCTCCTGGAAGTAGCATTCGCCGATGGCATTGTTTTTATAGGCCTCGTCGACGCCCTTCATCTGGCTGATATAGCGCACTGCCATATTGGCGTCGTTGATGAGGTTGTAAGGGCCTTTCCACATTTTGTCCAGTGCGCTCTCGCCTTGGAAGTTGCCGGCTCCGAGCGAGCTGAACAGCCAGTCGGGTCCTGAGATGTAATCAGCGTCCATCTCGAGTACACGTGGAAACTCGCTCCATCGGAACATGTCGTCGAGCCAGTTGCTATACACGCCGGTGACCCACATGTCGACACCTTCTTTGGAGTCTTCGACCTGATCGGGGCCGATAAAGCTCTCAGATTTCTCTTTCAAATAGTCATTGCAGGACGTGGTCAGCGGCAGCGTGGCCACCGTCAGCAGCAATGCGGCAGAGAACAGTTTATTGAATTTCATATTGCTTGTCGTTATATAATTAGAATGTCATGTTCACGCCGAAAGTAAAGGTGCGTGAAGAAGGATACGAGTAGATATCCACACCGCGACGGCTGGAATCGCTGCCAAAGGCGTTGACATCCGGGTCGTACCAACTGTAGTTGGTGATGGTGAAGAGGTTGGTGGCGGCGAAGGTGAACTGGATCTTCTCCAGTCCCGTGCTCTTGAAGGGATGGTTCCAGTTATAGGTCAGGCTGATGTTCTTCAGCTTGATATAGCTGCCGTCCTCGATATAGCGATTGCTGAGCAGGAATGTACGCTCATAGCCTGAGGAAGCCTTCGGCCACTCAGCCTGCTCGTAGTTGTCGGCTGTCCAGCGATGGTCATAGGCATCGCGTGTGATGTTACCGATGTTGCCGAGCTTGATGTCCATGAGGTTACCGTTGAAGATGTCGTTGCCGTGAGAGCCTTGGAGCATAAAGCTCAGGGTTAGGTCACGCCAGGAGATGTTGTTGGTCAGACCCCATGTATATTTCGGATTGGTGTCGCCGATGATGGTGCGGTCGGCATCAGTGATCTTTCCGTCGTGGTTAAGGTCGAGATATTTGATCTCACCGATCTTTGACTTCACGGTAGCGTCGGTGGAGTAGGTATACTGTGGGTCGGCTCTTACCTCAGCCTCGTTGTCGTAGAAGCCATCTTCCACATATCCGTAGATAGCACCGATAGGGCATCCGTTGCGCTGGATGAAGACGTTGTCGGCACCATACCACAGTGTGTTGGCAAACTGGTCGCCGTTGAGGCCACCGATCTTGTTCTTGTTGAAGGCAAGGTTGCCGTTGAGATCCCAGTGCCAGTTCTTGGTGTCAACAGGAGTGGCGCCGAGGGTGAACTCCAGGCCTTCGTTGGTGACATTGCCGGAGTTGGTGAGCTTGTTGGAGAAACCGTTAGAAGAAGGAATCTTCACTTCCTGCAGCAGGTCGCGGGTTTTCTTGTGATAGTAGTCCACGGTAAGCGTCAGACGATTGTTGAACCATCCGAAGTCGATACCGGCATTATACTGTGCGGTGGTCTCCCACTTGATGTTCTTGTCGACGGGGCCACGCCAGTTGACCATGGCAACGCCGCTGTTGAGCGAACCGCCGAAGGGATAGTTGGCCACAGCGAGCTGAGGCAGTGTGCGATAAGAGCCGATGCCTTGATTACCGGTCTCACCATAGCTCAGACGGAACTTCAGGTTGGAGAAGATGCCGAGATCCTTGATGAACTTCTCCTCGCTGGCACGCCAGGCGACGGCACCGGAAAGGAAGGTAGCCCACTTGTTCTCGTCGGTGAACTTCGAGCTGCCGTCGGAACGGACGCTTGCGGTGAAGAGATATTTGTTCATCAGCGTGTAGTTCACACGTCCGAGGAAGGAGACAAGACGCTGTGTGCCCTTGTCACTGGAGAGTGTAGCGCGGTCCTTGGCACGTCCCATGTCGTTGTCCTGTGTGAGGTCATCGGGGAAGTTCTGTACCACTTCGCTGTTGTTTTCCCAAGAGTCGCTCTCCACGGTGAAACCGGCGACGGCGTTCACGGCGTGGATGTTGTTGAAGGTGTGGTCGAAGGTCAGGATGCTCTCAGCGGTAGTAGAGGTCCAGATGTTGCTGGCCTTGCTGGCTTTGCCGTTGATCGGTGACTTACCCTCTTGGGTGTGACGGTCGTAATATGAGCCACGGTGCGAGTCGTTGTAGCCTAATCCGAGGTTCTGACGGAACTTCAGCCATTTCGGTACGATCTGAATCTCGAGATAAGAACTGCTGAAATAGTTGATACCATTAAGCTCGTCCTTGGTGCTACGCACATAGGCAGCAGGGTTAGCTGCAAGCCAGTTGAGGTTGTCGGCCTGTGTGGTATCCATGTTCGGACCGTAGGTCGGCGGGAAGATCAGTGCCGAGCGCACCACACCGGTGTTGTAGCTTAGCGTGTTGGCGAAGTTCGTCGTGCTGCGTGTGAAGCTCTGGTTCGTACCGATCTCCAGCCAGCTGTATACCTTGCGTGAGATGTTGGCGCGAAGGGAGTAGCGCTTATAGCCTGAGTTCTTGATGATACCGTCCTGGTCGGCATAGTTGCCCGAGAAGGAGTAATAGCCCCTGTCGTCACCGCCGCTCACGCCGATGTTGTAGTCCTGCTGGAACGCGGTGTGGAAGATCTCGTCCTGCCAGTCAGCTACGCCGAGCTCAGTGGCGTTGCCGTACTCGTCGTAGTACCATCCCGGATGAGCGTAGTCTTCGGGTTTGCCGGTGTATTTGCCTGTATTATAATTAATGTGTCCGTCGGAGTAGGCTTGGTAGCCCCATGTGCCGGGATAAGGATAGGTAGTGGCCTGCGAGCCGAGGTAGTAGCGGTCGTTGTCGATCTGCTCGTTCATATAGCGGGCGTAAGTCACCGGGTCGAGCATGTCGATCTTCTTGCTGATGTGCGAGAATCCCCAGTTGGCGGAGAAGTCCACCTTGGGTTTTCCGACTTTTCCTTTCTTAGTGGTAATGATGACCACACCATTGGCACCGCGGCTGCCGTAGATGGCGGTAGCGGAAGCATCCTTGAGGACCTCGATGTTCTCGATGTCGTGCGGGTTGATAAAGCTCAGTGGGTTGGAGCTCTGTTGGTTTTGTGTAGCGCCGTTGCTGGGTGTGCTGCCCGTCTCAAAGGGCACGCCGTCGACGATATACAGCGGCTGTGAAGACGTGGAGAACGAGTTGGCACCGCGGATGACGATGCTCATGCCGCCGCCCGGCGCACCGTCGCTCTGGTTGACCTGTACGCCGGCGATCTTGCCTTGCATGCCGTGGGCGATGTCCATGGCACCGCCCTTCATCAGGTCTTTGCCTGCGAGAGAGCTAAGGGAGCCACTGAGGTCGCTCTTCTTCATGGTACCGTAGCCGACAACGACGACCTCGTCCATGACCTTGGAGTCTTCGACGAGCTTCACGGTGATGTCGCTCTTGCCGGCCACGTTGATGGTTTGTGATGTGTAGCCCACGCTGGAGACGATGACTTTGGTCTTGCCTTTGGGCACGTCAATAGAAAAATGTCCGTCGAGATCGGTCACGCCACCAGTGCCCGTGCCTTGGACAACAATACTTGCGCCAATCAGCGTCTCACCGGTAGCACCGTCGACAACGGTACCCGTGAGCTTGGACTGGGCAAAGATTGGTAATGAGAGAACCGTCATTACCAGGATTAGAATTACTCTGTTCATGTGATTGTATATATAATGCTTATTTAGATTTAGCTTTGCTGTTGTATGGTTGGTATTGTTCGTGCGCAAAGTTACTGATAAATACTTGCATAGAATATTCTTAATTTTGCAATATCAAATACTATGATGCAATAATAAAGTCGGTGATGTGTATATAGGCAGGCTCTTATCTTAAATAGGTGTTCTACAGGTGTGAATACTATTTTGTCTGTAGGTAGTTGGAAGAAGAAAGAGAGAAGCGGCGAATGCCGCTCCTGCTCTTCTAAGAGAACGAAACGATCAAGCTATTGTGCTTTTGTTATTTCTGAATGTATTTCTTACCGTTGCGGATGACCATACCTCGGAAGGTCTTGCCAACACGCTGTCCTGCAAGATTGAAGGTTGCGCCTTCGTTGACTTTCTTGGTTGTCTGAACGCTGTTGATGCCGTCCGTTGTCGGGTTCGTGAATGTAACTTTGGTAAGTGTGGCATTGTAGCCCTTGATTACCATTCCGCCGGATTGGATGGTCTTTATGTCGTCGTCGCTAAGCGTGGTTGTGTAGGAAGTGGTGCCGCCTACGTTAATGGTGCCCCATTGAGGGTCTGCGTCCTTGGCGCTGGAAAGAGTATTCCAACTGCCGTCGCAGATTCCAATCTGTGAGTAGTCGGCATCGCTGTTGCAATCATAGTAGAACGTGAAAGTTGCACCACTCTTGGTAGAGGCGAACTTGCCAGCACTAATCTGTACGGCGAGAGAGCCGTCCCAGCTTGTACCGAAGTTGCTGCTGCCTTCCCATGCGACTTGCTCACCTTTGCTCTTCTCGGCGAGGTAGGCTTGATACTCTTCCTCGCTGACGAGGTAGGCTTTGTCTACGGTGACCGATGCCGTTGCTGTCGTGCTTTGCAACCAAATGTTGACGACCTTGTCACTGTAGTTCTCATTGAGTTTTATGTAGCATACTTTGTCGCCATCAGACAGAGTCCCTGTGGTAGTCAGTTCTTTAACGACGGTGGGATTGCCTTTGTCGTCAAAGGTCTTTCTATCGTTGTACTGTATGGCCGCATTAAAGTTGCCCGTGCAGTTGGAAACATCGAGTTCAAGATAGTCGCCGTCAGACCAGTCTGCACATTCTGTACCGTTGGCCAGCCAGTTGCCTGTCCCAGCCCAAGCCGCGGACATGGTGAGTGTGTTGCCGTTTACGGTGGCAGTGGCAGCATCCCAAGGCGACCATGTACCCAGTGTGATTTCTGTTTTTTCTGTTTGGGCACTCATGCTGGCAGCGGCGAGCAGAGCGACGAATAGAGTAGAGATTTTCTTGTAAGCGTCCAAAAATGACGTATTGCTTAAAGCCTTAAAATCTGTTACTTTTGTCCTCGACTTAAATTCATACAATTTATGGAGAGAACATCAGATTTTGAACAGCTGCTCTTCCTATATAAGAC
>NZ_VUNG01000007.1 GCF_009695775.1 Hallella mizrahii | reverse complement strand
GTTTAATCGTTTATGTATCAATGATTTATTTGCACTACAAAGATACAAAAACTTTTGGACATTCCTTCTCTTTTCTCTTGATTTTTAAGACTTTAAGGGCGAGCTATTTGCAAGTGGGAAACTTTAGTAACTAACCCTGTTATATCAACAACTTGTTATCGCCAAAGGGCGATATGGCAGCTGAATAGCAACGGAGAGTTAACTCTATGTTAACGATAGCCTTTGAAACAATATATTATGTTAATAAATAAAATCATCAGATAATTAATATCTTGTTTTTATGTTCCTTTGCACTAAAATTGATTTTATAATTTATAAATTTCATAATTAAGTAATTTAAAATAGTATATGAGAGAAAACAATTACATGATCTCAAAAACGCTCATCTGTCGCTTCGGCAACACGCTAAGGAGGCTTATGCTCGTCACAGCGCTGCTGATTGCGCACGTGGCAACCTCCCTCGCATTGACAACGAACGAAACCTTCGATGAGGGGGGGGGTACACTACAAGGTTCTAGAAGATAACGGAACCGTTTGTGCCACAAGAATTGCAGACAACAACACCGCATCAGAAGTGGACATCCCCGCGACGGTCACCCACAATGATGAGCTCTTCACCGTTGTGGAGTTTGGTGGTGATTGGTCAGAAGAGTGGCATGTACAGGTAATTAAGTTGCCCAACACGGTGACCAAGATCAACTCGATGGCTATTTCTGGCAACAATAAACTGACCGACTTCTACATTCCATCCTCTGTAACCACCATTGACAAAAATTTTGGATCAGTAGCCACGCACTTCCCAAAATTCCATGTGGATAAGAATAATCAGAATTTTGTGTCTGACGAGGACGGCGTACTCTACAGTGCTGACAAGAAGGTGCTCTACGCAGTGCCGTCCTCAATAGCGCTTGTTGACGGCAAATATACGCTGCCCGAAGGCGTGACCACCGTCTACAGTGAGGTGCTCGCCGGAATAAGCGGCCTGACGACCATCGGCATCCCTGCTTCGCTGGAGCATATCAATGACGGCGCTTTCACCAACCCAAACAACAAGGAAGTGGCTGCCATAGAGGTGGCTGCCGGCAACACACATTTTAAGGTGGAACACGGTGCACTGGTTATGACCAACGCCACTGACAACAATGCTGACACACTGATCTATTACCCCATCGCCTATCAAGGAGATACCTTTACCGTGCCCGACGACGTGACGGTGCTGACAGCCAACAGCATAGCCAACAACGACAATATCAAGACTGTCAACCTCAACAAGACTGCTACCATCTATAACGGAGCATTGTCCAATCTGAAGAATCTCACAACCATCGGCATCTCTGCAAGTGTGAAGAATATTGAAGGCATCACAACCAATTGTCCGAACGTCAGTACATATAATATAGATTCGAACAACGACAATTATAAATCCATAGGCGGTATCGTATTCACCAAAGACGGAAAGAGGCTTGTGTTTTATCCCGCTACAAAGACCGATAAGGAATATAGCATTCCAGAGGGAACCCAAGCGATAGCAATGAACGCGTTCAACAACAGTCCACTGGAAAAACTCACCATTGCAGCATCAGTGAACAGCCTAACCGAAGAAAGCATTGCCAACATGCCAAATCTTACTGAACTTGACTTCGCCGCAGGATCCCAGTTGACTTCCCTCGGATGGCAGAACATTATCAGTTTACACAAACTCAAGAAAATAATTCTCCCTGAGGGAATTACGAAAATAGGAGAACGTGGCATCCGAGATTGCCCGGCACTGGAGGAAATCGTTGTGCCAAATGGTTCAAAGTTAACTACACTTGATCAGGGCAGTCTTGATGCTCCAGCCTTGAAGTCCTTCACTTTTGAGGGTACGTCTGCGCTGACTACCATCGGTGACGAAGTATTCAAAGGCATGACCCACCTTGAGTCTTTCACCATACCTGCCTCAGTTACCTCTATCGGTAATAGAGCCTTCAATGGCTGCTCGGGACTGAAAAACCTGATCTTTGCCACAGGCTCACAGGTCAAAAACCTGGGCGATGCTTGCTTTGCCGATTGCGGCTTTGAATCGCTTGCCCTGCCCGACCATATTGAGACCATTGGTAAAGAGGCCTTTCGTGATTGTAAACAGATGAAGGCCGTGCATCTCTCTGCCACGGTGAAGAGCATAGAGCCATCAGCCTTTAAAGGCTGCACAGGTATACAGGCATTTACAGTCGACGACAACAACCCGAATTTCGCAGCCTCTCAGGGTATGCTCTGCGACAAAGCTAAGACCACACTGAAACTCTACCCTGCCGGACTGATCAACGACGAGGCTACGGTGATTCCGCCTTCCATCACTGCCATCGGCGACTACGCATTCTATGACTGCGAAAACCTCACCAATGTCGTCATCCCCCAGAAAGTATCGAAAATCGGCGTACGCGCCTTCGGCCTCGACAACAAACTCAACTCCATCACACTGCTCTGCGATGCTGTCATCCCGGAAGACAATGTGAACACCACGGCAGCTGACATGAGCTTCGACGATGGTTCGCTGGGCACGGATATGTACAGCAACATCACCCTTTACGTACGCAAGGACCTGATGGATACCTACCAAAACAATAGCTTCTGGAAAAAGTTCAAGGCCATCAAGACTTCCTTCACCGTACAGCATCCGGGTGGAACAACTGATGAGACCGACGAGTTCCTGCCTCTGTCGCAGAAAGGTCTGCTGCTTATCAAAACCAAGAGCAAGGATCCCGTGTATGTGGCACCGCAAGAGGTGGTGAATAGCGGCGACAACACTGAGAGCAGCTACAAGCGCAACGTGAACATGATCGACAACTATGCCTTCGAGAACTGCGACGGCATCAAGGAGGTCGTCTTCAAGAACAATATCTACTCGCTCGGCGCTCTGGCGTTCTACACAAAACTGAAGCAGACAACCACCGACGGCGTTACTGCCTACGCACCGGAAAGCACCAGCATCGAGGATGTCGTGTTCTGTGGCAACAAGGCACCGGAGGTGATGATGAGCGATTACTACGACCTCGACAAGGCCGGCAACTACTATGCTTTCTCCAATCAACAGAAGATCTATGTGAAGAAGAGTGCCATCAATGCTTTCAAAGCTGCCCTGGACCACTTTAAGGAGCAAATTGACTACAAACTTCCCTTTGCTGGTATCACCAGCACCTACGGCACCTTTGCACGCGAGTTCGACACCGATTTCTCTGATTACTACAAGACAAACAACAAGGCTGACGTGGCTGCCTTCGTGGCCGGATATGAGCATGAGGGAACCGACGAGAACGGCAACACGGTAAACTACGTGCACATGACGAGTATCGACGAGAACGGTGGCTACAAGACCGACAATGAGAACGCCCACGGCTATGTACCCGCCAACACCGGCGTGCTGCTGATGGTCAAAGACAACAGCGACAAAGCCACACCAACGGACTTCTACTACACAATTGGTGAGCACGACAGCACAAGCTACACCATTAGCAGCAACCTGCTGACACCTGTGATGAAAGAGAACATCACGGTCGACGCCTCAGAGGCCGCACCCGTCTATATCATGCAGAAAACAACTGGCAAACTCGTCAAGGTGACCACACCGATCGCCAACTTCCCGACACACAAAGCCTACCTGATATTGCCGGCATCGACCAACGCGAAGGCTACACTGCAACTGGTATTTGGCAACGACAACACGACGACGGCCATTGATGCCATCTCCACAAGCCACAACAACGACGGCAAATGGTATGACCTCAACGGCAGGGAAATCAACTACCCGCAACACGGCGTGTTTGTCCACAACAACAAGAAAGTTATCATGAAATAATAAACGACAACCCTATGAAAAGTAAATATCTCAAACCACAAATCAAGGTGGTATCCTTTACCAACGAGCCCGTCCTGGAAGCTACGTCAGTAACCGTCAGCGACACAACGTGGAGCAAATCCCAAGACGTGAACACCGGCGAGATCGGTGCCAAGTCAAACAACTCTTTCAGCTCCTCGGTATGGGGCGATGATCAGGAGTAAAGAATAAACTGACACACTTTTAAAGGAGTGACCAGGGGCGAAAGCCTCTGGTCACTCCTTATTATATATTACGCGCGCGCGAGGCGCTCATTCACTTGCAAGAAAAGAACTGGGGAGCTTGACAAAGAAACGACAAAACAACAAGTTTTTTGAGCGTTGATTGAGAAATAATGATTACCTTTGCAATAATAAATACCTATCAACATGAACAGAACACAACTCATCGACGCAGTAGCCGCTTCCCTGCAAGTGTCAAAAAACCAGGCCGGCAACTGCATCAACGCCGTGTTGGGAGCCATCGCCGACAATCTCACAGAAGGAGACCAAGAGGTGGCCATCCCTGACTTCGGCCGCTTCTTTGTCAAAAACGTGGCGGCAAGACAATATGTCAACCCGTCCACCGGTGAGAAGATGACCGTGGAAGCTCACGACAAACTCGTCTTCAAACCCTCTGACAACATGGGCTACTATTCCCGCAAACACGCGGTCAACAAGTAAAAGCCCGCTTCCCACGGTGACTTTCCACCGCTTTCTTACCGCAACCGCCCGATGAAGCCATGGGCTGCTGCGGTTTTTTATGGCCTCAAAAAAACAGCTTCCCACCTAAATACCTATTATTAATCGTCAATAACAAGCAAAAACCTACCATAACCGTTAAAAACGTGCACTCAAGAACGTCCCATGCCGTAACTTTGCAAACGTAAACAAAAGACCTCACCTACCCTCCTAATAAGAGACCGAGGCAAGAGGAACCTGTTTTAATCTTAATTTTTTCAGTTTTATGTCTATTTATTATCGTTTGTATCAAAACAAGATGAAGAACAACAAGGCCTGCGGCAAGTACTTCGCCCGTGCCGTCCACACCGACATGGTGGACCTCGACGACATCAGCGACATCATCGAGCGCAACTGTACACTGAAGCGCTCCGACGTGAAAGCCTGCCTCACCGAGCTCGTAGAGGTCATGCGCGACAAGATGCAGAGCTCCAACAAGGTGCGCATCAACGGCTTGGGTATCTTCAAGATCAACATCAAGTCGGCAGGCGTCACCGACCCCAGCGAGTTCAAGGGAAACAACATCACCGGCTACCGCGTGGTTTTCACGCCCGAGCATAGCGTGATGAAGGCCAGTGGCAGCTACGTCGACGGTAAGTACGTGGCCAAGCGTGTCAACAACTACTATCTCTTGGAGGGCATCACGGCCAAGCATGCCAGCCAGTTTGGAGACGTCATCGAGGACTCCACCGCCACCGACGACAGCGAACAGAGCGGAAGCGACACGCCCACTGAGGGCAGCGGCAACAAGCCCACTAACGCATAGCGAAAACGCTGTCTTAACGCCCTAACAACTCTGCCACAGTCCCTCTCTCACAAGGAGAGGGGCGTGGCACGCCTTTTCCACGATAGTTCACTTCACTAAAACTATGAAAAACATGAATATCAAAAATTGGATTAAACTTCTGAGCCTGTTGGCCAGTATTCTCTCCGCTGTTATCAACTATGCCAAGAACCTCAAAAGCGAGAACGACACCGATGAAAACAAAGAAAAAGACTAACCCAAGGGGAATTAGAAACAACAATCCCCTGAACATCAGACTTGGGCGGTCACGATGGAAGGGTCTGTCGCCACGACAGACCGATCCCGCCTTTTGTCAGTTCACGGAGATGCGCTTCGGCCTGCGTGCCGCCTTCATGGTGCTGCGCTCCTATGTGACGCGCCACCATCTCAACACGCTGGAGAAGGTGATCTGCCGATGGGCTCCACCGCCGGAGAACAATCCCTCGACCTATCTTCTCTATATCTGTCAGCGCACAAGATGGGCGCCAACAAAACCACTGCCGCCCCTGGACCCGGAGTCGGCCTTCTGGCCGCTCCTCGTGGAGGCAATGGCCGAGGAGGAGTGCGGCAAAGACGTGATGACACAAGGACTGCTGAAACACGAGACGGTGGTGGAAGCGTATAAAAGCCTCACCACCAACTATCCTTGATACATGCTGGGCGACTGCCCGTATCTCTTAGTAAAGCAGCGCGTGAAATACTTCGGGTCGTTGAAGCCCACACGGAAAGCAATCTCTGAAATGTTGCGGTTGCCCACGTTTTCCATCAACATCCGGCGCGCCAAGTCGAGGCGATAGTTACGGATAAACTGTGTCGTGGACTCCCCCGTCTCGTCGTTGAGTTTCCGACTCACCGTGGAGCGGCTCATGCCCAGCTGATGGCAGAGCTGCTCCACGCCAAATTCCGGATCGCTATAGTTCAACTCCATCGTTGACATCACACGATCCATGAATGAGTGTGACGACCTTTCTATTTGTTGCTTGTCGGCCTGTTGTGTCTTCGTCACACTCTGCGTGTATCGTTTTTGGTTGCTGAGGATCGTCTGCACGCGTGTCTGCAGTTCAGTAGGGTTCTCACTCTCCTTGAGTGCCATCTCAATAGGCCGGTAGAGCCGCTCTGCCTCGCGGTCGCGCATCATAGCCAGGCGACGACGATAGAGCCCGATGACGCTGACCGCAACGGCGACAAGCATAAGGAGTATAAACCACCAGCTCTTATAGAAATAAGGAGTGACCACCACGCCAATGGCTATCGTGCGCAGCGGATGCCCTTCGACGGTACTGCCATACGCCACCTCAAACTGATAGTGGCCCGCCGGCAGGGTGGAGTAGCGCACGCTGTGCTGTCCCGGTTGCAGACGGATCCAGTCGTCCTCATAACCTTTCATGCGATAGCTGTAGACATCGTCGTGGCCACGGCCATAGTCAAGCGTAGAAAATTCGATGGCAAACGACTTGTTGCTCTCGTGGAGACGGATCGTGCGTGCCCGTGCAATGTTTTCCTTCAGAATCGACGAGCCCGCTCTGATCTCCTCGTTGTCGACAAAGAGACGAGTAAAGCACAGGTGCGCGGCCGTAGCGTTCTGACTGTTCAGTCCCATCAGTGCCGTCAGACCATTACACGAGCCAAGGTAGACAATGCCTTGGGGCGAGAGAAGGGCAGAGTTGAAATAGAACTGTGAGCTGACCAATCCATCGTCCTCATAGAAGTTGTCGAAGCTTTCTGCCTTAACATTCAACATTGACAAACCATGGTCGGTGGTGATCCACAGGCGTCCCTTGCGGTCCTCGGCGATACCCTTCACGGCGTTGCTCGGCAGTCCGTCGGCAGTGGTGTACGCCCGGAAGCGATAGTCGCGCCCGTGGCGTACGGCGCGGTAGAGACCATAGCCGTTGCTGCCGATCCACAGCGTGCCGTCGCGGCCTTCGCAAAACGACTGTATCTTCTCCAGAATGCCGCTCTTCGGATCGTCGAGCTTATAGGTATAGTGGCGGTAGCGCGTAAACCTTGTGCCTCGTCGCGACGTAAGGTCCACCTGTATCATACCCTGCTGACAGCCGATGAAAAGCTGATGGTCGTGGGTGATGACGCTGCCAATGCATCCGGTGACCATGCGGTTGCCGGGGAAGGGATCGATGAGCACGCCACGACGAAAGTCATAGAAGAACAGTCCCACGTTGCTGCCGACCCACAGTCCTTGGTTGCGCTCGTCGACAGCCAGAGCACCGGTGAAGTCGAGCATCCGCTGCATGGGCGGCTGGAGTGCCAAGGGGCGGATCACCGACGGGTGCTGCATGTCGAGCGAACAGACGCCGCCACCCCACGTGCCGATCCACAGCGTGTGATCGGCGCGGTCGGCGGTGAGCGTCGAGACGCTGTTGTGGGTCAGTGCGGAGTTAGCAGTGGTATAGTGGACAAAGGTGTCGGAGCCTGCCGCCTTGCGGTTGAGACCTCCCTCGACAGTGCCTACCCACAGTGTACCGTCGTGCTGGGCATACATAGCGTTGACACAGTTAGGTGAGATTGAGCCGGCGTCGCGCGGCGAGTGGACGTAGTTGACCAGACTGAGCAGACGCGGCGAAAGCTTGTTGATGCCGCCCGACTCAGTGCCGATCCATATCTGGCCCTGAGAGACAAGGAAGCAGTTGACAAAGTTGCTGGTGAGCGGCAAGTCAGCGCTACTCATATTATAATGTGTAATCCGGTGGGCACGCGGGTCGTAGACATCCATGCCGCCCAACGTGCCAATCAGCAACTCGTGGTCAGCACCGAGGGCAAAGCTGGTCACAAGGTTATGGGTCAGGCTCATGGGAGAGGTGCCCTGCGAGAGATGGGTCTTGGCATTGTCGTTGATGTAGATGCCGGAGAAGGTACCCAGCCACAGTTGGTCATGATAAGGTATGATGGCAAAGATGCTACCGATGATAGGGGCAAAGAGAGCATTGCGGTTATGGGCGATGACATGGTTGCCCTGCACGGTGAGCTGCGCAATGCTGGTGTTGCAGCCCAGCCATACGTTGCCCTTTCCGTCAACGTCATACAGCGCCACGTCGGGAGCATTGAGCCGGTAGGGCAACACGGCCAGTGCCACCGCAGTGCCCTTCGTGTCGAAGGAGAGGCAATAGAGATGGCCTGTGGTTGCCACCCAGATGTTACCCCGTCCGTCCTTGTAGGTTCTGATGCCGCCTTCGCGCAACGCGCTTTGCAGCCGTTTCGTCAGATCCGGCGTGGCACACTTTGGCATCTGCTCCTTCATATTGTCGAGGCTCAGCACACCCGTGTAGTCGTCGAAAGCAATCCACAGGCGGCGGTAATTATCCTCTACGACATTCTTGCAGGAATGACTGCGCAGCAGTGCCCCACCCCACTCCTTACTGTCGAAATAGTCGAAGGTGTAACCATCGTAGCGTATCAGTCCACCGGCGCGTGTACATACCCAGATGAAGCCGTAGCTGTCCTGATAGATGTCGTCAACGAAGTTGCTGGGCAAGCCATTGCTCATGGCAAGCACATCAAGATGGTAGCGCTTCGGTTGAAAAGCACAGAGCTGTGTCGTACAGACAAGCCACACTACGGCAACAGCCAACAGACGGAGATGGGATATGATGCGATATGATGCGTTCAAAACTGAAGGTAGACTTAAAATTATACAGGAAGGGACAAGCCCGGCTTATATTCTGCTTACATCTCTGACACCCTTGACGGCTTTGAGCTTCTTGATAAGGCTCTGCAGTCGTGTGGTGTCCTCGAGCTGCACGACAAGGTTGCCAGAGAAGAGTCCGTCGTGGCTGTCGATGTTGATGGAGCGCATGACGATCTTTTCATCCTTGGAGATGATGTTGGTCAGGTTGCTCACCACACCGATATCATCGTTGCCGATGACGCGCAAAGTAATGGCGTATTTCGATTGTCCCTTGCCACTCCAGCGTGCCTTGACGATGCGGTAGCCAAAGCGGCGTCGCATCTCGGCAGCGTTGGGACAGTCGGTGCGGTGGATCTTGATGCCGCCACCGGCCGTGACGAAGCCGAAGATCCGGTCACCATAGATAGGATGACAGCAGGGCGCAAGTTGATAGTCGATGCCCTTAAGATTTTGATCGATGGTGAGCACGTCGTCGTCGCTGTGGGTGAGTTCCTCGTTGGGGCTCTCATAGGCAAAGTTCTCGGCCGAGACAATCTCGTGCTCCTTGGCAGCGTTTTGCAGATGGTCGCGCACAGCCACGTATTGGTCGATGACCTCGTTGGAGTCGAGTTTTCCATCAGCGATCTGCCGATAGAAGTCAGAGGTCTCCTTGAAGCCCATCTTTTTGATGAGATGGCCCATGACGCTCTCTTCCATCTCCACCTTTTTATTCTTAAATCGCCGCTCAAGCAGTTCCTTGGCATAGAGTCCCTCTTTGGCCTGCGTCTCTTTCAAGGCAAGGCGGATCTTGGATTTAGCCTTGGAGGTCTTCACGATGTTGAGCCAGTCGCGCTTTGGACTTTGGTTGCTTTGTGTGATGATCTCCACGCTGTCGCCCGAGTGGAGTTCCTGCCGCATGGATACTACCTTGCCGTTGACGCGTCCGCCCACACAGCTGTTGCCGATCTTGGAATGGATGCGATAGGCAAAGTCCAGCACCGTAGCGCCAGCGGGGAACTTAAAGAGGTCGCCCTTGGGCGTGAAGGCATAGATCTCGTCGGGTGTCAGGTCCATGCGGAACTGGTCCATGACTTGCAAGCCGTCACCGGCTTCGAGGGCCGAGCGGATGTTGGCGAGCCACTCATCCATCTGCCCGCCACTCTTGATACCTTTGTAGCGCCAGTGAGCCGCAAGTCCGTGCTCAGCAATATCGTCCATGCGCTCGGTGCGTATCTGCACTTCCACCCATTTGTTTTCCGGTCCGAGCACAGTGATGTGCAGGCTCTCGTAGCCATTGCTCTTCGGCACGCTGAGCCAGTCACGCAGTCGTTTGGGGTTGGGCTGATACATATCGGTGATGATGGAGTATACCTGCCAGCACTGTTGTTTCTCTTTTTCCAATGGAGAGTCGAGGATGATACGTATGGCAAAGAGGTCGTAGATGCCCTCGAAGCCGCACTGCTGCTTCTTCATCTTCTGCCAGATAGAGTGGATGCTCTTGGTGCGCCCTTTGATGTGGAACTTCAGCCCAGCTTCCTCGAGCCGCGCCTTGACAGGTCCAATGAATCGGTCGATGTAGGCGTCGCGCGCCTGTTTGGTGGCGTTGAGTTTCTCCTTGATCATATAGTAGGCGTCGTGCTCGAGATATTTGAGCGAGAGGTCCTCGAGCTCGCTCTTGAGCGTATAGAGTCCAAGCTTATGGGCCAGTGGCGCATAGAGATAGCTGGCTTCTTCCGACACCTCGTGCTGTGCCTCCTTGTTAGGCGTGTCGCGGATCTGTCGCATGATGTTCACACGGTCGGCGATCATGATGAGGATCACGCGCATATCCTCGGCAAAGCTCAGGAGCAGATTGCGGAAGTTCTCGCTTTCGATGACGGGATTTTTCTCATAGAGCTTTTGGATGCGGATAAGTCCGTGGACGATACGCGCCACGTTGTCACCGAAAGCCTTGCGTATCTCTTCCACTGCCTCAAGGTGATCGCCGAGACAGCCATAGAGCATCGTGGCGATGACACCGTCGCGGCGCAATCCTATCTCGTCGACGGTGATGCGTGCTGTCTGCAAAGAGGTGAGGATAGGGTTCAGTCCGAAGACATCGCGGTGGACGCCGCCCTGCTCCATCGTGTGCTCTATGAAAGCGGTCAGATGCTCCTCATCGCCAGGCATCAAGCTGTCGGCGAGCTTGTCCTTAAGGTCGTCATGGAGTATCTTTGTTTCCTTCAATTCTTCCGGTGTAAACGCAAACTTCTCTTCTTCCATAGCCTAAATCTTAACAAATAACTCGATAAAAACGTCACTTATCCCTTGCAAAGTTAAGCGAAATGGACGTAACGACAAAGGAATTTATGCTTTTTTTGCCGTTCGCGGGTAAAAAGGGCAAAAGGATGACAGAAACGAAGAAAGGGCGGGAATCTTCTTTCCGCCCTTTCTTCTGTCGATGCCCCCAAGCGCTTGAGAGCACTTGTCGCGGGACTTCTATATGCATGCTGACAGATAAGCCCGTAGCCAACCGACGGGCAACTCCTTATCTATAAGCATGAAGATTATTTATGTGCTTTGTAGTATTTCACAGCAGCCTCAACGTTGGCCTTGACAGCCTTGGAGGAATAGGTGGCACCCGTCACGCCGTCGACACCACTGACAGCAGAGGTCTTCTTGCCAGCATACTTGGGCAGCATGCCAGACTTCACCTTGGCGAAGACATTCGGTGTCTCCTTGTTGGGCAAGGCCACCACCTTCACCACCTTGTTCTTCTTGATATACACCTCCAGTGGTGTAGCGCCATGATAGCCGCGCACATTCGATGCGAGCGTCGTGGTGTTGACCACGTAGGTACCGTCCTTGAGTTTGGACATCACGTTATCTCCCTTACCGGCAGCCAGCGCGGCGCCGCTGACAAGCGTAGCAGCAGCCACTGCGGCAATCATCATCTTTGTCTTCATCATTTTGTGTCTTTTTTCTGATATTGTTTTTTATCGCCTGCAAAATTACACAAATAGAGACAAAGACAGCATCCTGCCCAACGTTTTTTAAGTTAAAGAAAAACAGAGGCATACTCCCTTTGCTCCTACATATCTTCCAACGAGAGGCAACCAAGCGTGATCTTCATTCCTTGCAACGGCTTGCAGGTCTTCAGCATTTCGGCGACTTTGTCTTGCAACAACTTTTCGTCGTAGCGACTCCTATGGCGCTTTACCTCGAAGATGTCAGCAACGCCGTCGATCTCATTGACAGCGACAAGGTCGATCTCGTTCTCACCACTTCGGTTCCAGTAGCCGCCAATGCGCGTATAGCGCCCGGACTCACGCAGCTTCTGACGGAAATAACGTTCAAGGCACAGCCCCGAGAACTGGTCAAAGTCACGAACGACGATACGAGCCAGTTGCCCGAGCGCATCGTTCTCCACCATCGCCTGGTATTTATAGAAGAAGCGAAACCATAGGATCAGGAAGTTGTCGTTCAGCTCATAGCGCGTCTTCTTGGAGCTGGCGCTCTCGAAGACAGGCACGTGACGCTTGATCAGCAGGAAGTCGTTCTCCAACCGCTTCAGATAGCTGCCAAGATTAGTCATGTTCAGCCGATTCTCTATCTCCCCACGACTATAAAGCCCATCGGCAATGCAACTCATAATCGAGAAATAGGTGGTATATTCCTTGCCGAACTCTTCGACCAACATATTCTGCCCCTCATTGATGAACAGCGAGTCGCGCGCTGTGAGTGCGGCGAGCATCGATTCACGGTCGCAATAGCCGTCGTCCATGAGCAGCGTGACATACCATGCCACACCGCCGGTGATGGCATAGAGTGTCAGGAGATCGTCGGGCGTGTAGTGAGGATTGTAATCTTTGAGAATCGTCTTAAGGACCACGGTCTTGAAAGGCAGAACGGTGATCTTCTTCTGAGCACGCGAGAAAAGCGGTTCCTTGGAATCCTCAAAGATATGCTTCATCATCGTGAAGATGCTGCCGCTGATGATGAGATTGAGATGACCTTGGTCTTTATACCTGTCCCATTGGTTCTGAATTTCACTGAACACAGCCGGATTGACACGATAGAAATCCTGGAACTCGTCCATGATGATCGTAAAAGGGCGCTGCGCCGACAGCTGCAGCAAATAGCCGAAAAGCGTTGCCACCGAGGTGAAATGACCGATGGGAATGCCGAGCTTCGCCTCTGCTTCCCGCACAAAGTCGTCGCACAACAGGCTCTCAGCCTTCCTGGCAACAAAGAAATAAAGGACGAGCGAGTCGCCGCAGCGCTTGGCCAGTTCGGTCTTGCCAATACGCCGGCGCCCTACAAGCACCGTCATGCGCGACTGCTCACGACTTTGCTTCACGATGCGCTCCAACAACGCTATCTCTTCTTTACGATCGTAGAACTTCATGGTCTGCCTCTGTTTCTTGCTTAAACGGTAACCGCCATTACGGTAATGGCCATTACCATTTGCAAATATAGCACTATTCCACGACTTCACCAAAGCTTTGCAAGGATTTTATCACCACATTCTTTACTCCATTTGTGCCTTTGCGAGCGCATATCACCACCTTCTTTGCGGCCATTGCGGCTTTACGGTAGTTTATCGTCCCTCGCAGCATATCACTCCCCTCTCCCCTTGGAGAGGGGTTTGGGGGTGAGGCCGTTGAGGGAAGTATGGGTGAGGCTCCCCAATATCTCATTTTGATGTCAAGCCTTAAAAAACGTTGCGCTTCTACAATGTTTAAACACTTTTTTGTATCTTTGCCCAACAAAAATCAGTTTGTAGTACATTCAGCACTATCAAAGACAATGGACAAAGAAATAAAGACAACACCCGTTCTGCTGCTTACGGGCTACTTAGGAAGCGGCAAGACCACTCTTCTGAACCGTATTCTGAAAAACGAGAAAGGCATCCGCTTCGCCGTCATCGTCAACGACATCGGCGAGGTGAACATCGACGCAAGCCTCATCCAGCAAGGCGGCGTGGTAGGGCAGGGCGACGACAGCCTCGTGGCACTGCAAAACGGATGTATCTGCTGCACGTTGAAGATGGACCTCGTCAAACAGCTCAATGACATCATCAACACCAAGCGCTTCGACTATATCGTCATCGAGGCGAGCGGCATCTGCGAGCCCGCGCCGATCGCACAGACCATCAGCACCTATCCTCAGCTTGTGGCTCCCTCAGCCATGAAAAACGGTGCCGCACGCCTCGACGCCATCGTCACCGTCGTCGACGCACTGCGCATGAGAGATGAGTTCGGACTCGGCGACCACCTCCAGCAGGAGCATGGTGAGGAAGATCTCGCCAGTCTCGTGATCCAGCAAATCGAGTTCTGCAACATCATCCTGCTCAACAAGGCATCGGAGATCTCGCCCGACGACCTCGCCCATCTCACGGCAGTCATCAAGGAGATACAGCCGCAGGCTCTCATCATGCCCTGCGACTACGGCGACATCGACCTCGACAAGATCCTCAACACCCATCTCTTCGACTTCGACAAGGTAGCCACGTCGGCACGGTGGATTGAGGCCATGGAGGACGACGATGACGAGAGTCTGGAAAACGAGGAGAGCGGTGAGGCGCTGGAGTATGGCATTCAGACCTTTGTCTACCGTCGCCGTCTGCCTTTCAACCTTGGCAGCTTCGACGAGTTTGTCTCTACGAAGTGGCCCAAGGGCGTGGTCAGAGCCAAAGGCATCTGCTGGTTCCGCGACGAACCGGAGACCTGCTACCTCTTCGAGCAAAGCGGCAAGCAATTCAACATCACCAATGCGGGACAATGGTACGCCACGATGCCCGAAGACCAGCTCAAGGAGTTCATGGAGCAGAACCCCGGCGTGAAGAAAGACTGGGACGAGAAGTTCGGCGACCGCATGGAGAAGATCGTCTTCATCGGCCAGAACCTCGACCGCAAGGCCATCGAGGCCGAGCTCGACAAGTGTCTGGAGGAAGCCTGACTATAGTTCTCTTTTCTGTCCTCTTCTACAAAGAAGAAGCGAAAAGCTGACATCATGAACAGAAACAAACAACATATTGCGCTTCTCGCCGTGGCGCTGACGCTGCTCTCCTGCGGTCTCTCGCCACGACAGCGGAGTGCGCTTGCGGCCGACAACAGCCAGACGGAAACCACCGGGAACTACAGTGAAACAAGCAAGACTGGCGACAACGCCGGCAGCAGCCTTGCTGACGAAAGCGCGTCAGCGGGCGACGCCTCCTACACCGTGCCCGACTCACTCCTGCCTCTGACCCCAAAAGGCATACCGGAGCAACGGCTTAGGCGGAAGGCTTACGTCAGCTCGTTCAACCGCACCACGCTCATGCCCAACTGGGTAGCATGGAAGCTCACCGCGGCACATACCGACGGCGACATCCAGCGCAAGGGCGTGAAATTCCATCCCGACGACGACGTGCCGGAGCCTTACCGCGTGACCACCTACGACTACATGCAGTCGGGCTACGACCGTGGCCACATGTGCCCCGCCGCTGATAACCGTTGGGACCGCCGGGCCATGGACGAGTGCTTCTTGATGACCAATATGTGTCCACAGAACCACGGCCTCAACGCCGGCGACTGGAACGAGATGGAGATGCAGTGCCGCCGTTGGGCCAAGGAATACGGCGAGGTGTATATCGTCGCCGGCCCCATCCTCTACCGCGGCAAGCATGCTACCATCGGGCAGGAGCACCGCGTCACCGTGCCGGAAGCCTTCTTCAAGGTGGTGCTCTGCCTGAAAGGAACGCCCAAGGCCATCGGCTTCATCTATCGCAACACCGACGGCAACCGACCCAAAGGCGACTATGTCAACAGCATCGACGAGGTGGAGCGCATCACCGGCTATGACTTCTTCCACGGACTGAACAAAAAGGTGCAGGACAAGGTAGAGAAAGAAGCCGACCTGGGACTGTGGTAGACGGCACCTATAGCTTCTCTATAGAGGCTATAGATCCTATGAATTCCATAAAACTCTATACGTAAAAGATGAAAAAGATTTTCACGCTCTTGGCTGCCATCCTGTTGGCAGCACCCATGCTGGCAGGCGGCAACGTCCAGCGACCCAAACTCGTTGTAGGTCTGATGGTAGATCAGATGCGCTGGGACTACCTCTATTATTATTACCCACAGTTCGGCACTGACGGTCTGCGCCGCCTGGTCGACGAGGGCTACAGCTACGAGAACACGCTGATCAACTATGTGCCGACCGTCACCGCCATAGGCCACTCCAGCGTCTACACCGGTTCGGTGCCCGCGCTGACCGGCATTGCCGGCAACAACTTTGTCAAAGACGGCAAGCAAGTCTATTGCTGCGACGACGACAACGTCCGTTCCGTGGGCTCCAACTCCAAAGAGGGAAAGATGTCGCCACGCAACCTGCTGGCCTCCGGCATCGGCGACCAGCTGCGCATCGCCACCGACTTCAAAGGCAAGGTCATCGGCATCGCCCTGAAAGACCGCGCCGCCATCCTGCCCGCCGGACATGCTGCCAATGCCGCCTACTGGTGGGACCAGAGTGCGGGACACTTCATCACCTCCTCCTACTACATGAAGGAACTGCCGAAATGGGTGAAGGACATCAACAAGAAGATACAGACAAAACCCGGCACCAACGTCAAGACATCTGTGCCCGGCGTGACCAAAACCTTCCAGATGGCAGAAGCTGCCATCGACGGGGAACAGCTCGGACAGGACAGCATCACCGATTTGCTGGCCATGAGTGTGTCGTCGACAGACGCCATCGGGCACCAATACGGCACACGCGGACAGGAAAACCACGACGTGTATATGGAACTCGACCGACAGGTAGGACTGTTTCTGAAGTTCCTCGACGAGAAAGTGGGACGCGGCAACTACCTGCTCTTCCTCACTGCCGACCACGGTGCTGCCCACAACCCCAACTTCCTCAAGGCTCACAACCTGCCGTCGGGCGGCCTCAACACCTGGGGCAAGGACTCTTGGCTCAACAGCCGGCTGCCGCAACTCGAGAAGGAGACCGGCATCAGCCCATTGGTGACCGGTGTCGACGCCGGACGTATCTACCTCAACCGCGCAGCCATCGCCAAGAGCGGAAAGAAACTCGCCGACGTGAAGCAGCAGATGATCGAGACACTGGAGCAGGACTCCAACATCTTCTATGTCGTGGACTACGACAAGGTGCTCACCACGTCGCTGCCATCCCGCCTGCGCGAGATGATCGTCAACGGATATAACAAGAAGCGCAGCGGCGACCTCTTCTATGTGCCACGCCCCGACTGGGAGGATGTCAGCAACGCCGCCGACTACCGCGGCACGAGCCACGGACTGTGGAACCCTACCGACGCACATATCCCCTTCGTGCTCTTTGGCTGGCAGATCCCACACGGACAGACTGCTGAGCCGACCCATATCGTCGACATCGCGCCGACGATCTGTGAGCTGCTCCACATACAGATGCCCAATGAGTGCATCGGCGACGCCAAGTTGCCGAAATAAGGTGGAAGACATAAAAACAGTGGAAGATGAGACTACGGAAGACTATCAAATATGTGATTAAACAGACCAACTGTCGGTCGGAATGGCTGATCTACAGCATGGTTTGGACCACTTTCCTGCTCGCGCCTTTCCTTGCTTTCTATATACGCAGCCAAGTAGAGAGCGACCTGACCTTCCACTGGTGGCCAGTTTTCCATGTGTGGATGTTGTTTTGTGTCTATTTGATATTATTCATCATCCACAACTTTGCGTTGGCACCCATGCTGATCTACAGGAAGAGAGTACATCTGTATGTCTTTGCCTCGCTGGTGCTGATCTGTGTTTTCTCCATACTGCAAGCCAAATTCAAGCAGTATGAGTGGAAACACTTTGAGCTCGGCGGGCAACAGGCCATACAGAGGGAGGATCGAAGCGACGGGCAGCACGCCACGGCCGAATTTAAGACACCGGAGCATCCCTCCATCGACACCACCGAGAGCGACATCCTCAGCGTGGCCATGATGCTGCTCATCATGGGAGCCAACACCGGCGTGAAGTTCTATTTCCAAAGTGAGCGGCGCGACAAGCAATTGGCGCAACTCACCCAGGAGAAGCTCAACGACCAACTGCAACATCTGCGCCACCAGATCAATCCTCATTTCCTGATGAACACACTCAACAACATCCACGCGCTCATCGGGCTGGACGCTGCCAAGGCACAGACGAGCATCATGGAGCTGAGCCGTTTGCTGCGATTCTTACTCTACGACGGAGGCCACACCACCATACCGCTGACCAAGGAGGCTGAGTTTATCCGCAGCTACATCCATCTGCTGCGACTGCGCTATGCCGACCGGGTGGACATCCGCTTTGAGGTGGGCGACCTGCCCGACAGCTATCAGATGCCACCGCTCATCCTGTCCGTCTTTGTGGAGAACGCCTTCAAGCATGGTGTGAGCTACGACGCGCCAAGTTTCATCCATATCAGCTTGCAGGTCATTGACAAACGTATTGTTTTCAAATGTGCCAACTCCAAACACGAGAAGCGCATGCCAATTCCGGGTGGCATCGGATTGGAGAACGTCAAGAAACGACTGCAACTCATCTATGGCGACGACTACCATTTGGAGATAAACGACGGAATAGAAAGTTACAGCGTTGTGCTAACGATACCTCATAACAAGAATTTTCTCTAATGACAAAGATTGAAGTACTTACAGTAGACGATGAGCCTCTGGCTCTCCAGCAGCTCGAATCGTATATTCAAAAAATTTCTTTCTTCCATCTTATGGCCAGCTGCCTGAGTACGAAAGAAGCCTGGAAGGTGATGAAGCAACACGCTGTCGACGTGATCTTCTGCGACATCAACATGCCGGATGTCAATGGGATGGACTTTGTCAAAAGTCTGGCAGACCCTCCTCTCATCGTCTTCACAACGGCCTACAGCGAATACGCCGTTGAGGGCTATCAGGTCAACGCAATTGACTATCTGCTGAAGCCTTTCTCCTTGGAAGAGTTCCAAAGAGTAGCGATAAAAGTGAAAAAAATCTTTGAAATCAAACTAAAAGCCGCTGACAGACAACTGCAGGAAAACAGTAGCACGGCAAACGCCAATGCCTCGGCGACAAAACTCGAGGAAAACGGCGACCTCTTCGTGCACACAGAACACAAAATGGTCAGGATTCCCATCAAAGACATCGTCTATGTCGAGGGAATGAGCGAATACCTGAAAATACACACACAAGGCGAACAGAAACCCGTGATCATCCTCCAAAGCATGAAGACGATGGAGGACCGACTGCCCAAAAACTTTATGCGCATCCATCGATCCTTCCTCATCAACCTGCACTGCATCACGGAGCTGAACAAGACACGCGTCTTCCTCAGCGACAACATCCCACTGCCCATCGGTGATATGTACCGCGACAAACTCTTCACCTACGTCAACAACCGCATACTCGGCAAGAAGTAGACCGCTTAGAATTTTCTAACACCCGATAAATCTCTTTTAAGACAAGAACCACGTCGTTTGAGATTATTATCTTTAACTTTGCATAAAGAAAAGAAAATGCCGCAAAAAGTACATCGCTGATTGTACATGGTTGCGACAAACAAACGGCAATGAGGAATAGCCACAAGAGACAGACGGCGGCATGGATACTCATGGCGGTATTCATCCCTATGCTTTTCCTGGCTTCGCTCCACCGCCACGTACCTGTGGAGCAAAGTCAGGCAGGGGTATGCTATGCCTGTCTCCACCACATCCACCACGATGCGCATCTCAACACGATGGCGCATCATACCGGTGACTGTGTGCTCTGCCATTTCCTCTCACTGCCTTTCCTGGCGACTGCCGCGTTAGCCATCGCCACACCTTATTATATTATACTCACCGCCACGACGGCCACAGTCTCGCGCCTATCATCGTACTGTCATGGCGTTCCTACACTAAGAGGGCCTCCAATATACTAAACCTCACACTTAACAACCCCTACAGCCTCACCCCCAACCCCTCTCCAAAGGAGAGGGGAGTAAAATGAGTGATAAACAATATCCTTCTCATAAATAGACAGGGATAGTGTTAGCTCTGGTGGTTGAGGCTGGAAGTACTGATGGTGAGGCCAGAAGTGTTAAAGGCTGGGGATTGAAGTTAGGTCGGCCACAGAGGGCCGCCCCTACACCAAAACCATAAAACAACAAAACAACAACAAAGCTCTCATAACCATTCTCTTGTGTGTACTGCCTTTCCCTCCCACTTGGTGAGGAAATTGCAATACTACCCCAACACCCAATGTAATCACTCCCCTCTCCCTTTGGAGAGGGGTTGGGGGTGAGGCTGTAGGGGGTGAGGCTGGGCTTGGTTAGGTTAGGGCTTCATATTCATTATGAAATCATTATATCTTTTGCTGTTAGGACTCATACTGAGCCTGACAGCAACAGCAGACCCTGCGCTGATCACCACCACGCTCAAGGGTCATATCACTGATGCCTCAGACGGCGAACCGCTCGTAGGTGTCATCGTTTCTATACCTGAACTTCAGGAAAGTACCACAACAGACGCCGACGGCAACTATGTCTTTGACGCTCTGCCCCAGCGCACGGTCAGCGTGCAGGCCAGCTACCTGGGACACCAGACTCAGGTGAAGAAGATCGACCTGAAGAAAACCACGCAACTCGACTTCGTCATGAAGGAACAAAATGCCATGCTCGGCGAGGTCGTCGTCACGGGACTGACAGGCAAGTCGCTCATGAAGGACTCCCCAACACCCATCTCTCTCGTCAACGCCGACATGCTGCGCACGACGCCTTCCACCAACATCATCGACGCACTGAGCCATCAGCCAGGCGTGTCGCAGGTGACCACGGGCGGCGGCATCTCCAAACCCGTGATCCGCGGCCTTGGCTTCAACCGCCTCGTCGTCGTCAACGACGGCATACGTCAGGAGGGTAACCAGTGGGGCGCCGAGCACGGCGTGGAGATCGACGCACAAGGCATCTCCTCTGCAGAGATCATCAAAGGTCCCGCTTCGCTCATGTACGGCTCGGACGCGCTCGCCGGCGTCATCATCTTCCACGGCGATCCCGTCATGGCACACAACACCATCGGCGGGGAGGCCTCCACGGAATACCAAAGCAACACAGGACTCATCAACTACTCGCTCAACTTCCGCGGAAACCAAAACGGATGGGTATGGAACGGACGCTGGACCGATAAGCGGGCACACGACTACCACAACCGCGCCGACAACTATGTCGTTGGCTCACGCTTCCGCGAGCAGGACGCGGAAGCAATGGCGGGATACAACGGCGGATGGGGCTACAGCCATCTCACGGCAAGCATCTATCACCTCACCCCGGGCATCGCCGAAGGAGCGCGCGACGACGACAGCAAGAGCTACAGCAAGACGCTGCCCTTCCAGCAGATCCATCACTACAAGGTGGTGAGCGACAACGCTTACTATATCGGCAACAGCACGCTGCACGCCATCGTCGGATATCAGCAAAACCGCAGACAGGAATACGAGGAGAGTGCCGAACAGCCGGGACTGGACATGATGCTCCACACGCTGAACTACGACATCCGCTACATCCTGCCGGAGAAGAGCGGATGGAAGGCTACCATCGGTGCCAACGGCATGTGGCAGCGCAACATGAACAAAGGCTCGGAATATCTCATTCCCGGTTATCAGCTCTTCGATCTGGGCACCTTCGCCACTGCTTCCTTCAAAAGAGATGCCTGGACGTGGTCGGGCGGGCTGCGCCTCGACCACCGACATGTACATGCCTTCGCCTTGGACGATGATTTCGATCCTCTGTCACGTGACTTCACCAGCCTGTCGGGATCCATCGGTGCCGTGTATCATGTCGCTGACAACATGACGCTGAGACTCAACGCGGCGAAAGGATTCCGCGCACCGGGCATCAGTGAACTATCGGCCAACGGCGTGCATGAGGGCACGCAACAGTATGTCATCGGCAACGGACAGCTTAAGGCTGAACAAAGCTGGCAGGTGGATGCCGGGTGGGACTTCACCTCGCGATGGGTGACGGCGCAGCTATCGCTCTTCGCCAACTACATCGACAACTACATCTTTACCGCCCGACAGGGTGACCAGCAACGCGAAGACTTGCCACTCTACCAGTATACACAAGGCAACGCACGCCTGCTCGGCGGCGAGGCGATGATCGACTTCCATCCCGTGGAGCGTCTGCACTGGCAAAACAGCTTCTCCTATGTCAATAGCGTGCTGCGCCATCAGCCGCGCGCGTCGCGCTACCTGCCCTTCACCCCTGCCCCACGCTGGAACGGCGAACTGCGCTACACACTCATCCGCGACGGCAAGACACTCGACCACACCTTTGTGGCTGCCAACATGGAGTGCAACCTGCGACAAAACCACTACTACATGCTCGGTGGTACGGAGACGGCAACGCCCAGCTACACGCTCTTTGGACTCGCGGCCGGCACCGACTTCAGGCACGGCGGCAAACGTCTGGCAGCACTGTCTCTCACGGCCACAAACCTCTTCGACCGCATCTATCAAAACCATCTCAGCCGATTGAAATATATCGGTGGCGTGAATCCTGACAACGGACGAACCGGACTCTTCGACATGGGACGCAATATCACGGCGAAGCTCACGTTATACCTATAATCATATAAGGTAGATCATCATGAAAGAAAAAGACATGAAATGCACCACACGGTCGAGCGAATACATCATTCGCCGGCCGTGGCTCACAGCACGGAAAGACGTCGTCGTGCATCCCGACGGCCGCGTGCAGCCGGAATACTATGTACTGGAATATCCCGACTTCATCAACGTCATCGCCATCACCACCGACGGACGCGTCATCATGGAACAGCAATGGCGGCAGGCCGTCGGCGAGGTGTCGTTGGAGATTCCCGCCGGCGTCGTGGAGAAAGGCGAGTCGCCCCTGCAGGCTGCCAAACGTGAGCTCGCCGAAGAGACGGGATTCACCGGCGGCACATGGGAGCAACTGCTCGTCACCACACCCAACAGCAGTACGGCGACGAACCACTGCTATACCTTCGTGGCACGCGGCGTGGAACAGACGACTACGCAACACCTCGACGCCACAGAGGATCTCCGCTATTTCTTTGTCACGGAAGGCGAGCTCTTCTCCATGCTCAAGGACGGTAGGATCCATCAGGCCATGATGGTCGCACCGCTGTGGAAGTACTTCCACAACCATAACAAGGATTAATGCCTGCCATCGGACAACACGGACATACACAATATCGAAACATAGCCATTGGACGTCACGGACGTACACGAACCGCACTCCCTCTATACTTTGTCCGCGTTGTCCGATGGTTATATTTTTTCATCAAACACTCGCTGAGAATCGATTCTTTCCTGTTTTCGTCACTTTTTCGGGGTCAAAAAGTTAATTGCTTAGAAATCGACAAGTAACTATTCTCCGAATGCAGGCCGAAAGGCAGAAAAAATAAAAAAGTTAACGCAGCAAAAGCCTGCTTCTAACAAATCACTACTTACTAACCTCTCTAGCAGTAGTGATATCATCCACCGTAGGGCGGGGTTTATCACCGCCCTAACCTACTTGACGGTAATCATTCCACCCCCATGCCACATGTTTTTTGTATCATTTGCGTGGTTAGGGCGGGGATGAACCCCGCCCCTACGAACCCACCCCGGTATTGCTGTCATCCACCGTAGGGGCGGGGTTTATCCCCGCCCTAACCTCCTTGATGGTAATATTCCACCCCCGCTATATCTTTTGCGGGATTATGGCGGTAATCATTCCACCCACGCCCTAACCTCCTTGGCGGTAATCATTCCACCCACGTTATATCTTTGCGGGATTAGGGCGGGGATAAACCCCGCCCCTACTCACCGCCTGCCGCACCGTTAACGGGGTAATGTTACATTCAATCTGTAACTTGTGAGAGACTTTTTCTGCAGCTTTGATTGATCCCCATCCTAACCTTGCAAACTATATGATTGGGTCGATTGAGTCACCTATCTTGGAATTTGTATGTCCCAATGACGAAAACAAGAAAAGTATTTTTGTTGTCACCGATTTGTCATAACCGTCTCATAAACAACACTTTGTAAAAAGTTGCATTTGAGAGAATCGCACAAAACATCAAATGCAACTTTTTTTATTCCGCCTTTCATCATAACTTTGCAGCGCAATCGCAAAAACCGGAAATCAACATTTTCAAAACTTAAACATATTACAGATCATGAACAACGTCAAGTCACTTGTTGTCAGCTTCATGCTGACGCTCATCGCTGTTTCCTCTTTCGGTCAGTCCAAGATCAAGGATGTCCGTACCAATCCCGACCTCTATTTCCTGCGTGCCGACGAAGTCGCCAACAGTCTCTCGCTGTTGCCTCCTCCTCCCCAGCAGGGTTCCATCCTGTGGCTCAACGATGAAGCACAGTATCAGTGGGGCAAGCTCCAGCGCGACACGCCACGCGGTGACCAGGCTGCCGCCGACGCACGTGTCAACGGCGACGGTGTGCCCAACGCCTTCTCCGACGCTTTCGGTGTGCGCATCAGCAAGGAAGAGACACCGGAAATCTATAAGCTCGTCATCAACATGCGCGAGGATGCCGGTGACCTGGCCACACGTGCTGCCAAGAACCACTATATGCGTGTGCGTCCTTTCGCTTATTATCACGAGATGACCTGCAACCCCGAGCAGCAGCAAGAGCTCTCCACCAACGGCAGCTACCCCTCTGGTCACACCTCCATTGGCTGGGCCACTGCTCTCGTTCTCGCTGAGGTGAACCCCGACCGTCAGGACTCTATTCTCAAGCGTGGCTATGAGATGGGACAGAGCCGCGTGATCTGTGGCTATCACTTCCAGAGCGACGTAGACGCCGCACGCCTCGTAGCCAGCGCCGTTGTGGCACGTCTCCACGCCAACGACAACTTCATGAAACAACTCGGAAAGGCTAAGAAGGAATTCGCAAAACTCGTCAAGGAGGGAAAAGTAGCCAAAGTAGAGCGCAAGGCAGAAGACACTGCAAAATAAACAACATTTCGGACAACCGCAAATCATCGTACATACAGTAAACACCATGAAAAAGACAATACTCTTCGGACTTGCACTGCTCGCCGCCACGACGCTGCAAGCCCAGGAAAAGACAGAAAGCAAACTTGTCGTCAAGCCTTCGGGCCGTGTTCTCTTGGATGCCGGAGTCTTTGACGCCAGCGACGAAGTCAACAACCAACTCAACGACGGTATGGGCATCCCCGACATGCGTGTGGGATTCAAGGCTACCTATGAGGACTGGACCGCTAAGGTCGACATCGGCTACGCCTACGGCAAGGTAGGCATGAAGGACGTCTTCATCGAGCACTCCTTAGGCAAGAAGAGCCTCATCCGCGCCGGTTACTTCGTTCATCAGTACGGTTTGCAGAGCGCAACAAGCTCTTCTTTCAAGATTTCCATGGAGGAACCTCGCAGCAACCAAGCACTCAACAACTCTCGTCTGCTCGGCGTTATGTTTGAGCACTCCGACCTCCGCTATCTCGTCACCACCAGTTTCTTCTCCGAGACTGATGCCATGAAGATGACAAGCGACAAGACCGGCAACCAGGGCATCGGCGTCATGGCACGCGCCCTCTACCGTCCGCTCACCGAACCGGGCCGCATCTTCCACGTGGGTATTTCGGGTGCCTACGAGAGTCCGCGCTACAACAGCAACAGCGAACTCAACCACAAGTCGTTTGTCCTCTCCACCACTTGGCCCACACGTATCGCCCAGGTCACCTCGATGCAGGCTACCGTCGACCACGCCAAAGCCATGTATAAGTTCACGCCCGAAGTCTGCGCTGCCTACAACCGACTGGGCTTGGAAGCACAGTACTTCTACAACTCGGTCACCCGCGACAACGGTTATCACAGCTTCCAGGCTACCGGCGGCTACGCAGCCCTGCGCGGTCTTATCCTTGGCAAGCAATACAAATATAACTATTGGGACGGTGGCATCGACACGCCGGCGCGCGGCAGCCTCGAGCTGGTGCTGGCCTATGACTATCTCGACATGTCGGATCCCGAAGCAAACATCCGCGGCGGACGCAGCAACGACTTCTCCGCTACGATGAACTACTATATCAACAAATACATGATCTGGCGTGTCAGAGGATCCTATACCAAGGTCAGCAACCGCGCCGGATACGACGATGATCACTTCACGGCACTGGAGACCCGTCTGCAGATCAAGTTCTAATCAACCCTAAAGATTCATTTGATTATGAGAAAAATATTTTCTGCCTTTCTGCTGCTGATGATGCTCTGCCCGTCATGGGCATGGGCTCAGCTGCAGCGCAGCGAGGCTTTTCGACAGCAATACCGGCTCACCGAGGTCGTCGTGCTGAGCCGCCACAGCATCCGCTCACCGCTCTCGACCAACGGAAGTGCCTTGGGCCGACTCACGCCTCATCAGTGGACACAGTGGTCCTCGGCAGCCAGCGAACTGACACTGCGCGGCGGTGTGCTGGAGACGATGATGGGACAGTATTTCCGCAAGTGGCTCGTCAGTGAGGGGCTCTTCAAGGAGAACGCCACACCGTCGGCCGACGACGTGAACTTCTATGCCAACAGCATGCAGCGCACCATCGCCACAGCACTATATTTCTCCTCCGGCTTCATGCCTCTGGCCAACATCCATGTCAACCACCGCTTCTCGGCGAGCACGATGGACCCGGTCTTCTGTCCCAAGCTTACCAAGGTCAGTGACGCTTTCCAGGCAGAAGCCATGAAGCAGATCGCCGCCATGGGCGGCAAGAAAGGACTGAAAGGGATCGGCGAGAAGCTGAAGGCCAACTATGCCGTCACCGCCAAAGTCCTCGACCTCAAGGACTCGCCAGCCTGCAAGAGCGGTGAGACCTGTGGCTTCAAGGACGATGACACGCAGATCATCTTCCGCTTAGGCGACGAACCGCAGATGAAGGGCTCGCTCAAACTCGCCAACTCTGCCTCCGACGCGTTTATCCTGCAATACTACGAGGAGCCGGACGCCCGCAAGGCAGCCTTCGGACACGACATCACTGCCCAAGACTGGGAGAAGATCGCACAGATCAAAGATGTCTACGGCGACGTGCTCTTCACCGCTCCCATCGTTGCGGTCAATGTCGCTCATCCCCTGCTGATGTATATCAGCGACGAGCTTCACGCCAAAAACCGCAAGTTCACCTTCCTCTGTGGTCACGACAGCAACATTGCCAGCGTCGACGCCGCACTGGGCGTGGAAGACTATTCGCTGCCCAACTCCATTGAGAAGAAGACACCGATCGGCTCAAAGGTGGTCTTTGAGAAATGGACCGACAAGAGCGGAAAACAGTTCGTGGCCGTCAACCTCGTCTACCAGTCTACCGCACAGCTGCGCGGACTGACGATGCTCGACTTGAACAATCCGCCGATGGTCTATCCGCTCAAACTGCGCGGTCTCACCGCCAACGCCGACGGCCTGTATTCGTTTGACGATGTGGCCCAGCGATTCACTGAGGCCATCAACGCCTACGACAATATCAAGTAAGGACCTACCCCATCGGGAGAAACCTTTTGTCGCACAGGCAACCACAGCTGTCTGGCAGACACAAAATAAAGCCCTTTCGCCATGTAGAAGCAATATGGCGGAAGGGCTTTTGCCGGATATATACGACAAAGACAAAGGAATATCTTGACTTCATCACATCTTTGGTTGGATGAAGTGTCATCATTGACTATCAGTTAGTTATAAGCTTATTTCAGCAATTGATGGTGACGCAATTACGAATTATAGAATGAGATCCCTCCTTAACAGCCCGGCAGACAGTCAATGTCTTTGTCCTGACTCATATTGCCTTGCCATCTCCAGGTGATGAAGAAAAAAGAAAATCATGGTCATGCTTATGCTCCCCAAGGAGCAATGGGTCTAAAGCTATGGGGTAGTCTTGCGAGCAAGCTCGCCGCCTACCCCATAGCTTTAGACCCACACCTTTGGTGTCAAGCCTGCCCATGACGAAAATCGCTAACGCGTAAAATTGCCCCTTGGGCATAAAATCCTGCGGCCGAAAGATAGTCCATAGCGTCTTGAAAGTCTGCTATGCTGCTTGTGTTCTGTTGGGCGGTATCATATTTTATGCGCCTTGGCGCAATTTATTTTATGCGCTCTGCGCAATTTTACGCGTTAGCGATTTTCGTCACGGGCAGGCTTTGTCCCCCTTTAGGGGGGGGTGCTGAGGTGATGGGGGCAGCCAACGAGCTTGCTCGTAAGGCTGCCCCCATCACCTCAGCACCATAGCTCCATGGGGAGCTAAAGTCTGTACGTGACTATTTTCCAAAAACTTATTCTCGATTCAGAGTGACGCATTGACGAAGTCAGGATGGAAACTTTAGTGAATGATATAAGTGAGTTGGGCAGCGAAGCCCCAGTGACGGTTGATAAAAAGATTTTGGTAGAGCAGATAACCACGCTGGAGCAGATACCCTCCGAAGTCTTCCCGCCAAGGCAGACTGTAGCTGGTCTCCATCTTGTCCTTGAGCTTACGGATGATGATGCGAATGTCCATATTCAACTTCTTCATACAGGTTTAGTGACTATTGCAAGAGTAGGACAGCTCTCAATAGCCTGCGGCAAGGAGCGGTGCCACGATTTGGGCTATCGTCTCCAAGCCGCGTTTGTCTTCCTCGTCGAAGGCATCAAAGTCTTCGCTGTCCACATCGATAACGGCAACGACCTCTCCACCATGGAAGACCGGCACGACAATCTCGGAATTGGAGCGTGAGGAGCAGGCAATATGACCGGGGAACTGATGCACGTCGGGCACCACAAGAGTCTGCGCTCTTTCCCAAGCCGTGCCACAGACGCCCTTACCCTTCTCGATGCTGTAGCAGGCCACCGGACCTTGGAAGGGTCCCAACTGCAGGCTCCCTTCTTTGACCACATAGAAGCCGACCCAAAAGAAAAATGGAAGCTCTTCTTTCAGCAGAGCTGCTACATTGCCCAAGGCCCCTACTACGTTGTCTACACCATCGACCAGACTCTTTGCCTGTGCCGTCAGTTGCTGATAAACTTTATCTTTGTCCATTGCTGTCAACATAAGATTCTATCTCAGGCAAAATTACTACTTTTCTTGGTCATACCCGAATCTTCTCTACCTTTTTCTATCGCAATGCTGAAAGGAAGACCGCCAAAACACATTTCCACCCCCCTCTTCGCTTTGAACTTTGAAATAAAAACGCTATCTTTGCAACGTAAGGATTAAAAAATGGAATTATGACAGCAATCGAACTAAAAGCATCCTTGCTCAACTCCATTAAGGAGATAGACGATGTCAACCTCATCGAGCGCATCAGCCGATATGTAAGGAAGGCTATCGGCGAAAACCAGAAGAGCTAAATAACTAAGGCCGACTTGGTAATCGACCCAAGAGCCTTGGATATAATAAAGAATCTCAAAAGAGGCCGTGCCATTGATGACAAAAATGCTCGGCTTTGTACGGGCTGTACCAAATGCGCGCTTTGTGTGGTCTGTCTGCTCTACCACTGGCAAGACGCTACGGACAAAGTCAGTCGGATACTCTGTAAGGTTCAAGGCTCGCTGACCGTCATCGTGGCCGCCGGCATCGCCGTTGCGCTTTTCTTCCTGCACCCTCTCGCCCTTTGGGCCTGCGTGATTTTAGTCGCTGCACTGATAGGCATTGCCACTTATGTACTGGCCTCCACCATCTACAACCGGCCCATAGGCATGGTCTGCAGCGTAGCGCTGAACCTTCCGCGAGGACAAGCCCCGCATGTTTCCTTCGGATCGCTTGCATATCTGATGGATTCTACTTAACTTTGCAGAAAACTCCATCAGATGATACATTCCATACCCTTCCCACAAATCAATGATACAGTTCGCAGGGCATTGGCTTTGACAGCCATTGCCCTTCTCGCCTTTCTGTCCTTGAGTGCCCAGGAGCCGGGCGTGGCACGTAGCCTTGCCGTCACAAGGGCGATCCGCGTCAGCAACATCACATACCAACTCAACTTCCGTATTCCCGACAACCTCGCTCAGCCGGTCACGGGACGACTGCGTCTCTCTTTCCATCTGACCAATACCAAGACCGACCTCCCTTTAGACTTCGCGGGAAAGGACGTACAGCATCTCGGTCACATCAATGGCAAGTCCTTCAAAGCCGAATGGCAAAGCGAGCACATCCTGCTCCCTCATCAGGCACTGCGCCGAGGTCTTAACGTCGTTGACCTGGTTTTCACCGCTGCCGACAAGAGCCTGAACCGCCATGCCGACTATCTCTATTCTCTCTTTGTTCCTGCCAATGCCCGTACGGTGTTCCCCTGCTTCGACCAGCCCGACCTGAAGGCGCTCTTCAAATGCACGCTGCAGGCTCCCGACGGCTGGGTGTCACGCTGCAGTGACTCCACCCATGTGCTGCCGACTTATCTGTTCTCTTTTGTAGCCGGAAAGTTCCAGACCAAGACGGTCGTACGCGACGGACGGCACATGACTGCGCTCTATCGTGAGACCGATCCCGCCAAAGTAGCCCAACTCGACAAATGCTTCGACGAGGCTGCTCTGGCCTTGAGATGGTTGGAACGCTATACGGCACGGTCGTGTCCTTTCGGCGACTACGGCTTTGTGGTGTTGCCCGGCTATCAGTTTGGTGGCATGGAGCATCCCGGTGCCATACAGTTCACCGACAGAGAGATCTTTCTCGGACCGCAGCCCACTCCCGATGAGGAGATGACGCGCCTGCAGCTCATCGCCCACGAGACTGCCCACCTTTGGTTCGGCGACATGGTCACAATGCGCTGGTTCGATGACGTATGGACAAAGGAGGTGTTTGCCAATTTCATGGCCAGCAAGATAGCACGCGAGCAATTCCCACTGATCAACCACGACCTGAACTTCCTCAAATCGTATTATCCCAGAGCCATGTCGACCGACCGCACCCTGGGCACACATTCTATCCAGCAGCCTTTGGACAACCTCAACCGTGCCGGACTGCTCTATGGTAACATCATCTACGAGAAAGCACCTATCATGATGGATAAGCTGGAGCAACAGATGGGACCCGATGCTTTCCGCGAGGGACTCAGACGCTATCTCAAGACTTTCGCTTACGCCAACGCCACATGGAACGATCTGGTAGCTATCTTTGACTCCGTAGCGCCACAGGCTCATGTGCGCCAATTCTCTGACGTATGGGTTCGCGAAAAGGGAGTGCCCGTCATCTCCTACCGCCTGCACGGCGACACGCTCACCGTCCGACAGTCCGATCCTTTCCATCGCTCACTCTTCTGGCCTCAGCGAGCCACCTATGGACTGCTGTGTGGCGACAGCCTCATCCCCATGACCGTGGACTTTCATCACTCTGAGGTCCACGTCAAAGTTCCCTGCCATCCCGAAACGATCATTCCCAACATCAACGGACAGGGCTATGGCCGCTTTATTATCAACGACAGTGACCGGCAGGGCTGCGCCGCATGGATGACACGGCATATCCACGACGACAACACGGCAGCATACAGCGTGCTTCTCACACTCTATGAGAACTACCTACTCTGCACCGAGCGACAAGGCGTGTCCGATGCCTCCACAGCAGCGTTGTTCCAACTCTTGTGCAACTCGCTGACGCAATGCCAAGGCCAGCAGACTGCCTCCACACTCTGCCGCAATCTCGCTTCCCTACTCCACTTGACAACTGACAAACAGCAACGCGACAGCATGGAGAGCAGACTCTTCGCGCTGTCTGCCTCCCATCCTCTCAAAGCCGTCAGACAACAGCTGACACGCAGTCTGGCCAACGTTGCCACCTCGAAAGTCGTGACCGGGAGCCTCTACCGCAAATGGCTATGCCACGACGACACACTGCTCAACGAGCGCGACTACACCCGACTGGCCTATCACCTCGCACTCATCCTACCCGACAGCTGTCTACATATCCTCGCCACGCAGCATCAACGGCTAAAGACCACCGACGAGCAACGCGAGTTTGACTTCATCGCCCGCGCCTGCACGTCCGACACAGCCGCGCAGCACCGCTTGTTCCTCAGCCTCATTCCCAAGTCGGGCCGGCTCGTTGAGCCGTGGGCAGAGAGTGCCCTGTCGCTCTTATGCGACCCAACACGAGAGACGCAAGCCAACAACTACTTAAAGCCTGCCTTGGATGCCATCGTCGACATCCAACAGACCTCCGACATCTTCTTCCCCGGTTACTGGCTCTCAGCATTGATGGACGACCATCACTCTGCCGAAGCCCGGCAAACCGTCAACTCATGGATTGCCGACCATGAGCGACAAAAAGCATGGCAGCAAGGCTTGCGCGCCGCTCTGATGAACAAGATCAAGGAAAACGCCTATTGGATGCTGTTCAGACCGGCAAAGAAATAATGAACTATATACCTTATTATATATAGTAGCCATCATGAAGAAACGGCGAAAAGGACTGCTTGCCCTAAGCTTTGTCTTCCTGCCGTCGGACCTTCTTGTCCATAATCTGTATATTTTTAATCGTTTGTGAGTCTTGTTTTCTTTTGACGCTGCAAAGGTACGGACTTTCAAACGAAAGAATCTTAAGATCACCTTAACTGTTTCTTAAGATTTCCTTAAGGCCAATTTTTCTCTTCGCATGACCTTTTTATCCATACAGATCTTATGAAGTATCGCATGAGTGCAAGTATCCTCTATGCGCAGACGTACTGCCTTCGAGACATTTTTTCCATCACTCACCTAAAGTCTTAACACCATATCACGCAATGCATTAGGCATCAAAATGGTTTTCAGCAGATAGTCAAACGAACGTTTGACTATTAGTTAAACAATCGTTTGACCAAAGGTAAAACGAATGTTTGACCGAACGTACAACGAACGTTTGACCATCAAGTTGACAACTATTTTCCGGAGAAATGCTAACGGGATGATTCTTTTTGCCAACCTATACCAACTGCCACCTTAGGTGTAATTGCAACTTTTTTGTCAAATCCTATGAATTCATAGAGGTTGAGGTAGCGGGATCAGCAGAACCGATAGGGTCAGCCACACAGTCGTGACTCTGCGGCTCCGGCCGGTATAAAACCGAGTCCTCTGTAGCAGTAAGTAGACAGAGATGATTGTCATAGAGCATACCTTCCAAATTGATGTCCTCACCAAGGTCTGGCCAGTGAATGTCTTTATCGTTCACTACTGTGAAGTTACCGAGCTGCGAGGGTGATGCGTGACGGAATCCTCTCATCGTAGAAAGGTCATAATCAGCAATCTCTCCCGACTCTGTCATCGCATAGAGGTGATGTCCGTCCAACCAAATTCGAGTAATATAAAGCTTATCCATTGTTTTCCTCCTTAAAATAATTTTTCCAACGGTCGATGACAATCTCCCGATTCTCTTCGAGTACTGATTCTATGAGTAATATATCATGTTTCTTAAAACCATGATTAAAAACCTGCTCTACCGGATCAACATTATATTTGGCCTCATGACCATCCTTCAATATATGTACATGAATTGGAGCATGGTCATTACTATAGAACATGAATCTAAATCCAAAGAAAATAAATATGGTCGGCATAGGATGTCTTTTCTGCAAAAATAACAAACTTTCTGCAAACTACAAAGAGAAAAGCGGGAAACCTTTGGTAGTTATCCTATTAATTCTGCTTCACACGTTCCACCTTCCTTGTCCGAACTACAAGCGGAACGGTCTCTACAAAGACATTACTGGTGCTCAAGCCCATGGCCTTCGGAGCACTCTGCTTGAGATGATGTACAAAATTATAGATGGTCATGATGAAACGGGCCTTGGGAGTAAACACATTGAATTCTGCATATACTCGTTTGATAAACACGAAGATGAAGTTTCCCGCCACATGATGGCGACGCAACGAGTCGTAGCCACTCTCAAGCGCAAAGCTGCCTTTCTCCACCTGATCCTCGATAACTTGACGGAGATAGAGGTTGACATAAGGCTGCACGCGGAATCCTAAGTGAAGGTTGATGCGGTAAAGCGTACCCGGTATCAGTTCATAGAAGTCGTAGCTGCGTTCATTGGGCGTGTCCTCATAATCCGTGTGCAGCAAGATATAGTGGTCGGCGCGCATGGGATGTTTGTTGATAATGGAGTACAGCACCTTCTGTTCCACATCGTACTTGCCACCGAACCGACTCATATAAACGACATTGGTAGCAAACTTAGAGATTGACGTGTCAGCCTTGATATCCGACAGTATATCATAGTACTTCCGGATGTCGCGGTGCTCCACAAAGGTGTTTCTGATCTTGTCGGCATTGTACCACACATACATCACAAGACAGATGGTTCCAGCTAATAGCATCGTCACCCAACCGCCATGCATGAATTTGGCCAGGTTAGCCACGAAGAAGATACTCTCCAAAACCACGAAAAAGCTGATGACGAGAATCACGATACTCCGTTGCATCTTGCCTTGCTTGAGATAGCAACCTAAGAGCAAGGTGGTCATCAGCATTGTCACCGTGATAGCCAGTCCGTAGGCTGCCTCCATATTACTGGAAGTCTGGAAAAACAAGATGACGACGATGCACAGTACGTAAAGGCTGACATTAATAAACGGTATATACAACTGCCCTTTGATATCGGTAGGATATTTAATGCGCTGCCGTGGCCAGAAATGGAGATTCATGGCCTCACTAAAGATAGTAAACGACCCACTGATAAGTGCCTGACTGGCCACGATGGCTGCTATGGTGGCCATCGTTATGCCCACAGGTAGAAAGGCATGCGGCATAATGGCGTAGAAAGGATTCGTGCCCGTCGCAAGCTGGTCGGCGTGGGAAATGATCCAAGCACCCTGACCGAGATAATTGCAGATGAGCATTGTCTTGACAAAGGCCCAGCTCACCCGGATATTTTGCTTACCGCAATGGCCCAAATCGGAATAGAGAGCCTCAGCGCCTGTTGTACAAAGAAACACAGCACCCAAAATGAGGAACCATTCCGGACTGGTAGTCAACAGACGGATGGCATACCAGGGATTAAAAGCCTTGAGGATCACCCAACTGTCACCCATATGTGTCAGTCCCAGTATGCCAAGCATCGAGAACCACAATAGCATCAACGGACCGAAAAGTTTGCCGATGGCACTGGTACCATACTGCTGGATAAAGAACAGCACCGTAAGGATGGCAATGGCAATAGGGATGACGGGGGTGGAAGGCTCATAAGCGCGCAGCCCCTCTATGGCTGACAAAACAGTAATGGAAGGTGTGATGACTCCGTCGGCAACGAGTGTGCTCGCTCCGATGATGGCAAGGAGATAGAGCCACCCCCTGCCATGTTTCCTCACGAGCGCATAGAGCGCCAGGATGCCACCCTCGCCTTTGTTATCGGCGCGCAGTGCCAGTACAACATATTTCAATGTTGTCTGAATAGTGAGCGTCCAGATGATGCACGACACTGCACCAATAATGTAGTCGGTGGTAATAACAGGAGTGGCACCGATGATTGCTCTCATGACATAGAGCGGTGACGTTCCAATGTCGCCATAAACGATGCCTAAAGTCACTAACAGACCCATCACGCTGAGCCGATGGGCCATACTTCCCGAAGGAACTGTCTTTGAAGTCATATATGTTATCCTAAATCATATCTGCCTGCAATATTACAAAATGCCTATGACATTGTATTGCTCAACGCGATATTATTTAGAATAATTAACCTCTATCACGCCACCATTTTCCTTGGCATCAGCCGTTCTTGCAACCACTGGAAGATGATGAACAGGGCGGGCACGAGGAAGAACAGGGCAAGGATACCCAACACCATGCCACCCACCACACAGGAGGCTAATGAGCGGCTGCCATTGGCTCCGACTCCCGTAGCCACCATCAGGGGCAACATGCCAAGGAGCATGGTGAGAATAGGCTGAACCAATCTCCGGCTGACGGCTGAGTTCCTTGACGAAACGGTCCTTCACCTGTTGGAACTGTGAGATGCTTCCACCGTTACGGTCCTCCAAGTTGAGGTCAAAGCCACTGCTCATGCCAAAGCTCGATACCAGCGACGGACTCATCACTACGACACTCGCTCCGGCAATGTCGGCAGCGGCGCGGTTGATCTTCTCCGTGATATCGTTGAGCGATTCCCCCTTGCCGCGTTCGTTCCAAGGCTTTAACGGCACGTAGAACATTCCCGAGTTACTGCCTTGCGCGGTAAACGAATAGCCGCTGACCTTAGCACGGTGGGCGATGCTGGGGGGGTGGCGAGCTTCTTGTCGAGCTGTTGCAGCGCACGGTCGGTCTCGTTGAGCGTCATGCCGGGCTTCGTGGTGAGGTTGACATAGAGCATACCCGTGTCCCCATCGGGTACCAGCGAGGTCGGCGTTGCCTTGACGAGCAAGAGGAGCAATGCCACGGCAGCAGCGATGATGCCAAACGAAAGATATTTATGACGGATGAAGCGAAAGGCGATGGCAGCATATTTCTGACTCATCACGCTGAAGACGGCATTGAAAGCCTTGCGGAAACGGGCCGAGAAGTTATTGCGCTGCTGTCCGTTCTCGTCGGTATAAGGCCGGAGCAGCAGGGCACAGAGAACCGGCGAGAGCGTGAATGCATTGATCGCCGAGATGCCCACGGCGACAGCCATGGTCAGTCCAAACTGACGGTAGAAAGCTCCCGATGTACCATCAATCATACTCACGGGGATAAAGACCGCCATAAACACGATCGTGGAGGTGAGCAACGCCATGGCTACGCTGCGCATGGCATCGGTAGAGGCCAGATAAGGCGAGCGGTAGCCTTTGTCAAAGTTAGCCTGCACGGCCTCAACGACGATGATGGCATCGTCGACCACCATACCGATGGCGAGCACGAGGGCAAAGAGCGTCAGCAGGTTGAGACTGAAGCCCATGAACTGCATGAAGGCAAAGGTGCCGATGAGCGACACCACGATGCTCACCGAGGGGATGAACGTGATAACAGCAAACGACAGCCCCAGCCGCTCCGTTCTTTCCACTATACTATATTCGCTTTTCAGTCCCAGTGCGCCCAAGCCATAGGATAGCATGATCGGGGAGTATTGCAGATAGAAGACCTATGACCAGACAAAGCGTTATCCTGAGTATGAGAGTATGACGTGACATAATATAACTTTTGATTGCAAAAGTATCGTATTTCCACCGTCGAGCAAGCAGAAAAGTGACTGAAATAGAAAAATAGAAAAATGAAGCAGAACGGGCAAGATAGTTACAGTTAATAAGAGAAAAGCTTTGCAGATTCGATTTTTTTTATTACCTTTGTAGCTGTGGGCGGGTGAAAGCTTTTGTCACCTACCACGGATTCTCTCCATTCTGACAGTCTTTCTCATCTTTAATATTTATTTCAGATTATGCTAAAGAAAATCATACATAACACTACTTTTACCCGTAATGTAGCTCTTCCGGGCATCATCGTGCTGGTGTTGCTCTCGCTGCTCTCGGCGTTATTTCCCTTAAGAGTCAACAACTGGCTGACCTTCGTACAGTCGTTTATCTACAAGAATCTCAGTTGGATGTACATTCTGCTGGTTTCTTTCTTTGTCATCTTCCTGTTGGCTGTCGCCTTCAGCAAGTTGGGCAACATCCGCTATGGCGTGACCGCGGAGAAGCGGGTGCTCTCCGACTATCTCGTCGATGAGGACAACACCCCTGACGCCGACAACGGCACACAATACATCCCCGTGACCTACTATTCCGACGGACGCACGGGCAACGACATACAATATCTCAGCAAGGATGAGATCATCGCCGACGTGCTCAGGGAGTATGGCAGATACATCAGCTCGATCAGTGACAACAGAAACGCCATGGTCTTTGTCGACAAGAAACCACAGTGATGTAGGACAGCGCAGAAAACATTATTTCATTTACAACCCCTTAGTTATGATACATTACCAACAAAAGATACGGCAGCAGATTGTCCTGCCTGCCATGCAGTTCATCAATCAGGAAAAGTCCGGCGGCATCGTCTTGGGACTTGCCGTGGTGCTGGCACTGGTGCTGGCCAACAGTCCGCTAAGATTTGACTATGCCCACTTTCTCCACCACCATTTCGGTTTTGTCGTGGACGGTCAACCCTGCCTCAACTTCACGCTTGAGCATTGGATCAACGACGGACTGATGTCCATGTTCTTCTTTGTCGTAGGACTGGAGCTCAAGCGGGAGTTCATCGGTGGCGAGCTGCGCGACTTGCGCAAGGTCACGCTCCCCGTGGCTGCCGCCATCATGGGCATGGTCTTCCCGGCGCTCATCTATCTTGTCTTCAACGGCGGCACTCCGGTGGCACACGGGTGGGGAATCCCCATGGCCACCGACATTGCCTTTGCTCTGGCGGTGGTCTACCTACTGGGCGACCGCGTGCCGGTGTCGGCGAAGGTGTTTCTCACCACGCTGGCCATTGTCGACGACTTGGGCTCGGTGCTCGTCATCGCCCTGTTCTACACATCGCAGCTCTCTATGGTCAACCTGCTCGTGGGTTTAGCCTTCTTACTCGTGATGTTTGTTGGCAACAAGATGGGCGTGAAGTCTATTTGGTTCTACGGCATCCTGGGCATTGGTGGTGTATGGACAGCTTTCCTGCTCTCCGGCATCCATGCCACGATAGCCGCCGTGCTCTCTGCCATGGTCATCCCCGCCGACTCGCAGATCAGCGAGGACTCGTTTGTGGCCCGCATGAGAAAGCTCACCCGCCGCTTCGACGAGGCCGAGTCCAACGACGTGAGGACATTGGAACCCGACCAGGTTGAGATCATCGCCCGCGTGAAGACCGATGCCAACCAGGCCCTGCCGCCCTTGCAGCGGCTCGAGCACAGCCTTCATCCCTTCGTGTCGTTCTTCGTCATGCCCGTCTTTGCGCTGGGCAATGCGGGCGTGTCGTTTGTCGACATGGATCTGGCGCAGCTCTTCGACAACCACATCGCCGTGGGCGTGATGCTGGGCCTGCTTGCCGGCAAACCTCTTGGCATTCTCTCCTCGGTATGGCTGATGGAACGGCTGGGGCTGGGCCGACGCAGCAAGCAACTCACATGGCGACGGCTTGCCGGACTGGGCTTCCTCGCTTCCATAGGATTCACCATGTCGATGTTTGTCACCACGCTGGCCTTCAACTCTGCCGAAGCCTATGGTCAGGCCAAAGTGGGCATCTTTGCCGCTTCGATCCTCGGCGGCATCATCGGCTACAGAATACTCTCACGGAGATAATCTACACATTATTATATATATACGCTTTCAGCTATGGAACAGCAGCAACCTAAAACACTGTGGCAAGTCGTGAAAGGTTATTTCAACGTCATGCCCGACAAAGAGAACGAAGCCGACACCGTGAGCCAGATCAGCAGTGGCGTCACCTTCCATGGAGCCAACCTTTGGGTGCTCATCTTTGCCATCTTCATTGCCTCGTTAGGACTGAATGTCAACTCTACGGCCGTCATCATCGGCGCCATGCTCATCTCACCGCTCATGGGACCTATCATCGGCATGGGCCTCGCCGTGGGCATCAGCGATCTGGAACTGCTCAAGCGGTCGGCCAAGAACTATCTTGTCGCCACCGTCATCAGTGTGCTCACGGCTACAGTTTATTTCCTGCTGACGCCCTTGAACGAGGCACAGTCCGAGCTTCTCGCCCGTACCTCGCCCACGCTCTACGACGTGCTGATTGCGCTTTGCGGCGGTGCTGCCGGTATTCTGGCGCTCTCGACAAAGGGCAAGGGCAATGTCATCCCCGGCGTAGCCATCGCCACGGCCCTCATGCCGCCTCTCTGCACGGCTGGCTATGGACTGGCCATGGGCAAGGCTTCTTTCTTCTTCGGCGCTTTCTATCTGTTTTTCATCAACACGGTGTTCATCTCGCTGGCCACCTATCTCGGCGTGCGCATGATGCATTTCAGGAGAAAGCAATTTGTCAATGCCGAGAGACTGAAGGTCGTCAACCGATATATCCTGGGCGTGGTGGTGCTCACGATGTTGCCTGCCGGATACATGACCGTAGGAATCATTGGAAAGAGTGTCACGGAAAACAACATCCGCAAGTTTGTCAAGAACGAATGTTCGTTCCCCGGTACGCAGATCATCTCGCAGTCGACCAACGAAAAGTCGAAGACGCTCAACTTGGTGGCTGTCGGCAAATCCATCAGCAGCCAGCAGATCAGCCGTGCAAGGACCATGATGGGTGAATACCAGCTCGATGACTACCGCCTTAACATCATCCAAGGCTCACAATCTGACAGCATACTGCTCAGCCAGGCACTCGCCTCGGCCAACACCACCACGGAAGCCAGCAAACAGAAAATGGTGGAGCAGAGTGCGCGCATACAAGAGTTGGAAAAGCGTCTCGAAGGTTACGAGCTCTATGCTTCCTTAGGAGCAGAGATTGGCAAAGAGACCCGGACAGTATGGCCGGGAGTGACGGCAGTCAGCGTCTCGCGGGTTGCTGACTGGAAAACCGACACGACCAAGGCCTCGCACTATGTCATGGCGGTGGTCAGCACCCAGCGCGTACTCAGTGCCAGTGAGCGCGCCCGCATGCAGTCGTGGCTAAAGGAACGCACCCATGCCGACAGTCTGCGGCTGATAGTGACACGATAGCATCCACTTGTTTCATGGTGCCATATAGGCGCGAAGATAGGGAGAACGTAGGTTCGCAACGACCCCTTCTTTGCGCCTTTATTGTTGTAATCTTAAAAAGATCGTTTGCTACGCAGGCAATGACCAAAAGCTACGCAGCGAACGATCGCTTGGCAGGCAACAAAATCAAGAGGCAAATCGGATACAACTTTACCTTAAGTCAATCTTAATGAAGTCTTAAGTGCTGTGCAGCCGAGAGAAAGCCTCAGCGCTGAAAGCATGGTTAGGCAGATAAGTCATGTTCCGATATACAGATAACTTTTCATCATCAGCTTTTGCAAATACCAAATAAATTGCGTAAGTTTGCAAAAGGAACAAGAATAAACGCGCGATGGAGCTATTGACGAGAAAATATCCGGTAGGGATACAGACCTTTGAGAGAATCATTAAAGAAGGTTTTGTCTATGTAGACAAGACCGACTTGGTATGGCAGTTGGCCCACTATGCTACTTTTGTATTCATGAGTCGTCCCCGCCGCTTTGGCAAGTCGCTGCTCACGTCTACTTTGGAATCGTATTTCAAAGGTGACCGCGAGTTGTTTGAGGGATTGAAGATCACGAACCTTGAGAAGGAATGGACGCAATATCCCGTGCTTCATCTCGATTTGAGTACCACAAAAGGAAGGTCTACAGCCAAAGAGCTTCAACGGGCGCTGACTTTGATGCTGAAGCGGTTGGACGTCTACGAGGATAATCCCGACGAGTTGACACCAGGAGAGAAACTCGACGGACTGATCAGACTACTTTATAAGAAGACGGGCAAGCAGGTAGCGGTAATCATCGACGAGTACGACGCCCCTTTGCTTGACTCGCTTCACGATCAAACCACGCTCGAGGCGATGCGCAAGGTCATGCAGGAGTTCTATGTGCCACTCAAGGCTAATGAGCAGTATATCAAGTTCTGTTTCATCACCGGCATCACAAAGTTTTCGCAGCTGAGCATCTTCTCTACTATCAACAACTTGAAGAATGTTTCCTTGCTCCCAAGGTTTGCCACCATCTGTGGATTTACCGAGCATGAGGTTCAGACTGTTTTTAAACAGGACATTTGCGAAATGGCCAAGGACTTCAAGCTGACTCCGAAGGAGATGTACGCCAAAATCAAGTTCAAATACGACGGCTACCATTTTGCCGGTGGTGCTGATGCGGTGTTCAATCCATTCAGCCTGCTCAATGCCTTAGGCGACCGATTGCTGAAAAACTACTGGTTTGCCTCCGGCACTCCGACCTTCCTCATCAAGCAGATGCAGCACTTCCATACCGACATCACCACGCTCGATTCGCTCGATGTGCCCGAGTCGGCTTTCGACCAGCCCACAGAGAATATGAAAGATGCTCTGCCGTTGCTCTATCAGAGCGGTTATCTCACGATTAAGGACTACGATGCAGAAGGCGAGACCTACTTTCTGTCCATTCCCAATCAAGAAGTACGCGTAGGCTATGTTAATGGTTTGCTGCCTACTTATACAGGCTTAAACAGCGGTGACGTGCAAGTAGGCTTTGCCTTGAAATTCTGGAGAGCACTCAAGCAGGACGATATCGACCTTGCCATGAGTCACATGCAGTCTTATCTCGCCGGAATTCCGTATATCGAAGGCTTCAAGCAGAAACTGGCCGAAGCAACTACGAAAGAAGGCTTCTATGAATACACGTTTTATCTCATCTTCTCTATGCTCAATGTCTATGTGCGCACGCAGGTGAAGGTGGCAGGTGGACGTGTGGATATGGTCATCTTCATGCCCGACACCATCTACGTCATGGAGTTGAAGGTGGGTGACACGGCACGCCATGCTCTTGACCAGATTGATGCCCGTGGCTATGCAAAGCCTTATCTCACCGACGGCCGGCGGGTGATCAAGGTCGGCATCCGCTTCGATGCCGACAAGCACACGGTGGACGAATGGAAGGTAGAGTGATTTATCCTGAGCTACAACCGGACAAATACGGAAAAAATAACGTATCTTTGTGGCAGAGATAAACTTCAACCCTAAACAATTACAATTATGGAGAACGAGGAAATCATTACTTTGACCAAGTGCGACAACACGATGAGCGTGTTGCCGTCCTGACGACAGGCCGAAAGGCTCATCCATCTCAGGCTTGCCTCTATATCGCGCAGACTATTCTTATCAGCATATTGAGCCAGGCACATAACCAGCAACTGGTCATGGCAGGTGAGGTTTCTCACCCTGTAATTGCCTCTGTACTTGGCAACAATATCATTGAATTCCCTACGAGGTATGAACTGCATAATCTGTGCGAATACGATCTTTCCGACATTCATGTAACACGCTTCTTTGATAAAGACAGCAAAGTTAGTCAATTCAAATCGTGTACAAGAAATATCGAGTCTAAATCATTCTATTTTAATAACTTATATTTAAATCGTCTCGTTTTAACGGGACACTAGTGATAAAAACTAATTTGTAAAATGACAAGTTTATTTAAGAGAGTGCTGCTTACTCTGAGTGTAGCCATGTTGCTCAGTCTTCCTATTTCAGGACAAGACAAACATTTCGAACACAACATCTACATAGGTTTAGGTGGTGCGCATTCTTTTGAAGGCGAAGATGACCCCTCAGCTTTTCATATTGGCTATGGTCTGAACTATTATCTTACGCGCCATTGGTCTGTCATGCCGGGCATCGGCTATCGTGCGAAGTTTGAAGTAGGAGATTACGAGGCAGGTATAGGTTCCTACGACTGCTCGTACTTCGATGTTCCCGTCCTAATCCAATATCATCTCTCCAATCCACGTAAGAGCGGACTTGTGGTGGAATGCGGCCCCGTGTTCTCTTTCATTGCCTCCAACAACCAATATTATAATGATGCCAATCCCTACCATCCATTGAACGACAAGGACATCTACCGGTCGTTCGATTTTGGTCTGCAGCCCGGCATCTACTACCAACTGGGCAAGCACTGGAGACTGGGACTGCAAGGGCATGTCGGACTGCTCAATCTGGAAAAAGACTACCCTGGGAAATCCGGATCCTACCACTTCCACGACTTGACCGCCACGCTCAACTTCCACTTCTGATGTCTTCTCCTTGGAAGGAGTATCCATGCCTGTTTAATATATCCTGCGGACAACATCTTCTTGGCTACCCCTGCGATGGCTTCCATTGCCTGTCCGTTATCTCACTCTCGTAAATAGGAAACATGGTGGCTCTTGAACTTTTTTGAGCCACAACCGGACAAATATGAAAAAAGAACGTATCTTTGTAGCAAAGATAAACTTCCACTCTAAACAATCTCGATTATGGACAACGAGGGACTCATTACCTTAACAAAGTGCGGCAACACGATTGCTGCCGACGAGATCGCCTCGAAGTTGGCGAGCAATGGTATCACCGCTTCCCTTCATGACGAACTCAACGACCCTGCGTATGGCGCATACGGGCCGAATCCAGGCATTGAGGTGAGGGTGTTCAAGAAAGACTATGAGCAAAGTCTGCGCATCCTTAAGGAGATACGGACGTCTCGCTCAGAACAGTTGCCATGGTGTCCTCGTTGTGGGAGTGACAAGATTAAAGCCCTGCCGAACAAAGAGGGCAAAAGATCAACACCTGCAATCCTTCTTGGCATTGTCTTGATGATTCTTAGCTGCGCAGGGCTAATCCTGCCTAGTTTTGTGGAGGCTCTTGCGTCTCTTCGGCTATATGGTTATATCATATCTCCGTTTGTACTGCTTGGTGGCGTTTTGCTGGTATTACCCAAACAAGACTACAAGTACTACCAATGCATTGAATGTGGCAAGGTGTTTAAAAAATAATAATCGTAAACCCATATGATGATGCGTCGAATCTGTTTGTTACTGCTGGTCTGTCTGCTTCAGTTGAGTGCTTTTGCTCAGGCTGTTGTAGGCACATGGAAAGGCGACTTGAAAGTAGGCCAAGTGAAGCTGTCCTTGATTTTTCATGTAAGCAAGGACACGTGTACACTGGATGTTCCCGCACAATGTGCATTCGGCATACCCGCCTCGCTCAAAGAGCTCACTGACACGTCCCTGACGGTTATCATGTACGGTCTGGAGGCCGGCTATCAAGGAAAAATCAAAGACGGGCAGTTTGTGGGCACGTTCACGCAGATGGGAATGACCTTCCCCCTCACCCTCACCCGCTTTCAAGAAGTATATAACCGACCACAAGAGCCCAAGGAGCCCTATCCCTACAAGACCGAGGAAGTGACCATCAGTACACCGGACGCCAAGCTTGCCGGAACAATCACCTATCCCGTGGGCTGGAAACAGGGCAAAAAGGTACCATTAGCTGTCTTGGTGACTGGCAGCGGACAGGAAGACCGTAACGAAGAGATCTTTCGTCATAAGCCTTTCCTCGTGATTGCAGACTTCTTAGCAAGAAACGGAATCGCAACCCTGCGCTGCGATGACCGTGGCGTGGGAGGCTCAACGGGAGATGTGGCCAACGCCACCACATTTGACTTTGCCAAAGACGCATCTCATGAGTTAGACTATGCACGCAAACGAGGACAATTCTCTAAAGTTGGTATCATCGGTCACAGCGAGGGCGGCAGCATCGGATTTATCCTCGGCGCACAAAAGAAATTGGACTTCCTGGTATCAATGGCCGGCCCCGGCATTCCGATGGACAGCATCCTGTATCTCCAGAATGTCAATACCCTTAAACAGGTTGGCATGCCCACAAACATCACCAAGGAGGAAGTGAGAAAAAAGATCATGGACAGCGACCCTTCCCCTTGGATGGTAGCTTTTCTGAACTACGACCCTTCCAACGACATCAAGGCAACAACCTGTCCCGTCATGGCCATCAATGGCGACAAGGATGTTCAGGTTGATGCAGCCCACAATCTGAAAGCTATCAAGGAGTTGCTGCCGGCTAATAAGTTCTCAATGGTGAAGAGCTATCCCGGCCTGAACCATCTGTTTCAGCACTGTCAGACAGGCCAACCAGCAGAATATACCAACATCGAGGAAACCATCTCCGAGGACGTGCTGGCTGATATGGCTCAATGGCTGAAAGGCTTGTAATATCCTACACACGACACATCAACCACTTCATTTGATGAAAAGAGAAGGATGATGAAAAAGTTCTGTTTTCGTCATTGTGACACCCAAATCCGCAAGATCTCCAAGGCTCACAGGCTCGTTTCTAAGCTATTAACTTTGTTACTTCAAAAAAGTGGCAAAGTCGCCAAAGCGGCTGATGACCTGCCGGATGGGACAAGCGAGATACTCGGGATTGATATCTTTCTTCATCGTCGATGTCTGTTTAGTTCCTGACTTCATCAGTCCCTCATTCAATATGTTTATGGCATTATTGGCAGTATGCAATATGTCCACAGACAATTGGGACCATCAGGGCTTTCTAAAATAATTGTGAGCAGATTTAGGAGGTGCTGAATATTTTATGCGCTCTGCGCAATTTTACGCGATAGCGATTTTCGTCACGGGCAGGCTTTGTAAGGGGTGGTGCTGAGGTGATGGGGGCAGCCGACGAGCTTGCTCGTAAGGCTGTCCCCATCACCTCAGCACCATAGCTCCATGGGGAGCTAAAGTCTGTACGCGACTATTTTCCAAAAACTTATTCTCGATTCAGGGTGACGCATTGACGAAGTCAGGATAATATTTTACAAAAAGTAAAAATCCTTGTCAACGAAAATAAATAAAATAGAAAGTGGAGTAGGGAAGAGCAAGTGGAAAATGATGGAAAAAGGTGCAAAAGAGAGAGCAACAACTGGCGCTTTGGTTCAATTTCGGTGAGATGAGTCAGTCATCTCACTGAGATGAGGTGGTCATCTTACCGAGATGACGAGGTCATCTCACTGAGATGTGCAGGTCATCTCATTGAGATGACAAGGTAAAAGTCCGTTTTTTGAGTGTAAGAAAAAGTTATCAAAGATGGTTATGTTTATAATAGTCTGATAAACAGCAATTTACTTGTTTTGCCTAAAAATCCGTTCTTTTCGTGCTACTCTTGTCTCGCTTCCAAAGAATCGATTCTCAGCGAGGGTTTGAGATAAAAAATATCAACCTTCTTGATGGTAATCATTCCATCCTCGTTATATCTTTTGCGGGGTTAGGACGGTAATCATTCCATCCTCGTGCACATGGCTTTTATATCTTTTGCGGGGTTAGGGCGGTAATCATTCCACCCTCGTGCACATGGCTTTTATATCTTTTGCGGGGTTAGGGCGGGGATAAACCCCGCCCCTACCACCACTTCAAACGGATTTAAGAGCGGAGACAATTCCCCGCAATTCAGTGTCAAGGGTGACAATGTAGGGGCGGGGTTCATCCCCGCCCTAACCCCCTTGTCTGTAATATTATCACACAGAGAACACAGAGATCTCTACCCGTGACGCACTGGATATTTTCCGTGGAATCATAGTGAGAGGAAATATAAATCTTTATACTGCCATTATCGCTTTAGCATTTTCAAACGGAAAAGAACTGTCATCATAACTTTTTTCATACGCTTTACTCCTAAATATCAATAGCTTCTGAATCCATTGAAATAGTCGAGACAGGTATGCTGCCACTGTCGGGCATTGTCGAGTTGCGTGGCGAGGAGCTTGTCGACTTGTTGCCATTGTACTTTGTCGACATAGTTGCGCACGGCCGGAGACTGCCACAGCACGCGGTAGGCGGCGACGCGTCGCACACCGGCATCGTAGTGGTCGCAAAGGCTTTGCCACAGCGTGCGGCCATTGGCGAGACGATAGTCCCAAGCCACATGATGGAACCACAACAGATACTGTTCCGGACAAGTCTTCACGTTTTCATAGAGCGAACGGTAAGGCTCACGATACTGTGCCGTGGCTCCTGACCCCGTGGCGACCGTGCGGTCGAACCCCAATCCTTGCTTGTCGGCCTTATGATAATAGACGGGGCACCACTCCAAAGGATATTCTGCCTTGTAGCCATCGGGCTGTGGTCCATAGTGATGGTCAAAGGCAAAGATATGGTGCAGGCCCAGCGGCATCATATAGTCCACGCACGCCTCACGCGAGCTGAGCATCATATCTTCCAGTGCCGCCACCGTCACCGAGTCGCCGCGGCCGAAGGTCTGGAGCAGCCACTCATGGGCTATCTGCTCAGAGGTCAGGGACGGATCCCACGCCAGACGGCCGAAAGCATACCAGTTGGACTGGGAGAACGGATGTCCGCACCAGTTGGTGTCGTCGCCCGTGTTAGCGACTCCCGCGATGCCTTTCAGTCCGCGGGCCACAGGATCGACGTAGCTGAAGAACTCCTTCCACATCGGAGCGAGATAGACCAAGTGGAGCGACTGCCCGGTATATTCTTGCGTGATCTGCAGTTCAGCCATCTGCGGTGTCTTCGTCATGTTGTCGAAGATGGGCGCGTAAGGCTCGCGCGGCTGGAAGTCGAGCGGTCCGTTTTTCGACTGAAGGATGACATTGTCATGAAACAGCCCGTCCATGGGCTTGAACTCCGACACGGCCTGCATCACGCGGTCCTCACCTTTGTGGTTGGCACCATAGACAAAGGAGCGCCAGATGACCGTACTGCCGTAGGGCTTCAGCGCGTCGGCAAGCATGTTCGCGCCATCGGCATGACTGCGGTGATAGTCTCCCGGCCCGGGCTGTCCCTCACTGTTGGCCTTAACGAGGAAACCGCCGAAGTCCGGTATCAGTTTGTAGATTTCCCGTGCCTTGCGCTGCCACCACCGCTGCACGGCAGCGTCGAGAGGATCTGCCGTCTTGGTCTCATGCAAAGCCAGCGGCGAGCCGAAGTTGATGCTCAGCCAAACCTGGATGCCGTAAGGGCGGAGCAGGTCAGCGATGACCTTGAGTTTTTCGAGATAAGGGCGCGTGACCATCTTGGGACTGGCGTTGACATTGTTCACCACCATGGCGTTGATGCCCACCGAGGCGTTGGCGCGCGCGTAGATGGTCAGGCGTTGTCGCAACGAGTCGGTCATGCCGTTTTTCGTGATCTGCTCCCATTTCCAGATGCTCTTTCCCGCATAGCCACGTTCCACACTCCCGTCTGGGTTGTCCCAGTGGTTGAGCATACGCCGCTGCAGAGCGGGTGCCGACGTCCAGGTGGTGTCCCGGTCATTGCCCTCTTTAGTTTCTTGCCAGCGCAGCAGCGCGTAGGTGCCGTAGAGCAGGCCGAGAGGGCGGCGCGCGGAGACCACGGCACTATGGTCGGCGACCTTATATTTAATATGGTATCCGTCGTTGTCGCTGCCTTCAGAGACAAGGCGCAGCGTCACCTGACCACCCTGCCAGCTCTCCTGCAACTCGTGGCGGGCAATGGCGATGGTAGACGCAGCGGTATGGTCAGCCATTTTGGGACAGACCACATGGGCGGGCATCGAGGCCTTGCGCGGCAGCCACAGCGTTGCCCCAACCTCGTCGTTGTCGCTTGGAACCTCGGACGACATACTGTAAATAGGTGTCACTGCCAATGCAGAGAGTACGATGAAGACATAACGTAATATAAATAGGTGTTGGTGCATGGTGATGGTTGATTTGATGATGTACAAAGTTACAGCGAAAAAGAAGCTAAAGCAAACTAAAATGGCTTTTTTTTATTTGATGAAACAAATAAGAATGTATTTGTAACACTACAACAAGGTCATTCCAACGCTAATGAGTAACTTTGCAGACAAAAGAACCTAATATCTGATGAAAGAAAACGTAAACAATTCTACCGCCGTGGCCCAGGATGCTCAGGCTGCGCGCGGATTCTACAAGCTCAACTGGCTGCAGCGTATCGGCTTTGGCTCCGGTGATCTGGCTCAGAACCTGATCTACCAGACCATCTGCATGTACCTGCTGTTCTTCTATACCGATATCTATGGTCTCGATGCCGGAGCGGCAGCGACGATGTTTCTTGTGGTGCGTCTCGTGGATGTGCTCTGGGATCCCATCGTGGGCACTTATGTCGACAAGCACAACCCACGACTGGGCAAGTACCGTGCCTACCTTGTCTTTGCGGGCTTGCCGCTGACGGCGTTTGCCATCCTGTGTTTCTGGGACGGCTTCAGCGGTTCGCTGCTCTATGCCTACGTCACCTATGTCGGCATGTCGATGTGCTATACCTTCGTCAACGTGCCCTACGGTGCCCTCAACAGCTCACTGACGCGCGACACCAACGAGATCACCATCCTCACCTCCGTGCGTATGTTCATGGCCAACGTCGGTGGACTGGCTGTCTCAGCGGGCGTGCCCATCCTCGTCGCCGTCATGGCGGCACAGAAACTGCCGTTGCAGATGGCGCTCTTCATGGGTTTGGGCTCGTTGCCCTCGTTTATCTTCATGCCGATGGTACCGGCCATCAAGCGCAAGATCGGCAAGAAAAACATGTTCTATGTCTTCCTCACCATTGCCATCATCGGCATGGCGGCACTCTATGTCATCAGCAAGTTCTTCGACATGAAGACGAATATGACGGCCGTGTATATCGCCCAGTTCATCAAGTCCACCGGTGTCATCGTCGCCACAGGCTATATGTGGGCACTCGTGCCGGAGGTGATCTCCTTTGCGGAATACAAGACGGGACGCCGCATCTCGGGTATTGTCAATGCGCTGACGGGCATCTTCTTCAAAGCCGGCATGGCGCTCGGCGGTGTCGTTCCCGGCATCGTACTGGCCATGACGGGCTATCATGTGACCGCACAGGCCAACACGCTGCCGAAAGACCCGAGCGCGTGGTTCTATGCCATGCTCATCTATGCCCTCGTAGGCTGTGTGCTCCTGCTCTTCTGCTTCACTCAGACCAAGGAGCGCGTGGTCATGGATCAGAAAGAGACCGCCAACGTCAAGGTCAGCGACCTCTGGAAGGAGTTTCTCCGCAACCGTCCGTTGCGTGTCCTCGCCCTGTTCTTCATCACCGCCTTCGCCATGATGTCGGTGGGCAATGCCGCCGGCGCTTATTTCATGAACGACCTGGAACTGCAGTCTCCTGAGGCTCAGGAAGGCATCCGATGGCTCGTCTGTGTCATCCCCGCCATGCTGCTCGTCCTCGCTATGTTCATCATCTCAAAATATGAGCTCACCGACGAGAAGGTCGACGCTATCAACGAGGAGATCGAGCGCAGACACTTGGAGGAGGAATAAAAGAAGCATATCATAGGATTGATACCATAATATAAAGGAGTAGAAAAGATTCCCAAAACAACAAAACTAATCCAACATGAACAACATCAAACGCAACCTGCTGGTTGCTCTCAGCCTCGTAGCCACGATGGCCGCCAGTGCCAAGGACAGCACGCCCACGCTCAAGGAGACCGTAGGAAAGTATTTCTACATCGGTGCCGCCGTGAACACGTCCTGCGTATGGGAGCGAAACACGGTGGAGGCAAACATCGTAAAGGATAACTTCAACTCTATCGTGGCCGAGAACTGCATGAAGGGTGAGATCATTCACCCCGAAGAGAACCGCTATGACTGGCGCGACGCTGACCAGACGATGACCTTTGCTGAGAAGCACGGTCTCACCGTCTTTGGTCATTGCCTCGTGTGGCATTCCCAGCCGCCACGCTGGATGTTCACCGACGACAAGGGCAAGCCCGTCACACGCGAGGTGCTCATCGACCGCATGTATCACCACATCACCACGGTGGTAAGCCACTACCGTGGGCGCATCAAAGGATGGGATGTCGTCAACGAAGCCTTCAACGAGGATGGCACGCTGCGACACACTCCTTATTATAATATCATCGGTCCGGACTACATCGAGCTGGCTTTCCGCTTCGCCCATGCCGCCGACCCCAACGCCGAACTCTACTACAACGACTACAACATGTCGACACCGGCTAAGCGCGAGGGCGTCTGCAAATTGGTGCGCGCACTGAAAGCCAAAGGCATACGCATCGACGCCGTGGGCATGCAGAGCCACAATGGATACAACTATCCCGACCTGAAACAATACGAGGCAAGCATCGACTCCATCGCTGCCTGTGGCGTGAAGGTACAGATGACGGAGCTGGATCTCAACATGCTGCCCAACCCAAAGAGCTTCGGCGGCGCGGAGATCAGCCAGCGCTATCAATATAATAAGGAGTACAACCCTTATGTCAAAGGCCTCGACAAGAAGGCGCAGAAAGTCTTCGACAGCCGCTACCTTACTCTCTTCGACATCTACCGCCGCCACGCCGCTCAGATAGAGCGCGTCACGCTGTGGGGGGTCACCGACGCCACGTCATGGCTCAACGACTGGCCCATCCCCGGCCGCACCAACTATCCCCTGCTATTCGACAGAGCGGGAAAGGCTAAGAAGGTGGTGAAGGAGATCGTGAAGATGTACAAGCCTCACCCCCTTACCCCTCTCCAAAGGAGAGGGGAGTAAAATGCTTCAAGGGGTCGGGAGCGCCGCACCGGAGGGCAACACAGCGCTGAGGGCAGCACCATTTAAAGGGCAACACAGCGCTAAGGGCAATACAGCGCTGAGGGCCCTGTTCCTCTGTAGGTTGTGCTCGGTTCGGTACGACGGTGCTGTGCACCGTCCCACTGGGCAGCCCCGCTGCCCTCCCCCTCCTTCCTTTATTAATCAGCAACTAATCATAAAAGCTATGAGCAGATATCTTTTTCCTCAGGACTATATGGCTGACCCATCAGCCCATGTGTTCAACGACAAAATCTATGTCTACCCCTCCCACGACTGGGACAGCGGGGAGGCCTTCGACGACGACGGCGGTCACTTCCAGATGAAGGACTACCACGTGCTGCGCATCGACGGCGACCCGATGGAAGCCGACGTCACCGACTGCGGAAAGATCCTCGACGTCAAGGACGTGCCCTGGGCGGAGAAGCAGATGTGGGATAACGATGTCGTGGAAGTCAACGGCAAGTATCACCTAATCTTCGCGGCAAAGGACTACAATGGCGTCTTCCGCCTTGGCGTGGCCATCGCTGACCGCCCCGAGGGTCCGTTCATCCCGCAGCCCGACCCGATCCGCAAGTCCTACAGCATCGATCCCTGTGTCTTCAAAGACGACGACGGGGCGATCTATGTCTACTTCGGTGGCATCTGGGGCGGACAGCTACAGTGGTACCGCGACAACAAAGCACTCAAAGACGAGTACCTCCCCAAGGGCAAGGAGCCTGCCATCCCCGCACGTGTGGCGCGTATGACACCCGACGGCATGCAGTTCAGCGAGATGCCACGTCCCGTCGTCGTCGTCGACGAGCAGGGACAACCACTCACCGCCGACGATCCGCACCGATTCTTCGAGGCCAGCTGGATGCATAAGATGTACGGCAGATACTATTTCTCTTACTCCACCGGCGACAGTCACCTGCTCTGCTATGCTGTCGGCGACAATCCCTACGGTCCCTTTACCTATCAAGGTGTGATCCTCAACCCCGTTGTCGGCTGGACCACGCACCACAGCATCCTGGAGTATCACGGCCACTGGTATCTCTTCCACCACGACTGTGTGCCCAGCCACGACACGACATGGCTGCGCAGCCTCAAGGTCGCTGAACTGCAGGTCGACAAAGACGGAAAGATACATACGGTAGAGTAAAAATAAAATAAGAGGGAGCCTACAAGCCTCACCCCCCTTGCCCCCTCTCCAATGGGAGGAGCCTCACCCCCTACCCCCCCTCTCCAAAGGGAGAGGGGGAGCAAGTTACCTTCAAGGGGTGATGGTGCAACCGATTAGGACAGGCAATGTCATAAGATCAGAAACAAGAATCCCCTTACACCATGCGCTCAACACGCTGGTGTAAGGGGATTTCTTTATTGTTGTGCTCTCCTTAGACCCTAAAACCTCTTCACATATCGACAGCACGGGTGTATTGCTGTCCTCCCCCCTCGGGGGGAGCTAGAGGGGGGGCATTACTTCACCACGATCTTCTTTCCGTTCTCGATCACTACGCCCTTGTAGTTGGCACCAACCTTCTGACCGGCGAGGTTGTAGCGGACAGCCTTGGCAGCAGAAGTCTGGATCTTGGAGATACCGGTGGTAGATCCATTCAAAGAATAGAGGTAGCAACCGCGATCAAGTTCGTATTTACCACTAAAAGAAGTGAGCTTTCCATAGATAACCACTTTGTCACCTGTCTTCACTGCATCTGCAGCAGTAAAATCAGTATTACCGAAGCTCTTGCAACTATAAGCTTCAAAAGCATTCTCTTTTTCTACCTGACCATCGTCACTGATGTAGATATTCAGTTCCTTATACTGCTCAAATGGATTTGAATCAACATTTGACACGATACCTTTGACGTAAACGAAGTCGTCCAAGCCTTTGCCCGCATCAAACAACTCTTTAGCCTTAGCTACTGTGTAAGCAGTCTCCGGCGTGTTCTTGATGCTTACAGGCGCTGGTGCTGTACCTTTCTTCCAAATCATGATCTTCGATACCTGGGTGTTGTTGTCATTCGTCACCTTCAAAGTGTAGATAGTACCAGCTTTCTGCGAAGCATCTGCGATCTTGTACTCATGCGTACCCTTTGCACCTGTTGTCTCCGTGCTCACTGCATTTCCATCAACGAAGATGTTCTGAGTAGTCTTTCCAGAAGCACTAGATGCACCGACGATGTCAATTCGCTCCACGTCAAAATCAAAAGCAGGAAGAGTCAGCGTTGCGTCTTTCTTTCCAAAAATAAGATATCCTGAGTCTTTGTTAGTATTGAACTTATAACCACTATTTGCTGCTTCAAGCGTAATGGTATAAGTACCGTTCGTAAACGACTGCTTATCCTTAGCATATTTCGTTGGTAATTTCCAAGCAGCATTGGAAGTAAAGTCCAAAGTGACGGCAGGCTGAGCATCCTGAGCGAAGCCCATGTTGCTGACCATTGCCAGCAGTGCCACGAAAGTTAAGCGTAGAATTTTGTTCATAGACAATTGTATTTTAAAGTGTTAATAAATAAATTATATAGATATGGATATAACATATATGTTGCTACACGATGCAAAGATACTAAAAAAAACAAGACGATACAACAGGCAAATATGAATTTTTGGTTACGACGGATTTCTTCTCCATCTCCCGCATATAAACGTCTCCATCTCCCGCATATAAAAAAGAAACGATCATCCATACCGCGAGAGCTGTTTTTCTCTCTTCAGCCTTTATTCATCATCCATCATGCGCAAGCCGTTTATCATCATCCATCATATAGTACCCGCTTATCACGTATCTCACTCCCCTCTCCTTTGGAGACGAGGCTAGGGAGTGAGCCGGGAGAGGGCATATGCTTTACCTGCTCGCTTCCCTTTGCTTGTTGATGTGGAGACACAGCCGGCGGTATTCCGTGGGAGTGAACTTATATTTCTTTTTAAACTGCCGGTAGAAGGTGCGGAGCGTATTGAAGCCCGCCTCGTCCGCAATGTATTGCAGCACGTAGTCTGTCGTCTCCAGCAACAGGCACGCATAACGCAGGCGCAACTCCGTGACAATATCCGCCACTGAGGTATGCTGCCGCTCGAGGAGTTGGTTGATCTCGTCCAGGCTCATCCCCATCGGTTTCTCCAACCACGAGGCTTCAAAGTCGGCTTGGCGATAAAGGTTGTCACGCGACAGCACCGCCGAGACACGGTCGCGGATGTCCCCCACCACCACAGGCTCTGCGCTCTGTTTCACGGTGCGGTTCACTGCCTTTTTGACGTGCCGATAGAGATAATGAGAGTCGTGCATCAGCCGATGGTGAAGATAAATCAACAGTACGATGGCCAGCAGACAGATCACGATACTTCCGCTCATCACCCATTTCCTCAGATGGAAGAGTTCAAGATCCCTTCTCAAACTCGTCACCTCGCGATGAATGCTGTCGCTCACAAGGGCATAGCTCTGCCGCGCTTCCATGACATCCTCACCATAGCTTCTGAGCACCCCAAGCACGGCGAGACTCTTCTGGTGGTCTCCCTCATGGGTATAGATCTCTATAAGGCTCTCACACACTGGCCTCATCTCCGACGATGTGCTGCCCATGTTGCAAGTCACAAAATTCTCTCCCAAGGCCACGGCCTCCTTGGGCGGCATCTCTCTCAGCGTGCAGTAGATACCGAGCAGACGTCCTGTGACCTGATCGCTATGAGGATAGACGCGGAGCAGTGCCAGAGCCTTGTCAGCCACCTGCAAGGCTTTCTGCCGCTGGCCCAGTGCCGCATAAGCCTGTCCGAGCCGCACGATGAGGTCGAGCCGATAGATATCATAGCCCTGAGCATCGGTGACACCATCGCCACCGCGCCGCTGTTCTCCATCGAGAGCGGCAAGCACCTTGGGGATATAGGTCGCCGCCTGAGCGTATTTCTTATTGTCGAGATAGATGTCGGCCTCCAGCCGGTCAAGCATATGTCCGAAGATATGGCAGTTGTCCTTGGAACTCGGATAGCGCTGTTGCAGTTTCTGCATGTCGCCGCGCGCCTTTTTCAACGCCTTCAGCACGCACGAGACATGATGGGGCTTCAATTCGCAGAGAATCTGGTAATAGTCACACTCCAACAGGCTGTAGACCCTGCTCTCGGGAGAGAGCGCATCGTCGCTGGCTTCGGTGACGGCACGGCGCAGCTTCCAAAAGGTGTCGGAAAGACGGCCATAGTCGCCCAAGGCATGCTCCACGGCACACTGCAGGCTCATACCCCTCACCCATACATCCAGCTTACCTCTCCCTCCCATGCGCTGCAGGGCCATGGCATGCTGAAAAGCCTCATTGTAGTGGAAGTTGTAAAGACACACGTGACCCGCCACATACTCGTAACGCTCACGCGTACAGCCCCGCCACCGTGTCTGGACCAAACGGTGGTAGGCGGCACCCAGCAACTGATAGGCCCGCTCAGGCTCTTTGACATAGAGTTTGTCAATAAATTCAATATCCAAACTATCCACCGTTTTTCCTGTGGCAGCAGACGCCATCATGGCAAAAATGAGCTCTATGATAGCTATGATGACTCGATGAGAATTCATATATATATCGCGTTTAGGTTTTCTCGTACTGATGGCAAGGTGACACCCTTTAAATAAAGGGGAATGACACACTGCTGTCACCTTTCTGTGGCAAAGATAAGATATTTTACAAAATCATGCAACTATTTCGCATAAATCTTACTATTAAAAAATGTATTAATGTCACAACAACTGTTAGACAGTGTCACCAAGTGACACGCCTTTGTCACCATCTGTTTAAAGTTTCTTTCCTATCTTTGCCGCAGAAAATCTCTGGTTTCATCAAACAGCAAATGATATGAACACATCCTCTCTCACCCTCAAGACAAGGAGGCTGCTGGCCTTGCTGACACTGCTGACGTTAGCGGTTCACACCCATGCGCAGCGCGTGGCCGTAAAGAGCAACCTCGTCTATGATGTCACCACGACCTTCAACTTAGGTGTGGAACTCTCTCTTGCTCCGAAATGGACTCTCGACGTGTCGGGCAACTACAATCCATGGACGTTTTCCGACAACAAGAAGTGGAAGCACTGGTTTGTGCAGCCTGAGGCTCGCTATTGGTTCTGCAACAAGATGATGGGGTCGTTTGTAGGCTTCCACGCCATCGGCGGACAATATAATATAGGCGGCCTCAATGCCAACTTCTCCTTCTTGGGCATTGACTTCTCAGAACTCAAGCACCACCGCTTCGAAGGATGGGCAGTAGGAGCTGGCATCGCCTACGGTTATGCCTGGCCACTGTCTCGCCACTGGAACATGGAGGCAGAGATCGGCATCGGCTACGCCTTCTCGCGACACGACAAGTTTGAATGTGAGAAATGCGGCGAGAAAGTCGAGACCAACACACCCCACCACTATGTAGGCCCCACCAAGGCCGCCCTCAACTTAGTGTATGTCTTTTAGCCATAGGAGGACCAAAACATGAAAAGCTACATCATCTCCGGCACAATCAGACGTGCCTTCGCAGCAGCCCTGCTCCTCGTGGCCTACGGCACGGGAGCCCAGGCCCAACAGCTCGCCGGCGGACAGGTGGATGTCCACAGCAAGCAGGTCACACGACAAGGCAACAAGGTCCACGTCGCCATTGACCTCAACATGGACAAACTGATGCTCAAAAGCAACAAAGGACTGGTGCTCACCCCTATGCTCGCCAACGGCAGCGACACTCTAAGGATGCCGCCCGTCGAGATCATGGGCCACAAACGATATATCTATTATCTGCGCAACAAACGATCTGCCACGCCAAACCCGATGACCGTCAGGCAGAGAATCAACGGCGTAGACCAGACGGTGAACTATCTCTACGAGACTGACTTCCAAAAATGGATGGAACGCTCGCAATTGCTCATCGCCGAAGGCACATGCGGATGCGACCAGACGCTCATCGCCGACAATCGTCTCACCGGAGCCGGACAGTGGCTGGAACCCGACAAACCTGTCGTCATGCCCAAACCGAAAACCAAAGAGGTAAAGACCTACAATGTCACGGGAGTGGCACGCCTCGCCTTCCCGGTCAACAAAGGTGACATACAGGCCGACATGGGCAACAACCGCGAGGAACTCGCCAAAATCGACAAGACCATCTCACAGGTGCGCAACGACACTACGATGAAGATCACCTCTATCCTCATCCACGGCTACGCCTCACCCGACGGCAACTATGCCAACAACGAGCGACTCGCCCTCATGCGCGCAAAGGCTATCACCGACTACATCACCAAGGTCTATCATGTCGATCCCAACATCGTCACCACCAACTCCACGGCCGAAGACTGGCAAGGCCTCAGCGACTGGCTTGAGCACAACGACATGCCACAAAAAGCCATCGTGCAAAATATCCTCACCGGAAGCCTCTCGCCCGATGAGAAAGAGCGCGCCATCGCCGCTAAGGCCGGCGAAGCCCACCGCTACCTCATCAAACAGGTCTATCCCACCCTGCGACGCACTGAATACACCATATTTTATGTCTACAAGCGCGAGACAGAAAAATAGACATTCCGTACATAATCATATTTCAAACCCTTTAAAACACACTTAAGCTTATGAAAACGATCCATTATCTGTTCACGGCAATGCTTGCCCTATCGGCATGCGCCTCTTTCACTGCATGCAGCAGTGACGACACTACCGACAGCGCCCCGACTCCGCAGACCGCGGATGGTTTCTACATGACCCTTACCATCAAGGGCACCGAGGCCAACGGCACCAACGCCAAGGCTACACGTACCGCGGTGCAAGAACCCACAGAGGCGGCCACCGCCGACGAGAGCACCGTCAACAGCGGCACGCTCTACCTCTTCAGCGGTGTTGTTGGCTCCGGAACGTTGGCCTACAAGAAGACTATCAGTACCGCCGAGTGGAACGACGCCAAGGTGCCCGCACAAGGACAGGACGGCTCCATCACGGTGAAACTACCCATCAAGAACGTCACCGTCGGCACCTCCTATAGGGTCTACTTCCTCGCCAACGGCAAAGGTGTTGAGGACGATCCCGGCAACAGCACCATCGAAGCCGGAGATGTAAAGTTTGTCAATAGCTATGCCAAGCCCGGAGAGTTCATCATGTTCAGCCAGAACGATCCCGGACACCTTGCCAACCAGTACACCGTGACCTTTACCGAAGAGAACAAGAACAAGGATAAGCCAGCTACGCTGTCCAGTCCCATTCTCATCGAGCGCGCCGTAGCTCGTATCGATGTACCGACAAACGAAGCTACCAACCTCACGGAGCCTTCGGCTGAAGACCTCGCCAATATGACCACGCAGCAGAAGGAGGCGCTTCAGGACGCTCGCGACAATGTCAAGAGCATCACCCTGGAAAAGTATGCCATCTCCAACCTCTCCAAAAAGACTTATATCATGCAGCATTGGTCGGACAATGGATACCTCACCCTCCCCACCAACAGCTTAGGCTACTGGCAGACCTTTGATGAGTTTGGCACAGCGACAAGACAGGACAACCCCGACTTCTTCAAGGCAGTCACCGGTGCCTCTGCTGACTATGTCTTCGAGAACACGACGTCTCTCAACAATGACGCTACGGCTATGTACTTCCAGTACAAGGTGGAGCTGAAGTCCTACGAGAAAGCCGACTTCACCGACGGCACCTTCTATCGCTACGACGGCAAGATCTTCACCCGTCTGGCCGACATCATCGAAAGCAACGAGTATGGCAACAACCCCTTCGGCAAGACCGCTGATGAAGTGCTCTCAGAGGATCTGCAACGCACCGACGGCAAGCTCGGTGCCAACGAGGCTGCCCTCGAGGCCTTCCGCAACGCTCACAACATCCAGATATTCCCGCAAGGAATGGTCTACTACCGCCAGCTCATCCAGGACACACACTACACACGGGAAAACTGGTTCTCCATCCTGCGCAACACCATCTACAGACTCAACGTCAAGAGCATTTGGAATATCGGGGCTGACGTGCCCAATGGCGACAACGGCAAGGAGACAGAATTCTACTATCTCAAAGTAGAGGTATCTGTCAATCCTTGGGTCCTCAATACGCAAAACGTGATATTGAAATAAGAAACCTTAAATACCAACTGTTATGTACATCGACTGGCACAAAACATTTCTCTGCGCAGCCATGGCGCTGCTCTCACTGTCATCATGCGTCAAGGACGACATGGACGACTGCCCGGCAAGCAAGGTGTCGATCCAGTTTAACTATACCTATAACCTGAAGGATGCCGATGCCTTCTCGACAAGGGTAAGAAATGTCAACGTGTACGTGTTCGATGGCAACGGGAAATATCTCATGAAGCAGTGTCAGTCGGCGGAGCAGTTCGCCGCCGACTACACCATGGACTTCACTGGGCTGGAGCCTGGTAAGTATACCTTCGCCTGCATGGCACGCGGCAAGCAGGAGAGCGAGATCACCAACACCGATAAGGAGTTCCTGTTCTCTCAGCTCACACGTTCTGCCTCAGGCGTCGACGACCTCAACGCCTCGATCAACGCCCCTGTCAACGACTACGAGTTTACACCTCTCTTCAGCGGACACACCACGGTGGAATACAACGGACGCAGCATCACCGACACGATCTGTCTGAAAAAATGGACCAACCGATACCGTGTCGTCCTCATCCCATACTCCAGCAACATGGACGGCTTCGATGTCGAAAACTTCGACGTGCGTATTACTGGCATCGCCAACACCCTCGACATCAATGGCAAGAGCGTCGGTACCGGCAACATCATCTACACGCCCTACCGGTCTACACTCATCACCAACGAAAGCAACGAGGCCAACGTCAACGGACAACCGGTCGACAAGGCACTGGTCTACGACCTGAAGTCTTCGCGCCTCTTTGAGAATCATCCCGAACAGCGCATCATCATCACCGACAAACGCACCGGACGGGAACTCTTCAACCACTCGCTGCCATGGCTCATGGCTCTGTACAACGGATCGCTGAGAAACCTGCAATGGGGTGATCAGGAATATCTCGACCGACAGGACAACTACTTCCTGACGTTCTACGTCGCCAACCCGTCAACAGATTTCTATCTCTCGGCCAAGGTCAAGATCAACGACTGGGTCGTCAACCTGCAAGAAGTCGGACTAAAATAAATAAGGAGGACACACCATGAAGTACAACACGCGAAAACTTTTCCGCCACACCGTCAGGGCGTTTGCCCTGACCCTCGTGGCCATCGCCGCCGCGTCGTGCATCAACGATGATGTCCTGACCGACACGGAGGGCGAAAACAGCACCTATCTCCACCTCAACTTCTACACCCAGGAACCCACCGTGACAAGGGCCGTGGACAACAACAGCGAGGCCAGCCCCACCGCGGAAAGCTACATCCACAGCCTGCGCGTCTGGGCTTTCCGTGCCGGTAACGGGGCCGCTGACTTGCCCATCGGATACAAGGAAGAGACCGTCAGCGGAGAAACCACACAGCACACGCTGAGCATGACACTGCCGCCAAAAGTGGCGGGAATGAGCTACAACGGACTGGACCTATTCATCCTCGCTAATTCCGAAAGCCTGGAAACGCTCAAAGCTGCCGACGGCTCAAACATGAGCCTCACACGCGCCGAACTGCAAAACGCACAGATCAGACAGCGATTCGCCATCACCGACGACGGAAAACCGCAGGCCACCGAGATTCCGTCATCGGGACTGCCGCTCTCGCGGGCTGTGACAAGCATCCACCTGGATGATCATATCTCTACTTCTCCGACCGAGGCAGCCGCCAAAGGCATTGAGGTGGCTTTGGTCCGGGCAGTGTCAAAACTCCACTTCTTTGTGGCTCGCAAAGCCAACGCTGGTACAGAGCGCGCACACATCACACGCATCGTCATCGACAGACAACTGCTGCCGGACTATAGCTATGTCTTCCCCGACGCCACGCCCTACGCACAGACAAAGACCACAGGACTTGTTGCCACAGGATACACCTCGGAAACCAGACGCCTTGATGCCACGATCACCCTCGGAGCTATCGACAACGCACAAATCCCCGAAGTCGACGACCCCACCGACCTGGAACGCGGTGACGACGAAGACGCCATGCACTACATTGCCCGGCTGCAAACCGCGGGACTCTACTCGCAAGACAGAGTCTACCTGCGCGAAACCGACAAAGCTCTCACCGGCATGATCTACTACAAGATCGACGCTGACTCGCGTGAGCGCGGCGTGCCCTTCACCATTCCCGCCGACAAGACCGCAGCAGCACGCAACCACGAGCTCCTCGTCTATGCCTACTTCCTTGAGGGCGGCAACCTGCACGTCAAACCCGTCGTCATGGACTGGTACGACGGTTCCTCGGTCGATTACAGCAACCGCATTGAGGTGAAAATCTCACGCGGAGCCTACAAACTCTCTGAAGAAAACGGCAAACCAGCGGTGGCTATCGCCTATCAGGCCAACGGTGCGCCAAGCATGTCACCGGTCATCACCGTGGAAAAACTCATGACCAGCGGACTGGAATGGACGATACAGACCGACAACCCGGCGTTTGCCTTCTACAAAGACGGCACCGTCTCGGAAAAAATCACAGGCAACGGCACTACGGCATCCTTCGCTTTCCAACTCGTCGCACGGCAACCCATCGACATGGTGAACCCGCACAACCGCGATGCAAAAGTGTTTCTCGTCATTCCGGAATTGGGAAACATCAAGGCTGTCATCAATGAGGGCGACGGCAAACTGGAAGGTACACCCTATGAGATCGACTTCCGTCAGGTCACTCCCGACGACTATCAGAAGCTAAAGGAAAAGTAACAACCCGATAAAAAACCACAACCACTATGGCAACGTTTGACAAACATCTCCTCCATACCGTCGGCACAATGGCGCTCGCCGCACTGTTAGGCGGATGCGCAGCCGACGACATGCCCGCATCCTCCGGCGAGGCTTTGCGTCTCAGTCCACAGATAGAGAATGCCGCTGCGGTGACACGGGCGTCTACTGCTTCCGATGAGAGCCTGAACGAAACGGCTATCGAACACCTCGACGTGATCATCTACAACACCAACAACGGTGTGATGCAAAAAAGACTCACGGGCGTGCAGACCGGACAAGCCAACCTGCTCGTCACCGGAGACTGGAAAAGCATCATGCCGGAAGGAAGTCGCCTCAAGGTATATGCCATCGCTAACGCCACGCAGCAACCCGCAACGGGCATCGACGAAAAGGCACTCGGCGCACTCGAGCAGCAGGACGTGGACATCTACAAGCCCTACGACACCACGGAAAACAACGGTAAGACGTTCCTCATGAGCGGCTCGACAGACTACACCGTCACCACACGGGCTGACCAGACCATCGACGTGCAGCTTGAAAGGGCCGCCGCAAAATTGGTCGTCAACCTGAACGTGGACTTACCAGGATATGAGATCGGCACTCCATCATGGCGCGTGGACAACTTCAATACCAACACGCACGTCTTCAAACCCACCGACGACGAAACCACCGCTGACGTCAGCACCCGACCCTACAACAGCATCGTGACAAAGACTGTCACAAACCAATACCGCATCAACACCTACAGCTACGCACAGACATGGGACGGACACAACTACGCTCCCATGATCCTACTGCGCCTGCCACTGACCAAGGATGCCACTACCACAATCTACTACTATCGCATCCCTCTCGTCGGAAAGTCTGTCACAGAGATCAAGCGCAACCATCTCTATGAGGCCAACGTCACCATCGCCACGCTCGGCAGCAGCACGGAACTCACCAATGAGACTCCACTGCAAGCCACATACGCCATATTGCCATGGACAGTGCACACGACAAACATCAACGCTGACAAGCAGCACTACCTCATGGTCACCGAGGACTTCCTGGTCATGCACAACATCAGCATGGACAACTCCATACAGTTCTTTGCCTCGGACTACTGCTCCTACACGATCGACGCGGTGTACTACTACGACAAGAACGGCAATAAAATCAACATTCCCAGCTACAGCGCACAGTATCCCACCATCTCCGGCGTCGCGGGAAACAAAGACGGAAAAATAGCCATCAACTCACGAGTGCCTGACAACCTGACAGTGAAGTTTATCAAGTTCACCATCAAGAGCGGCAACCTCAGCAAGACGCTGACCATCAAACAATATCCCTTGGAGTTTGCACAGAATATCACGGGATGGTACTCGTCGAGAAGCACAAACGGCTGGATCACACCCAACAACCAAAGGGGGAAGACTTACCGTGACTATCGGATTGGCTGGACCAACAACTATGGATATTACGCAAAATATTATGCTGACGGTTATGTACGTTATTTAGGCGGATATGACAATGGAGACGATGTCAACGGCCTTACAAACAACCGCATGTATGTCATCCAGGTGAAAAGCACCAACGGCAAGTACAGCATCGGTCATCCAAAGCTTGCCTCCGACGGCTCTTCCCAGGACCAGGTCGTCTCGCCCGCCTTCATGATCGCCTCGCAGCTCGGAGCAGTGAATTCTTCAGGGTTCGATGCCACCAAAGCCCTCAAGCATTGCGAGACCTACCGCGAAGTCGGCACCGACGGCACCGTCTACGACGGATGGCGACTGCCCACCAACAAAGAGGTGAACATCATCATCGACTACCAAGGCGACAGCAACTCACCCATCGATGTAGTGCTTGCCGGCAGCCACTACCGTACGCTGAGCAAGGAGAGACAGGCAACAGGCATCAGCGGTGACAACAATGGAAATTTTGTACGATGCGTCCGCGACCTGACACCCGCCGAGATTGAGAGACTGGAACAGCAGAAAGATTAACCACGCAAAAAACCAACGAAGATGAAGCAACTCATAAGACTCACAGGACTCCTCGTCCTCGTACTGCTCACGGCCTGCACGGCCGACAGAATCGCCGACGACACGACAACAAGACCAGAGTCCAACACGACGAAGATGACATTCACCGTCGCTGTGCCCGACTATGCTCTTGAGACACGCGCCGCCGTGAAAGGAGTTGAGGGCATCGACGACAACACGTTGGAAATACTCTGCTTCGACAGCGACGGCTTCTACCTCGGACTCGGTGAGGAAATATCCAACGAGGCCAACACCTCCGGCGACACACGACAATATCGACTCTCGGCACTTGTTCCCAACGCCACGGCACGCATCCACTTCCTTGCCAACAGTGGCATTGACTACCAGGCGTCGTGGATCGGTATGCACGAAAACACGCTGATGACCGCCATGGTCAGCAACGCCGAAAAAAACCAAAAGGTGGTATACTGGGGATATGTCAAGAAAGAATCGCCGGAAGCCTTAAAGTCTTTTATGACCGACAGCCCGGCCAATGTCGTCTATATGCTCCGCGACCGCGCCAAGATCACGGTCGCAGCCGACGATGACGCCCACATCAGCAACATCCTGCTCACCGTGGTCAACGGCGAGGGTGTGGGCTCCATGGCTCCCTTTGACCGGGAGACGCTCGCCTTTCCACAAATCACAAAAAACTGGCAGGCCGCGGCCATCACCCTGCCTACGGCGACACAGACCATCAATGGCACCGAGGAAGACTTGGCAGACGTGGCATACACCTTTGAATCGAAAAACAGCAGCGACAATCCGGTAAAGGCCATCCTCAAGGTGACATACAACGACGGCACGGTGCGATATCACCAGGTGTTGCTGGAAAACGACGACCACGAGCCATACCTCATCAAGCGCAACCACGAATACCACATACTCATCAGCAAACTCGAAGAGTCCCTCGGCTACGACTCCTTCGAGGGGGCCGTATCCGGTACGGCGGCCAACAACCCGTGGATTGCCGTGGCAGACATCGTCCCGGAGATCACCAACGGCACCTATACGCTCGCCATCAAACAGGGCACGTCCGTCGTCGTGCAGTCGGGATCGAGGGCAGAGATCCTCTTCTCCTATAACCTCAACGGATCTGTCGGCTCAGACCTGTCGCCCTCTGACTTCTACGTGACGTGGCTCAAAAACGAAGCGGTTTCGCCCGACACGCAGCCTTCACTGACATACAACAGCTCCACAGGAGAGGGAAAGGTATCCTTCGCCCTCGCCGCCATCACCAACAACCTCAAGGAAGCTGCTCTGCGACTGATCGACAAAAAGCACGGCATGAGCCGGAAAATCAACATCTACAGCATCAAGGAGTTTGGATATACCTACCACTTCCCAACGACAATGAACTCACAAGACATCGCCACGGCGACACTGACCTTCACCGTTCCTGACAACTATCCCGTGGAACTGCTGCCCGTGGAGCTGCGCATTGCCTCCAACGACATCAACCCTAAGGACTGTGGCGTGGAGGTGGGCTCCACAACAGAGATCAGTGGAGGAGAAGACTGGAACTGCTGGTTTGTCTATAAAGCCTACACAACCGGCACGCACACGATCACAATGCAGAATGTACGCGACAACAGTGCCAACGCTACCGGTCACTTCTATTTCAAGGCGCCTTATTATCATCAAGGTGAGCCCGTGGAGGTTACCTTCACATACAAATAACTGTATGCTCTGGCTTAATAAGGATCCAAGAGCTTAGTACTGCGTGGTGTTGAACAGCTGGTTGAGCCTTCCCTCTTTGACGTTGCCCGTCAGCAGGCTGTGCAGCTCGCTCCATGAGAAGGAGGCGGCTGGCGAGAATGCCGGGGAATGCATATAGCGAAGCAGCGACAGATAGAAGGCACGGCCCTCGGGATGAGCGGCGGCTTGCTCGAGGTCGCTCATGCACACCAGCAAAGAGCCACGACCCACACGGAACTCACAGACCAGACCAAGACGATGGTTACGCTCAATGTTGTCGATGACCTGCACCATGGGGCGGTAAGCGGTCGGCAGGTTATCGAGAATCAGCGGCCGCGAATCCTTGATGACCGGGAACCACTGCCAGTTGGTATGGCTCTCGGTGGCAAAGCTGTTGAAGAGCGGATGGCTGGGATCGGTGAGGATGCCCAGTGTGCCCGGCGAAACTGGCTTATGATTGTTCTCACAAATCGTCTTGAACATACGATAGTTCCAATAGTCGGTGATGAAGAGCGGCCCTACGGTATTCTTCAGTGCTGTGGTGTCGGGCATCCACAGCACGCGCGCTCCCTGCTGCAAGCGCTTGACCATGGCGTCATTCATCTGCCGGGTGATGAGAATACCCTTTTTCGCTTGCTCTAAATCATCATTAGGATAGCACCAAAGCTGGTAGCTGTTGCGATAGTCTGTACCCTTAATAGCCAAAGACAGCTGCAGACTCGTACGCTGCCAGCCCTCTCCTATCGCCGCACGGACACGTCGCAGCACCTCTGCCACACTCGTCCGTGGCAGTGTCCCCACACGGATCAGACCTTCATCGTCGGGCAGTGTCAGCGAGCCTTCCATGCCGATGGGCTGAGCGGCGGCGGCCTGGGGATCAAGAGCCTCCAACGTCCATCGCAAGGTCTTCCCCACTAATTTCTGCCCCGAATAGTTGGCGACCTCTACGTCCAACCTCAGCGTGTCACCCTCTTCCCAACACAGACTGTCGGCGACAAGCAGAGGCACGACAGGGGCACACCACTGCCGCCATCGCCCGGGGGTGACCAGACCCTTGTCGTGCAGGTTGGCATCGAGCACACCCACGTAGGCACTGCCCTGACCGGGATAGTCCTGGAGGTCGAGCAACTGAAAGCCTGCCATATTGCGCGTGCGCAGATCCATCTCTATGTCGGCCTTATAGAGTTCCACTGCCCATGCTCCGCTGGCCCGGTGAAACGCTGCCATCTGGTCGAGCATGCCGGCACGGGCAAGCCGCTGACGGAACACACGCATGTTGTAAGGCCGCAACACACCACAGTACTCTGGTATCTCACGGTCGAAATCGGGGTAAGACTGAAACTGTCCCGTCTCATGGCTGATGACGGGAACAGAGGCCGTGTCACAAGCCGCGTCAAAGTTCATCGAGGTATTTGGCCGCCGGTGGTTGAGTAGTCCACCGTCAGCAGCATCAGCAAAGCTGAACGAGCCTCGCGTATGCGTGCCGTATGTGCCCCATGCCTCACCGCCGAGACGGCAGGTGGTGACATAGTCCATGCCAGGCTGAATGCCCTTGTAACCCAAATAATAGTTAGAGCCGAAGGTGAAAAGAATCTGTGGTGCCACCCGCCGGAAGTCGTCGACAAAGCGACGCATCGCCGTCACAGAGCCCCACAGCTCGTTGCCCAAGGCCATCATGACGAACGACGGATGACGACCATATTCCTTCAGAATGTTTATGCCCTCTTTGTGCAGAAACGTCATCAGAAGCGAGTCTTTCTCATTGAAGTCGCCCCAGAACGGCAACTCGAGCTGCAGATAGACATGCAGACTGTCAGCAGCGACAAAAGCAGCCTCAGGCGGACACCAGGAGTGGAAGCGCACGTGGTTGATGCCGTAGGCGGTGAGCAGACGCAGATAGGCGAACCACGACGCCGTGTCCATCGGCACATGTCCCGTCTGCGGCCATACGCAGGCGTCGTGCTTGCCGCGCAGAAACACCATCTTGCCATGGTCGTAGAAATGATGTCCGTCGGTTGTCAGCCGGGGACGGACACTCGCTGATGCCGTACGCCCGTATGTGGCCTCTGCCCTACTGCCCTGCCCCACTCCATTCTCTTCCTGACGCATATCATCGGCCCAAAGCTCCATCCTGCCGATGATGCCGTTCCAATTGGTCTGTGTGTCTTCGGTATAGGCGTGGGAAGATGCATACAGCTGCGACGGCACGCCCCGGCTGTTGTCCACCACGATGGTCAGCAGATGGCGTCCCGCCTTCACCCGTCGGGGCAGCACATAGCGCTGTGGCGTGGAGATGTCGTTGCACGAGTCGAGAAGCAGGCCGTCGAGGTAGATCCACGTCGGCTTGGTGCGCTCCAAGAACAGCGTGAGGCGACGGTGCTTCCACGTCTTCGGCACGTCGATATAGCGACTGTATGCTGCCGCACCCTTGTAGCTGTAAGCTCTTGTCAGGTGCGTAGTCTCGGTGGTGTCGTCAGGTGCGTCGCCGAGACGGTTGGTATCTGTCGTACCGGGAAGCCTGACCGCCACGCTACGTCCGTCAGCAAGCTTCACCATCCACGTTCCACTGATGTCGATGATGTCTTGCCGAGCATGGAGACTGAGGGGCACAGACAAGGTGAAAGCGAAGAGCAGCAACATACGCAGCAAGGCTGTCGCCTTCCTCTGTCGAAGAAAAGACTTCAGCAAACAGTGTGAAGCACAGCGAGTATTTCTCATAGATGTCGTTAGGTATTGCGTCATGGGTTGGAAGCGTTGAGGTCAAATCACTGCAAACTTACGGTTTTATTTTATGTTATAACCCGAAGATCTTAATAATTTTTGTTAATGAGAAAAAATCTCTTCTGAAAGTTTAGCCTTATCGCTTTGTATTGTAACGATTCACCGGATATAGGCCGAGAGGCAGAAAAAATACAAACACAACGCAGCAAAAGTCTACTTCTAACGAATCACCACTTACTAACTTCTCCAGCAGTAGTGACATCATCCACCGTAGGGGCGGGGTTCATCCCCGCCCTAACCCCGCAGTTCAGAGGCACGGGTGACAATGTAGGGGCGGGGTTCATCCCCGCCCTAACCCCCTTGTCTGTAATATTCTCACACTGAGAACACTGAGTAAACCCCGCCCTACGGCAGATGACATTAACATCGTTCTTATGGTATTGCCCTGTTAACGGTGCGGTGAAGCCGTAGGGGCGGGGTTCATCCCCGCCCTAACCCCCTTGTCTGTAATATTCTCACACTGAGAACACTGAGTAAACCCCGCCCCTACTTTAGATGACATTAACATCGTTTTAACGGTGCGGTGAAGCCGTTAACAGGGTACAACCACCCAAACGATGTGGATGCTATCTGCCGAAAGGAATTCGCTGATTAGCTACCTTGTAGTATCACCGTTATGTGCCCCCACATGACGGAAAGAAAGAAAAAATGTGTAACTTTGCAAACAGACAAACCATAAGGAGCTATGCTACAGATTATGCTGATGATGGTGTGCGGTATCATCATAGGTCGCACACTACGACACCGAAAGCTAAGGTGGCTGTCACCATTGACGACAGTTCTCATTTGGATCCTACTGTTTCTCTTAGGACTGGAGGTAGGCGGTGATCAGACCATCCTTCACAGTATCAGCCGTTTGGGAAAGGATGCTCTTCTGCTCGCGGCAGGTGGTGCCGTAGGATCCGCGGTGGCAGCGAATAGGTTATGGCACTATGCTGGCAAGTCGAAAGGAGGGCAGGAATGAAAGGCAGTCTCATCATCATCGCTTTTTTCATTCTTGGCACTGTCTGCGGCCTGCTGCATCTCGTGCCATCCCAGCTCACCCAAGGCAACACGAGTTACTTCGCTCTCTGTGCCCTGATCTTTTGCGTAGGCATCAGCATCGGCAACGACTCCAGTGTCTTGCAAACGCTCCGGCATACCAACCCACGGCTGCTGCTTCTGCCGCTCTGCACATTCGTAGGCACGATGGCAGGCTGCCTCGCCGTCAGCCTGTTGACGTCCACACACCGGCTCACCGACTGTCTGGCCATTGGTTCCGGCTTCGGCTATTACTCGCTCTCCAGCATTTTCATCACCCAATACCGCGGTGCGGCACTCGGCACAGTGGCCCTGCTTGCCAATATCGCCAGAGAACTCATCACCCTGCTCGCCTCTCCCCTACTCGTCCGGTGGTTTGGTCCCCTGGCACCCATCAGTGTAGGAGGCGCCACTTCGATGGATACCACACTGCCGATCATCTCACGCTACAGTGGCAAAGACCTCGTCACGCTCTCCGTATTCCATGGCTTCTGCATGGATTTCAGCGTCCCCTTCCTTGTCACCTTCTTCTGCGAGATATAAACAACAGCCGATACAATACACGACCGCACGGAAAAGAGAAAAGAAAATCATGGTCATGCTTATGCTCCCCAAGGAGCAATGGGTCTAAAGCTATGGGGTAGTCTTGTGAGCAAGCTCGCCGCCTACCCCATAGCTTTAGACCCACACCTTTGGTGTCAAGCCTGACCATGACGAAAATCGCTAACGCGTAAAATTGCCCCTTGGGCATAAAATCCTGCGGCCGAAAGATAGTCCATAGCGTCTTGAAAGTCTGCTATGCTGCTTGTGTTCTGTTGGGCGGTATCATATTTTATGCGCTTATGCGCAATTTATTATTTTATTTTATGCGCCTTGGCGCAATTTATTTTATGCGCTTATGCGCAATTTTATGCCAAGGCAATTTTCGTCATAGGCTGGCTTTTACCTCGTCAGGGGTGGTGTGGAAGTGATGGGGCAGACTGCGAGCTTGCTCGCAAAGGCTGCCCCATCACTTACACACCATAGCTCCATCGGGAGCTTAAGCCTGCCTATGACTATTTTCCTTGAGTTATGGACCTAAGTTATGGACCTGAATTATGGGCCTCTCTAACCAATTATGAACAGATCGGCCCACGGGAAATATCCAGTGCGCCGAATATTCCCGCTGATTTTTTCTCACGGATTAAACAGATCCCACTCAAGTGCATTCATGCACTACATAATAGCATCTGAATAGAAATCTGCGAGATCTGCGAAATATGCGTGGGAATATCCACGCTGAATATTTCTTTCCCACGCTGATTACGCAGATTACGCAGATCTATAGTGCATTCATGCACTACATAATAATATCTGATTAGAAAATCTGCGAGATCCGCGGAATCTGCGTGGGGAATATTCAAACATGTGGCACGGGGGGAGAATGATTACCGACAAGGGGGTTAGGGCGGGGATAAACCCCGCCCCTACCCCCACCACTTCAAACGGATTTAGGAGCGGAGACATTTCCCCGCAATTCAGTGTCAAGGGTGACAATGTAGGGGCGGGGTTCATCCCCGCCCTAACCCCGCAAAAGATATAAAAAACGACGCACTGGATATTTTCCGTGGAATCATAGTGAGAGGAAATATAAATCTTTATGCTGCCATTATCGCTTTGGCATTTTCAAACGGCAAAGAGACATACATCACTGATGTGTCGCCGGAGACATCAAGACCTTCCCGACCACAGAATAAACCCTCACACCAAAAGCCCAAACCATTCCCCTTTACAATCGCCACCCACACGCAATCATTCAGCTTTATCTAAAGATAAAGCAGGAAAAACAGCCAAAATGCCCATCTTCACTTCTAAAACACAATGAAAACAGAACACGTTTTTTTTGCGTCAACCCCAGTAAATAAAGGGAAAGACAAAAGAAAAACAGCCATGAGAATTGAAAAAAATCCAGCGAACGGCCATCTGGTCGAAATATCGCGAAAAATAGAAGGTGCGGAATTTGTAAAAGATAATCAGCAACCTACTAATTTGTCGCACTTCCCCAACAGGAGCCCCCGTCAAAACCTTACTAATTTGTCGCAGAGAAACATAAAGATATTGTATATCAACATATTATAGCCATCAAATAAAAGCAAAGCAACAATACCGCAAAGATACATCGATCAAGAAAAGAGCGCAATAGAGGCAGAATACGTAAAACAAAACTCACGATCACAGAAACAGTTTCCCTATATGTCGCCAACAGTCTCCCTATATGTCGCAGACATTGCAAACATGTTACTAATATGTCGCAGAGACCTTACTAATATGTCGCAGAGACCTTACTAATATGTCGCACCACCTTACTAATATGTCGTCAAACAACCGTGTAACTAATTGATTTAAAGGGTTATACAGCGTCCTACTAATCAATGATACTAAAAGATCTCTAAAGATAGTCTACCTTTTTGAAGTTTTCAAAATTAAATTTTTCTTTTGATATACATCCGTCTACGCAATTGTTTATCCATTTATCTGTATGCATCACTATTTATATATTCATTTACGCATACCTCCTTTTATATATTCCTTTATCAATAGCAATATATATCTATTTCTTTATTCTTTAGCGTATACACTCATACATTTATTTGTCTTTAGCTTTAAATATATTATTAATTCTATATATACATATATAAGATACTATTTATATTAGTATATTTATATCGTAAAATATATCTATATACGTATTTATAAATATATAAAACTTTCTATTAAAGTATATCTATATATAAATAATGATTTATATTATCACGTATATAAACAATCTAATATAGTTCTATTTCTATATATTTCTAGACATACAATGTTTTATATAAACATATATTCGCTTTTATCCATACTTATTTTTCTATATCCCGACCAGTTTTTCCATTATCTTTCTTGATTCTGATCTTATGGACTTTCGATGAAATCGACGCGTATTATTGTTATTGTTCCCCTACTCCATTCTGGAAATCTTTTATTTAACTCCTTAAATGATAGACAATTGTAAATTATGTAAACAATTAAAGAAATATATACATAAATATATAAAAAATAGAAACCACCTCTTTTTTTCAACGAATTCATCGATACCAGCTGCTCTTTTTTTATGTAGTGTATATTTAGTTATTGATTTGCTTATAAGTCTTTTTATATGTCTATTTAAATATATACAAATATCTATATATGATTATGTAGCAATATAAAGATAGATCTATTTATGTACATGTATACAAATATAAAAGTATAAAGAAACCTATGTGTATATATGTATATAATTTAAAACATAAAAACATCTATATATATCTGTATCTTTAAATGAATGTTTTTATATATCTATATGCTTAAATACCTTTATTCTTATATTTAAAAGTATTAAAACTTAAAGGTATATTTGTCTATATCATTTTTTATTCTTATATTTGCAACTGTAAATCAGTGGATGTGTGGATATGTTTTTATTTACTTATATATGTATAGGTTTATATGTTCATATACCGCCCTACTCCACTATTTATATACTTAGATATTTGAATAGATAAACGAATAGATAAAGATGAAAAATAAAAAGATAGTCTTCGCTAACCAAAAAGGTGGTGTCGGCAAGTCCACCCTCTGTATCCTCTTTGCCAACTATCTGGCATGGAAGAAGCAGGATGTATGTATCATCGATACCGACTTGCAGAAAACCATCATGATGCAGCGAAAGAAAGATTGTGAGCTCTACCCCGACACCGATGAGCCTTACAATGTACAGGATTTCGACGTGGCAGATCCTGAAACCATGCAGCAGCTTATGGATTCAGCTTCCCAGACCGAAGGCTATGTGCTTTTCGATTCACCGGGTAATGTCTCAGAGGACGGACTTGTTCCGATGTTCACCAATGCCGATTACATCATCTGTCCTTACGAGTACGAGGAGAAGACCCTCGACTCCACCGGCATGTTTGTGCAGGTGATCAATGCCCTGCGTAAGCTGACGCCTGAGATGCAAGCCAAACTCTTTTTCGTGCCGAACCGTATTGACGTGCGTATCGGAACGACGGACGAACTGAAGATGTGGAAGCAGACGGATGCCATCTTCAAACAATTGGGTGCTGTGACGCCCCGCATCACAGCCCGTGCCGCACTGAAGCGTATCAACACGTTCGAGATTACCCCCTCTCAGCGCGATGCCGTACGTCCTGCTTTCGAGTTTATCATCCGCAGAATCAAGGAATAACGCTTCAGAGACAAACAATAAAAATATTTAGAGACTGATATAAACACATTATTATATATAAGCATACTTGTTTCTTTGTTCTATTCTTTTATATATTTATGTATAACTGAATATGTATAAAATAAACCATTGGAAATCTGTATGTTACATAGTATGTTTTTATATTTGTTCCTTTATATTTTTATATAATATATAAGTATATTGAATTAAACATCTAAACAATTAAATATATAAAGATATAAATATGGCTAAGAAGAAAACATCAGTCTTGCTTCCCGGCAGCATCTCTGATCTTGTGAAAGGTCTCCAGAGTGGAGCACAGCCGAATCAAAATAGTCGTGAGCAACAGGGCGACGAGGCGCGGGAAGAGCAGCACCAGCGCGAAGAGACAGTGCAGGCTGAGAGCGAGGAGACGGCTGAGCAGACTGCTACGGATCAGGTGGAGTCTGCTGCTGTGGATGAGCGTCCGCTCTCCCCTACTCCGGATTCTGCAGACAGCAATGGTTATCAGCAGGCTGAGAGCGCGGAGGAGCGTGGTGACGATACCTCTGCGGTGCATGAAGACCGTTACCATCACGACGACCAGCCTGTGGAGCAGCCTTCTCAGCGCAATGGCGTGATCCGTCCGGCAAACGTGCGCAATGGTGTGCAGCCATCGCGTTCAGCATCAACTGCTTACATGCAAGGTGCGACAAATAGGGAGGATGTTCAGTCGCGTCGAGGACGCCGTCCTAAGTCAGAGGCTGGCGCTGAGCGTGAGTATCATGTGACGCGCGACGACAGCAGGGATTCCTGGCAGCTCTTCCTCGACTTGGCTCATGACTACAAGGTAGGGGGTGGAAAGCTGGCAACGATCTATATCGACGAGACGCTGAAAAACGTGCTCGACCGCCTGAAGTATGCCGGTGACGAGAAATTGCCGACTTCCGCCATTCTTTCGTCCATCGTGGCGCGTTTCTTCTACGACCACGAGAAGGATATCAAGGATGTGCTCTTCAAGAACACGTTGCCTTGGTAGTCTGCCTTAGCCCCGGCTTGCGGTTGGGTGCTGCTGATTCTTTCTTGGCGTTTCGGATCCGCCTGTGTTCTCCTTTATATATATGGTGAGTCAGCATAGGCGGCCATTCTGCACAGCGGTGAAGCGCGGCATCCTTCCGTCCATTGTTCCGTGTCAACGAGTACCAGGCTGGCATCCATCGACGGCAGAGAGACCATCGAGGCACTGTAACGACACCAGAATCAAGGTGATTTTGAGGATTATACAGGCTTTAGTAATAAAAAGTTTAGTAAAAGTTTGGTGGAACAAAATAAAAGTATTACCTTTGCACCGCATTTGGAAAATGCTGTAAGTTGTTTACCAACTTTGGAAGTTTGGGTGAGTGGCTGAAACCAGCAGTTTGCTAAACTGCCGTGCGCTTTTTCGCGTACCGGGGGTTCGAATCCCCCAGCTTCCGCAAGGTTTATACCTTCAACCGGTCGGTTCATCTAACGGTTAGGATACAAGATTCTCAATCTTGGCATAAGAGTTCGATTCTCTTACCGACTACTTCATTAGCCTCTCCGCCTCGTACAGAGAGGATTTTTTATCGCTTAACGGTCGGTTCATCTAACGGTTAGGATACAAGATTCTCAATCTTGGCATAAGAGTTCGATTCTCTTACCGACTACTTTTCCCCGTCTTTTTCCTGACTTCATCACATCTTTGGCTGGATAAAGTGTCATCATTGATTATCAGTTAGTTATAAGCTTATTTCAGCAATTGATGGTGACGCAATTACGAATTATGGAATGATATCCCTCCTTAACAGCCCGGCAGACAGTCAATGTCTTTGTCCTGACTCATATTGCCTTGCCATCTCCAGATGATACGAAAAAAGAAAATCATGTACAGGCTTACGCTCCATGAGGAGCTCTGAGTCTCAACCAGCGGGATAGCCTTACGAGCAAGTTCGACGGCTATCCCACTGGTTGAGACTCACCCCTTTCGGGGTCAAAGCCTGTACATGAAGAAAATTGCCAAGGCATAAAATTGCGCATAGCGCATAAAATATAGCGGCTGAATAGTCGTTTGTAAGTAAAACGTAAAAGTAAAACGCGGTACATGAATGATTTGTCTATTTCCCGTTCTCTCCTCGACCCTGATCTTCATCAGTCCCTCATTCAATATGTTTATGGCATTATTGGCTGTATGCAATATGTCCACAGACAATTGGGACCCGGAATGCCGGAATATATCTACTAGGAGGCTTTGTGCAGAAAATTGGTTAAAGAAAAATTTGATGCAAGGAAGGAGTTCATATATCATCCGTTTTTCGACGGAGAACAACTCGAAAGCTACATCAAGATGGATATGGTCGTGATAATGCCCCGTGGCAATGTCATCATAGAGTGCAAGTCCATCAAGGCTATCACGAACAAAGAGCAATTTCAGACGTTTGGTTATCTTCGCGGCACATCGTTTCCAATAGCCATTCTGGTGAACTTCGGTACATGGCCCAAAGCACAGATAGAGCGTTATTATTACCACGACGATATCATCAGGGCTTTCTAAAATAATTGTGAGCAGATTTAGGGGGGGACTGAATATTTTATGCGCTCTGCGCAATTTTACGCGATAGCGATTTTCGTCACGGGCAGGCTTTGTCCCCCGCTTTGTGTAGGGGGGTGGTGCTGAGGTGATGGGGGCAGCCGACGAGCTTGCTCGTAAGGCTGTCCCCATCACCTCAGCACCATAGCTCCATGGGGAGCTAAAGTCTGTACGCGACTATTTTCCAAAAACTTATTCTCGATTCAAGGTGACGCATTGACGAAGTTAGGATAATATTTTACAAAAAGTAAAAAGCCTTGTCAACGAAAATAAATAAAATAGAAAGTGGAGTAGGGGACAGCAAGTGGAAAATGATGGAAAAAGGTGCAAAAGAGAGGGCAACAACCGGCGCTTTGGTTCAATTTCGGTGAGATGAGTCAGTCATCTCACTGAGATGAGGTGGTCATCTTACCGAGATGAAGAGGTCATCTCACTGAGATGTGCAGGTCATCTCATTGAGATGACAAGGTAAAAGTCCGTTTTTTGAGTGTAAGAAAAAGCTCTCAAAGATGGTTGTGTTTATAATAGGCTGATAAACAGAAACTTACTTATTTTGCCTAAAAATCCGTTCTTTTCATGCTACTTCTTGTCTCGCTTCCAAAGAATCGATTCTCAGCGAGGGTTTGAGATAAAAAATATTAACCTTCTTGATGGTAATCATTCCATCCTCGTTATATCTTTTGCGGGGTTATGACGATAATCATTTCACCCCCGTGCACATGGCTTTTATATCTTTTGCGGGGTTAGGGCGGGGATCATTCCACCCTCATTATATCTTTTGCGGGGTTAGGGCGGGGATCATTCCACCCTCATTATATCTTTTGCGGGGTTAGGGCGGGGATGAACCCCGCCCCTACGAACCCACCCTGGTATTGCTGTCATCCACCGTAGGGGCGGGGTTTATCCCCGCCCTAACCCTCTTGTCGGTAATCATTCTCCCCCCGTGCCACATGTTTTTATGACGCACTGGATATTTTCCGTGGGCCGATATGTTCATAATTGGTTAAAGAGGTCCATAACTCAGGTCCATAACTCAAGGAAAATCATAGGCAGGCTTAAGCTCCCGATGGAGCTATGGTGTGGAAGTGATGGGGCAGCCTTTGCGAGCAAGCTCGCAGTTTGCCCCATCACTTCCACACCATCCCTGACGGGTTAAAAGCCAGCCTATGACGAAAATTGCCTTGGCATAAAATTGCGCATAAGCGCATAAAATAAATTGCGCCAAGGCGCATAAAATAATAAATTGCGCATAAGCGCATAAAATAATAAATTGCGCCAAGGCGCATAAAATATTGTGCCGCCCAACAGAACACAAGCAGCATAGCAGACTTTCAAGACGCTATGGACTATCTTTCGGCCGCAGGATTTTATGCCCAAGGGGCAATTTTACGCGTTAGCGATTTTCGTCATGGGCAGGCTTGACACCAAAGGTGTGGGGCTAAAGCTATGGGGTAGGCGGCGAGCTTGCTCGCAAGACTACCCCATAGCTTTAGACCCATTGCTCCTTGGGGAGCATAAGCATGACCATGATTTTCTTTTTTCTTATCCGTTTGAAAATGCCAAAGCGATAATGGCAGTATAAAGATTTATATTTCCTCACACTATGATTCCACGGAAAATATCCAGTGCGTCGTTTTTTATATCTTTTTCGGGGTTAGGGCGGGGATGAACCCCGCCCCTACATTGTCACCCTTGACACTGAATTGCGGGGAATTGTCTCCGCTCCTAAACATCGTTTGAAGTGGTGGGTTCGTAGGGGCGGGGTTTATCCCCGCCCTAACCCCCTTGTCGGTAATCATTTCATCCCCGCCCTAACCCCGCAAAACATATGAGAGGGCCGATATAGTCACCAATCTTGGAACTTGGGTGTCCCAATGACGAAAGCAGGTGTTGTCTTTTTATATGCTTATTCTCTATACATTCGCCAGGAGTCTTTTGTTCCGTGGTGTTATTTTCTGTTTTTCCACAGCTTGGTCATGTCCTCCAGTGTCTTGCCCTTGGTCTCGGGCACGAGTCGCCAGACAAAGAGAGCGGCGAGAACACACATCAGACCGTAGAAGCCGTAGGTGAACCAATGACCGAAGTCATCGCCGGCAGTGAGATGCATGTTAAACATCGGTACGAACGTAGAGCTCACCAGGAAGTTGAAGATCCACTGGAAGGCCACGGCGATGGCTACGGCGGCACCGCGGATGGTGTTGGGGAAGATCTCGGCGATGAGTACCCAGCAGATAGGTCCCCACGAGAACATGAAGCTGGCCGAGTAGACCATGATGCTCAGCATGGTGACGATGCTCAGCGAGGCGTTGCCGAAGGTGAGTGCCACGCCGAAGGCACCGATGGCCATGCCGATGGAACCCCAGATGAGCAGTGGCTTGCGGCCCACCTTCTCCACGGTGAACACGGCGACGAGGGTGAACGAGATGTTGACAATGCCCATGATCACGGTCTGCACCATCGGGCTCTGCATACCCATGTCCTGGAAGATGCGCGGCGCATAGTAGAGCACGGCGTTGATGCCGACGATCTGCTGGAACACGCTGAGCATGATACCAACGAAGATACACATCCAGCCGTAGGTCAGCAGACGCTCGGTCTTGGTGGTGATCGTGGCTTTGATGTCATTCAGAATGGTCTGTGCCTCGCTGCTGCCGTTGATATGGCTGAGGATGGAGAGTGCTTTCTGGTCCTGTCCGACCATGACGAGATAGCGCGGCGTCTCGGGGACGAAGCAGATCAGCAGGGCAAAGAGACCGGCGGGCACCATCTCGCTGCCGAACATATAACGCCATCCTGTAGTGATCGTCCACTCGGCGTCGGCCATGTTGGCAATGGCTCCGGCAGCGTCGTAGACGGGGTTGGCATGGGTGCCGAGGATGAGGAAGTTGACGAAGTAGACCACGAGCTGGCCGAAGATGATGGCAAACTGGTTCCAACTGACGAGCATGCCACGGATGCGCGAGGGTGCCACCTCACCGATATACATCGGACAGATGGCCGATGCCATACCCACGCCGATGCCGCCGAGCACGCGGTAGAGGTTAAAGACCACGAGCAGCGTCCATGTCGGCTTGCCGTAGGGCAGGAGTCCAAACGTCTCCGGCGTCATCGAACCCCAGGCAGAGAGGAAGAAGCAGATGCCGGCAAAGATCAGTGAGCGCTTGCGCCCGAAGCGTGAGGCGAAGAGTCCGGAGAGCCCTGACCCGATGATGCAGCCGATGAGGGCACTCGATGAGGTGAAGCCATGAAGAAAATCGTTGTACTCAAAATCCTTGGCGCCTTTGAAAAATGCCTGCAGGCCTTTCTCGGCACCACTGATCACGGCGGTGTCATAGCCGAAGAGCAGACCGCCGAGCACCGCCACCATGACGATGCTGATGAGGTAGGCACGGCTACCCCCTTGTTGAGATTGTTTTTCCATTACTTAGGTTTGCTTAGTTATTTGTTTTTTGATTCTTTGCTGCAAAGATACACTTTTTGCCGCAGATTTGCTTTGCTGTATGTTACTTTATTACGTATCAAATGTTTCAAATACGTATTAGTAGCCCAGCGGCCTCACCAACAGCCTCACCCCCTCAGCCTCACCCCCCTCAGCCTCACCCCCCTCGCCCCCTCTCCAACAGCCTCACCCCCAACCCCTCTCCAAAGGCGAGGGGAGTAATTACCTTCAAGGGATGAATGTTCTCTTCCTTTTACTACACGACTTTATCGATCGAGGCCAGACAAATTTAATCATCCTAAAAAACGAGTAGATGACTATTGTTTATCCAGCATTCTACTCCCCCTCTCCCCTTGGAGAGGGGGTAAGGGGGGTGAGGCTGAGGGGTAGGGGGTGAGGCTGTTGGAGAGGGGTAGGGGGTGAGGCTGCTTTTCTTCTTTCCCGTTAAAATCCGCAAAAAGACCTTAAGGAAAACAAGAACAATATAGTAGCGAAATAGGAGAAGAAAGAGGCTAAACGATTGATATAGGTCAAATAAGAGCCTCTCGCTTTACTTGCACATTTAAGCACTTTCGTGCAAAAGAGTGTAAACGGGCATTTTCATTTCTCGATTATTTTTCTTATTTTTGTATCAGAATTAAAAACCCAGCAGCTCTTTTGGTGCATTTGGCACTGTTTTGAAGGGCTGAAAATACAAAACGACAATTCACCAACACTATATATAAATAAGGAGAAATATACATGCAGATAAAGAAACTCGTAACCATCGCTTCCATGTTTGTGGCTTTTGCAGTCACTCCCGTCTTCGCCGGCACTGGCACACCGGAAAACAGTTCTGCCAACACTGAGGAAATGATTCCCTATATCATGCCTGACGAGATGGAGCACTCTGAGCTGGAAGCCTTGTTCAACGTTACGGGTTCTCAGATCATCGAGAAAGCCAAGGACTATATCGGTCGGCCTTACCGTCGTGGCTGCATGGGTCCCTACGCCTTCGACTGTTCCGGTTTCACCAGTTTTGTCTATAAGTCGCTCAACATCCGTCTGGGTCGCAGCAGTCGTGACCAATGGCAGGAGGGGCTCGCCATCAACGACCGCGACGACGTGCATGTGGGCGACTTGGTGTTCTTCGGTTCTTCCGCCCGCATCAACCATGTAGGCATTGTGGCAGAGGTTGAGGGCAACGGTGACTTCAAGTTCATCCACGCCTCCTGCTCCAACGGCATCACGATTTCTGATATCAACGAGAACTACTACGACAACCGCTATCAGGGCGCAAGAAGAATTCTCAATAATTAAGAGGAAGCCTACTGCCTCACTCCCCCCCTCCAAAGGGAGAGGAGTGTGGTGGGTTCGTAGGGGCGGGGTTTATCCCCGCCCTAACCCCGCAAAACATATTAAATATGTGGCGCGGGGGTGGAAATTTGGATTATCACCACGGGGCGCTTGGATTACCGTCAAGGGGGTTAGGGCGGGGATGAACCCCGCCCCTACGTACCCTCCCCGCTGCCGGTATTGATGTCATCCACCGTAAGGGCGGGGTTTATCCCCGCCCTAACCCCAACTTGGTAATTAATCGTCCGCTGTATTCCCTGCATGGTATTTAATTGCCCCCGAATGTCATATATATATGTTTTGCGGGGTTAGGGTGGGGATGAACCCCACCCCTACGGTGTCATCCCATTCGGAATGTATTGTCATCCCATTCGGAATGTATTGTCACCCCATTCGGAATGTATTGTCATCCCATTCGGAATGCATTGTCACCCCGTCCGGAATGTATTGTCATCTCGTCCGGAATGATATTCGGAATGTCCTTGTATAATCTTGTTTCAACCTTTTCGTTTTATTGATGAGAGGAAAGAAAATGGTAAAGCAACCCTCTTTTTAGGGTGTTTTTCTGTTTTTTATTAATAATCGATGAAGAAAGAACAATTTTTTATGTTAAAATTAGGCTAATCACACATTTCTTTTTTTAAAATCATTATCTTTGCAACATAAAGGGAATAACTATTTGATATTAACTAATAGGATATAATAGAGTCTCGTAAAAGAGATGTATAAGTTAGTTGTTGTAGAAGTATATGATGCGAGTATGGAGACTATACAGGGAAAAGGTTATAATAAGTATAGTGTTAGGGCTTATTGTAGCAGTGAGAGGAGACGCCCAAAGTTTCTCTCTTAGTAATAATGTGGTCTATTCGGCCACGCTCACTCCTAATCTCGGTTTTGAAACGCGTGTGGACAGCACTTGGACGGTGGGGCTGTGGGGAGGCTTTCGCCCATGGCCTACTGATGACAAGGCACTGCGCAAATACCGTCATCTGAGTTTGGATCTCTATACTCGTAAGTGGACAAGGGGTACGCCGTGGCGTGGCTTCTATTATGGTTTTGATGCTTTGTGGATTCACTATAATCTCTCTAATCTCAAGCTCAATTACTTTGGTATGTTTGGCGATGCCCGTCACCGGCGCATGCAAGGCAATCTCTATGGCGGAGGCTCGTTTGCGGGCTATGCCTGGGACCTTGGCAGTGGCTTTGGCGTGGACGTGCAGACCGGAGTAGATTTGAGCTGGACCCGTTACCGGGTCTACGATTGTGTGCACTGCGGTGCTCCCGTGGCGCGAAAGAACAAGGTCTACCTCCTCCCCAAGGCGGCCGTGGACCTCGTCTACTCGTTCTGAGAGCCCCCCACGAAACGAAAAAAATATCATATAAAAATTATACATTATGAAGAAGAATTTTTTATTCCTTGGAATGGGTGCCATGGCCTTGGCCACCCCTCTCTTCCTTTCTTCGTGTTCGTCATCGGATGATGCACCCAATGATACACCGGTACCATATACCGGCGAGACTGTGAAGACATCCTTCACCCTGTCCGTAGGTCTGCCGAAAGGTAACAGCACCAACGGTGCCAAAAGTAACTTTGGCACACGTATGAGCGAAGACATCACCCAGGCACAAGGGACGCCCGTGTTCCGGGGTATTGACAACATCAGCCTGATTCCGTTTGCCATTAAAGGGAATAATGTTAGTAGTACTGATACCCGCGAAGGTGACCAGAACATCACATTGCCGAATACCACTCCTAACTCATTGACAAATCTTACCAATACGGGCAACGCACATGTGTACAACGACGTGAGCGTTCCGGTGGGCACCAACGCTTTCCTCTTTTATGGTAAAGCCGTCGATGCTAATGCAGGAACAAATGCGTCAACGACCGATGATATGTTTAAATATGGCACGTTGACGGCCGACGGACTCAGTGAGGCTACACTCTCCGCTGTCAGCTTTACTCCCGTTGCTATAGCTGCCAAGCCATCGACAACGAAGGGTGAGGCGATTGCCACTTATCTGACGTCTATCGCAAATGCAAAAGCATCAGGCGATAATGGAAAGGCTTGGAGCGATGTCAAAGAAGATGGTACTTCTGGTCAAGGCAAAGCCTTAGCTACCTTATACAAGAACTTCACTTCCATGACTGCCGGCTCTTCTAAGAATATCCAGCTGGCGGTACAGGATCTCTATACCTCACTTGTCGGATTGAAAGACCAGACAACGGACAACCAAGGCATCATTGATGCTATTAAGACAGCAATTACAAATGCGACTTATGCTTCCGCTTCAACTGGTGACAAACTGACATTTACCGATGCCATTTCCGGTTATCCTGAGGACAACAACCTGCCTGATGGTGCCGCTACGGTGACGTGGGACAACGCCAATAAGAAGTTCTCTGCCAATACCGCCAAGAGCGTCTTGGACGATGGTACCAGCATCGCAGCAATGAACTCTTATGTCTATCCTGCCAACCTCTGGTATTTTGTTAACACGAAGATCAATACCGACGACGCAGAGAGAAACGGAGACTATGTGGATAACAATTCATGGGAAACGATTCTTGGAAAATATGCCAATAAAGATGCGACCGTTCAGACTTCCACACGTTCTATTGCGCTGAAGAATCAGATACAGTATGCTGTAGGTCGTCTGGATACGAAGGTGACGCTCGCAAGTACGCTCTATGACCACACTGGTGCTACAGTGACCCCTAATAATGCTGGATTCCCCATCAAGTCGGTACTCGTTGGTGGTCAGAAAGCTGTCGACTGGGAGTTTGTGCCTGTCAGCGCAAACGATGCGCCACAGTATACAATTTATGACAAGGATGTGCCCACTGGTATGGCGGCAATCTCAAATGGTTCTACAGTGAACCATACACTCGTTCTCGAGACCGCTGAAAATCAGGCGGTGTATATGGTCGTGGAACTGGAGAACAATACGGGTAAGGACTTTGCCGGACATAATGGTGACATCATCAAGAATGGCGCTAACTTCTACATGGTAGCCAAACTCGATCCTAAAAGTACGACGGACGGTGAGGTAAAACAGCCGGAAACGTCAACAAGTCTGACGAAGGTTTTCCAACAGGACTATGTTACTACGGCTAACCTGACTATCTTGGAGAACGGCAGTGACGTCGCCAATCACGACAAGGGTCTTGGTGCTGCTTACAACGTCATCCCAGACCTGCGTACACCGGCATTGAGCATCGGTCTGAGTGTTGACCTGAACTGGCAGACGGGCCTGACATTCAATATTGGCATGTAATATTGCATTGTGCCTCGGTATTGATGCCATCCACCGTAGGGGCGGGGTTTATCCCCGCCCTAACCCCGCAAAACATATTAAATATGTGGCACGGGGGTGGAAAATTGGATTACCACCACAGGGTGTTTGGATCCCCGCCCTCACCCCGCAAAACATATTAAATATGTGGCACGGGGGTGGAAAATAGGATTATCACCACGGGGTGTTTGGATTACCGCCAAGGGGGTTAGGGCGGGGATGAACCCCGCCCCTACGAACCCACCGGACGGTGGTATTGATGGTGACACCGTAGGGGCGGGGTTTATCCCCGCCCTAACCCCGCAAAACATTTAAATATGTGGCGCGGGGGTGGAAAATTGGATTATCACCACGGGGTGTTTGGATTACCGTCAAGGGGGTTAGGGCGGGGATGAACCCCGCCCCTACGTACCCTCCCCGCTGCCGGTATTGATGCCATCCGCCGTAGGGGCGGGGTTTATCCCCGCCCTAACCCCGCAAAACATATTAAAAATATGCGGCACGGGGGGAAAATGATTACTGCCCTAACCCCGCAAAACATATTAAATATGTGGCGCGGGGGTGGGAAATTGGATTATCACCACGGGGCGCTTGGATTACCGTCAAGGGGGTTAGGGCGGGGATGGACCCCGTCCCTACGTACCCTCCCCGCTGCCGGTATTGATGCCATCCACCGTAGGGGCGGGGTTTATCCCCGCCCTCACCCCGCAAAACATATTAAAAATATGCGGCACGGGGGGAAATGATTACCGCCCTCACCCCGCAAAACATATCAAATATGTGGCGCGGGGGTGGAAAATTGGATTACCGCCACGGGGTGTTTGGATTACCGTCAAGGGGGTTAGGGCGGGGATGACCCCCGTCCCTACGTTAAAAAATATTACCAATGATACGTTTTTTCAAGGCATTGGCCACGGCACTTCTGTTCTTGTTCACACTGCAGAGCTGCACGTTTATTGATGACGACCGTTCAGACTGCGAGACCTCGTTCTCACTCAACTATCAGCTGAAGGTGGTCAGCAATATCAACCTGCAGCTCAGTGAACAGCTGCAGATGAGTACGGGGTCGCAGACCTTGGCAACGCTCAACAGCTATCTAGATCCCATCCTGCAGCCGACGGCGTCGGCAGTGCACCTGAGCTTCTTTCCCACCGATGGCAGTGACCCTGTCCATTACGACCGGGAGACAGAGGGACTGCGCACGGCCTTCTCTCTCGCCATCCCAGCTGCCGACTACCGGCATATCGCCATCATCGGTCAGGAGGATCCCTCCATCTTCATCAATGATAATACTTCTGCCGAGACAACCCGCCTGACGCAGTTCCTCAACGACACCGTGGACAGCCATAACCATGCGGCCCTCGCGGGAACACTTGACATGTCCGTCACGAACAACACCAACCAGAGTTGGGAGATCAACCTCTATCCCGCAGATGCCGCTGTGGCCGTTGTGATGAAGAAGAACCCCAATGTCGTGCGGACGCGCGTCTTCCTCGCCGACCTGGCCACGAGTTTCACTCCTAACGACAGCACGTGGCACTGGGAGCATAACAGTCTGGTACGCACCGATGCCGTCGATGTCACGGGTACGGACTCTGTGGCCTACTGTGGCATCGCCTTCCCCTCACGGATGGAGGCTCCCGGCACCATCGACCCCGATGTCGCCGCTGCAAAAGGTGCCGTGTGGCGTGTCGTCATCCTTAGCGACCTGCCCGACGGCACCACCACGCGCTCCGTGTTGTATATGACCGAGCCGTTGAAGGCCGGCGACATCCGTGTCATCCGCATCCACGTCAATGACGACGGTGGTGTCAGCACCTCCGACAGCAACGTCGGCGCCAGCGTGACATTGGATTGGAAAAAAGGCGGAGAGTATAATCCGGAGATATGACCCACGGGGGTTAGGACGGCGGTATTGATGGTGACGCCGCCCCGACGAACCCACCGGACGGCGGTATTGATGGTGACGCCGTAGGGGCGGGGTTTATCCCCGCCCTAACCCCGCAAAACATATCAAAATATGTGGCAGGGGGAAAGGATTACCGTCAAGGGGGTTAGGGCGGGGATGAACCCCGCCCCTACGAACCCACCGGACGCCACCCTTGATCACGGGTATTGATGGTAACACCGTCCCGACGAACCCACCGGACGGCGGTATTGATGGTGACACCGTAGGGGCGGGGTTTATCCCCCGCCCTCGCCCCGCAAAACATATATAATACGTGGCACAGGGGGAAAGGAAATGATTACCGCCAAGGGGGATGGAATGATTACCGTCAAGGGGGTTAGGGCGGGGATAAACCCCGCCCCGACGAACCCACCGGAACCCCGCCCCGACGTTCATAACAATGATGACAATAAAAAACATAATACATCGGATGGCATTCCTCGTTCTGGGGATCGGAACGCTCACTGCCTGCTCCTCTACCGATCCGTCGGTGGAAGACGACCATGTCGTGCGCATGCCCATTGTACTCGCCATTCCCGCCAACAATGCTGAACTCACTACCGGTTCGGCGGGTGCCAAGGCTACGCGTGCCGAGGGTGACCCGGGGACGTATGAGAAATTCGAACTGCCCAAATACTTATATATCTATTTGATAAACACGTCGATAAACGGGACTGATAAGGTGGTCCTAACACCGGAAGGCATGAACCTGCAGAGCGGCTATACTCTAAAAGCCGACAAATGGACGAAGACAATCACCACCGACAATAAGGACTCCATATACACTTACACCGACCAGATACGCATCATCATTCCCGAGAACCGTAGCGAGGGTGTCGTCTATGCCGCCATGTCCACGGTGCCGATAGCAGTAACCTATACAGGTACGGGCGTTGAAGATGCCACTTTCACCCTCGGTGATGATGTCAAAGACAAAAGTGAGGCACTGAAGAATCTCTATTCCTCGCCTTATAACCTCAACAATTCCAACGGCTACTACGGAATTGTCAACGATTACAAAAGTAACAGTCCATATATCAATATGGTGCTCTACCATGTCGCCTCTAAACTCGACGTGCAGTGGAATGTTGATGCGAAGGTGCAAGACAAGGTAAAACTCAGTAAGATAACACTCACGGGACTCAGCAGAGGAGGCAAACTCTTCAAGCCGTTGGAGAACACGGAGTCGTCATCGACCTACGATGAGACGTTCACCCTCGACGCAGGCAACCAGTGGTACGGTCGCAAGGCCACGTATGTCATTCCGGTGCAGACGGATGGCAAATACCAGTTTCCCATGACCCTCACGAACAGTTTGAGTAGCGAGGAAAACAAAGACAGATCAACCACCGCCAAGGCGGAACCGTCGACTTCTTCCGCTATTTTCGTCCCCTGGATATACGGTACGGTGAAGGTGACCAAATGGTAGGGGCGGGGTTTATCCCCGCCCTCGCCCCGCAAAACATATATAATATGCGGCACGGGGGAATGAAATAATTACCGTCAAGTGGGTTAGGGCGGGGATAAACCGCCGCCCCTACGAACGCACCGGGTGCCACCCTTGATCACGGGGATTGATGGTGACACGTCCCGACAAACCCACCGGACGGCGGTATTGATGGTGACACCGTCCTGACAAACCCACCGCACGGCGGTATTGATGGTGACACCGTCCCGACAAACCCACCGGACGGCGGTATTGATGGTGACACCGTAGGGGCGGGGTTTATCCCCGCCCTCACCCCGCAAAACATATTAAAATATGCGGCAGGGGGGAAATGAAATGATTACCGTCAAGGGGGACGGAATAATTACCGCCAAGGGGGTTAGGGCGGGGATGAACCCCGCCCCTACGGACGCACCGGACGGCGGTATTGACCGACGGACCCACCGGAAACCCCGCCCTGACGGAAAACGAATAAAAAACACACGATATGGCACGCAAGGATGGTACACCCTATGACCCACATGCGCCGCACCCATTCCACAATCGGAAAACAATGCGGTGGACGGGTTTCGACTACACCACGGCGGCGGATTATTTTATCACCCTCGTGGTCCACGACCGTCTGAACCTCTTCGGTAGGGTCGAAGATGATCATGTCAACCTCTCACCGGCAGGGGAGATGGTACGCGACACCTTAAGTGTCCTCCTTGACCGCTATCCTGATGTGGAGATGCTCCAGCAGGTTATCATGCCCAACCATATCCATCTTGTCCTTGGCAAGTATGACGAACGGGTCTCAGTGCCGGGAATGATAGAATGGTTCAAAGGGTTCACCACCTACCGCTACGGTGTCGGTGTGAAGGAACAGGGATGGCCCCGGTATCATGATAGGTTGTGGCAGCGGAGCTACTACGACCATGTCATCCGTAACGAGCGTGCCTTTGAGTATATCCTGCGATATGTGGATGAGAATCCCATCCGTTGGACCGCCGATCATCTCAACCCGGATTGTAAGGATCCTGACGAGATCATGAAGACCGTCCGCGATATGGAGTTGGGTACGCCCCCGCCGGTGAAGGCACGGTGACGCATTGGGTGCCATCCTTGCTCACGGGTATTGATGGTGACACCGTCCCGACGGACCCACCGCCCGTCGGTATTGATGGTGACGCCGTCCCGACGAACCCACCGCACGGCGGTATTGATGGTGACGCCGTAGGGGTGGGGTTTATCCCCGCCCTAACCCCGCAAAACATATTAAAATATGTGGCAGGGGGGAAAGGATTACCGTCAAGGGGGTTAGGGCGGGGATAAACCGCCGTCCCTACGAACGCACCGGACGGCACCCTTGATCACGGGTATTGATGGTGCCACCGTTCCGACGGACCCACCGCACGGCGGTATTGATGGTGACACCGTAGGGGCGGGGTTTATCCCCGCCCTAACCCCGCAAAACATATTAAAATATGTGGCACGGGGGGATGAAATGATTACCGTCAAGGGGGTTAGGGCGGGGATGAACCCCGCCCCTACGAACGCACCGGGTGCCACCCTTGCTCACGGGTATTGATGGTAACACCGTCCCGACGAATCCACCGCACGGTGGTATTGATGGTGACACCGTAGGGGCGGGGTTTATCCCCGCCCTAACCCCGCAAAACATATCAAAATATGTGGCACGGGGGGGAAAGGATTACCGCCAAGGGGGTTAGGGCGGGGATAAACCCCGCCCCTACGAACGCACCGGGTGCCACCCTTGATCACTGGTATTGATGGTGACACCGTCCCGACGGACCACCGCACGGCGGTATTGATGGTGACACCGTAGGGGCGGGGTTTATCCCCGCCCTAACCCCGCAAAACATATCAAAATATGTGGCGTGGGGGATGAATGATTACCGCCAAGGGGGTTAGGGCGGGGATAAACCGCCGCCCTTACGAACGGGGTTAGGGCGGGGATAAACCGCCGCCCCTACGGACGCACCGGAACCCCGCCCCGACGGACAACAACAAAAACAACGACTATGCGCAACAGACTATTATATATACTTATACTCTTGATGTCGGCTCTCTCGGCTTCTGCCCAGCGCGACACCATCCGATATGTCAATGCCAGGACGGGTAAATACGCCAACGACGGCAAGACATGGGACACTGCCAAGGACAACGTGCAGGACGCCATCAACGACCTGTACAACTACATGCAGACGCAAAACGTGCACTCCGGCAGCGTGTACGTTGCCGCTGGCACCTACACCCCGTCGGAGAGTACCGGTGACGGCTCATCGGTACTGTCGACCTCGTTCAAGATTTACGACGGCATCCATGTCTATGGAGGATTCAATGCTGACAGTCCGGAGGCCACGCCTGACCTGCGTGTCCTCTCCACTGCGCCCGCCTGGCGCGACGGTCATTCGGGCTTAGCCAATGACAAGCAGAGTACGAGTACGGCGGATGAACAGACCATCACCATGGGCGACTTGGTGAAGAAGGAAAAGACGGCTGGCGCTACCATCATGCGCTACGACTTCAAGAACGCCACCATCTTCTCCGGCAACCACAACACCGTGATGGGGACCTTCAAATGGAACGACAACAAGAAGCAGTACGACACCCGCTTCCCCGGCAACTCGTACCATGTGGTGTGGTTTGCCACCAACGGCTACGTCAAGGACGCCGAGGGTAAGGAGACTCTCTATGCCGACTCCCTCGTCTATGGTGCCAGTCTCGACGGCTGTATCATCCAGGACGGTAACGCCTCGGGACGCTCCACGGCCGACCGCGACCTGAACGCCTTCGGTGGGGGTGTGTATATGGTGCAGCATGCCACGGTACGCAACTGCGTCATCCGCCGTTGCTCGGCATCACGGCGCGGCGGCGGTGTGTATATGGACCGCGGCGGAACGGTGAAAGACTGTAACATCTACCAGTGCCAGACCCTCGGCATCGGCGTCATCGACGGCTACGGCGGCGGTGTGTGCATGGAGAACAACGGCGCGATGCGCCATTGTAACGTCACGAACAATATGGCACGTACCGGTGGAGGACTGATGGTCGTCTACACCCCAGAGAAGCACCCTTACTCCACCAAATACACGAAGGATGACTTCGACCCCTACGCCTCGGTGTGCGTCTTCAGTAACAACAACGCCAATACGGAGGGTGCCGGCGTGGTATTATATCGAGGTGGCGTACTGAACCACTGCACCATCGCCAACAATGAGTGCACGGGTACCGACATCACCATCGGCGGCGTGCGCTACGGCCGTACCGGCGGTCTGTTCATCTATGGCGCCGGCTCGGCTTTCAACAGTGTGGTATGGGGTAACACCTGTGCCGCCAACGACAACATCCAGTACGGCTACTATGCCACTACCGACCTCTATGCGAATGCCACCGCCCAGCGTCCGCGCTTAAGCTATATGGCGTTCAGCAACTTCGATATCACCGACTGGGGTAATACGTTGCGCAGTAATGTCTTCCAGATCAGTAAGGAGAATTTCACCTCTGGAACGGCGGGCAACTATCCTATCTTTACGTCACCGTCAACGACGGCGGGAGCCAATGGTGCTACCGCGACACCTATGGACTGGATGCCAAATCCAATGAGTTATCTCCAGGAGAAAGGCGTGCAGGTGTCACAGCTCAACAACTTCGGTGATATCATCACCAAGAGTCATTCGGCCAAAGACTTCGTCCGCAATGTCTTCAACCCCATATCGGCACTCGGTGCGTTCACCATTATGGATGAGCAGTATAAAGTCGCCTATCTGCCTGCGGTGGACGGGAAAGATCCAAATACAGAAATCCCGACCCTCTTCGTTGACCCGAACCGTGTCGTAAAAGATAAGGATGAAATAAACAACGGGATAAGTTGGGACACGCCTTTGAACAATGTGAGTGAGGCTGTCAAGCACATGGAGGAATATATCAAACAATACCCTAATACCTCGAAGACTCAGATCCTCGTCAAGCAGGGTACTATCACCACGGCCGGTTCGAGCTCCTATCTCTATGACACGATAACCGGAGAGGCCGACCTTGAAAGTGCCGCCCTCCACCTGCTGGACAATATGTTGATGTACGGGGGTTATTCGTCATCTCTGAAAAGCACCGATGTAAGTCTTCGCAACCCGAAGGAGAACGTCACACGTATCAACGGAAACATCGTCGGCGAGTATAAGTATAACAGTGTGCACTGTGTCATCTTCCCGAATGTGCAGAATGCTGTCCTCGACGGATTCTATATCTCTTACGGCAATGCCGAGAAGCCGGACGATCCCAATTACGACAACAAAGACCCGGAGGGTTCCTACAGCTACCGTCAGGCGTACGGCTATGGGGCGGGTATTTTCATCGGTGCCCGTTCTCGTTCCGACCGTAAAGACATGACGGGGAATGTCGTGCGCAACTGCGTCATCTCCAACTGTTGGGCACCGATGGGTGGCGCCGCCGTCTTCGTCAGTGGAGATAACTATCGCACCGACAACACGTCGACGTTGCAGAAGGCTGAGCTGACGATGGAGAACTGTATCATCCATAACAATGGCGTACGTAACAAGCCGGAAAATACCGTGAACCAGTGGCGCGCGTCGGCGGGAATCATCGAGGCTGTGGGCAAAGCCACGATCACGATGAACCACTGCACCGTGGTGAACAATGTCGGTACGGTGTTCTCTGCCATGAGACACAACGGCAATGTTTCGCCCACTATTACCGTGACCAACTCCGCCATCTACTCCAATGCCACCGACTCGCTCACCGACCGTACGCAGTTAAAAACTGATGGCACCAACCTCGCGGCGTTATATTACAACGGCACTAACGGCAACGCGCCCACGGGCAGCAACAACCAGATAGACTTGTTATACAATACGAAAGGCATAGGTGATGCGAGCAAGGATGACTTCAAGCCTACCTTCGGCAACGACCGCAGTAACGACCATACCTATCCGCGATTTGTCAACCCCGTGCGCACCATCTTCGTACAGCGCAATGCCGACGACCCGACACTCTATGGCGGTACCATCGATTACACCCCGATGAATATGAACCCGATGGTCAACGCTGCTTCCGTGACAGAGGGCGAGGATGTCACGACCGAGACCGACTTCGTCCTTAACCACCGCAACTACGGCGGCAAGCCGGATGTCGGCGCCATCGAGAACACCACACAGCCTGAGAACGGCACCACGTATTTTGTGAGGACTCCGGACACGGGCGGCGACGACGATAACCCTGACCATGACGGATTGTCGTGGGCTACAGCGTTCGAAACCTTGTCAAAAGCCCTGACTCAAGCCAAAGCAAATAACGTTAAGAATATCTGGATTGCAGCAGGTACGTATAAAGAGTCGGGTACCGTCAATATGGTCAATGGCGTGAACGTCTATGGCGGCTTCAAAGCCTATGGCAACCCGGGAATGCGTGAGGGAGAACGCGATATCTCCAACCTCAAGAGCGAGTACCAGACGATATTGGATGGTGGCGGAAATAAGCGGGTGGTATATGGCTCTGGTATCACAACGGCTACCATGTGGGAAGGACTGACGATACAGAACGGCTCACTAACAACCAATGGCCTTGGAGGTGGAGCCTATTTGGATGGTAGTGGGATAAAAATGAAAAACTGCCTCATTAGGAAAAACTATGTTTATGCGATGGACTATGATCATGGTGGCGGTGGATTGTATATGAAAGGCTGCATAGTTGAGAATAGTATCATCCGCAACAACATGGTTAGATGTAATAAAAAAGGAAGTGGGGCAGGTATCTATATGACTGGTGCAACGCTTATCAATTCGTTGATAGTAGAAAACCATAGTGACAAGGACCATCCAGGGACTAATATCTTGGGCTCTGCTCTTTACATCGGCACAAAATCAGATATTTACGATTGTACCATCGCCTATAATCAAGGTTATGATACAGATGCCATCTCTCCTGTTTGGGATAATGCCACAAGAGCCTCCGGTAATTGGGTGCCCAATGCCTCAAGATTTTATAATACTATTTTTTGGAGTAATTTCGGCTATGGCGGCACCGGTGAAAACTATAATACCATTTGTCGAGGATGGTGGAAAAGTGCCCTTGGTGTGAGTGGTTATATGTTCAACTGTTATCATTCTGTGCCTCGAGCCTATTATGCAAATGAGGGCGTTCAAGGTTCTGGTGATAATAAGACTGTGAGTGATCCTACTCGCGTCTATAATACGAACAATCTTACTTCTGTAGATGATTATACTGTAGAGTCGATTAATAATTATTATACCTTATGCAAGGCGCAAGATTTGTTCAACGAAAGCCAATATAGTGGCTATCCTGACAATTCTGCGACCAGCAAGTTAGGGTATATTGAGACCGACAACCCCTATAGTATCAATTCTGGCTCCGACCTTGCAAAGTATTGTATCAACATGGGTGAGGATGACGGGACGCTGAAGACAACCTACGGCATCACCGAGGACATTGCCGGTGCCGACCGCATTCAGGACTGTCGTATCGACAAGGGAGCCTATGAGTATAATGGTGCCAGCAAGATTTCGCCAGAGATGGGAACGGAGAAACACAGGGTGTACTCAAAGGTGAGCGATATGAAGGGTACCGATACCGAATTTCAAGTCGCCACCTTCTACGTCTCTCAGAACGGTGATGGTGTCGCCGATGCCAGTTCGGCAAAAAATGCCGCCTGTAACAGCAAGCTGCAGCAGGTGCTCGACGCCGCCGGACGGTATAAGTACGCCAACCCAACGCATCATGTTGTGGTGAAGCTTGCTCAAGTGCAAGATGGTGGCTATGCCCCGTCGCGCACCACCGATTATAACACGAACGTGGATATCAATCCTCGACAGTTCAGTATCCAGATACCACACGGCGTGGAGGTGCAGGGCGGCTGGAACGACGACTTCACGAAGCGCGACCCGTTGAACAACAAGACACTCCTCAAGGGTACATTCAACTACGGTGATGGTACCTCGACCGCCTATCATGTGGTGACCTTCACCGACTATGTCTTCGATGAGAATGGAAACCGTATCAGCAAAAAAAAGGATGCCGACGGCCTGCCTATATACGAACTCCTCAGTGACAAGTTTACTACCTACAAGGCCACCTGGGAGAATACGCCGGTCAACAACCTCTTCTCGCGCTCCCTTATCAACGGTTGCTACATCGAGAAAGGGCAGGCCGACGGTGTGCTGCCGGAGAACCAGCGCGGTGGTGCCGCCGTCGTCACGGGCTTCGCCGATATCTCCAACTGTGTGATACAGAATAACAGTGCCTCCGGCTATGGCGGTGGACTGTATGTGGAGCCGTCGGGCATCGTCTCGGGATGTATCCTCCAGGACAACAAGGCGGCGTATGGGGCAGGCATCGCCATCGACGAGCCCGACAAAGTCGGACTTGCCACCTGGGCCATTCTGGCTTATAACACGATTGTGTACAACAACGCCACCGTGAACGGCGGCGGCATCTTCTTCAACACCAACCTACGCTCCATCGGTAACGTGGTATGGCAGAACATAAGCAACGACCAGAGCGATATCGCCGGCGTCGTCAATGTCGATGCCTCGCAGGACGTGTGGAACTTCCCCGTCAACTACACCGCCGTGACGAATGTCCGTGAGGCAGGTGTGAACAATATCAGTGTCAACAGTCAGTCCGACGAGGGCGTGCGCTGGCAGGCGGACAGTAAGCTGAAGACCGATACCCGACAGTATCAGTACTACGCCTTACAGAAGTCGTCGGTGCTGACCCGTGCCGCCCTACCTTATACGACTATGCGCAATATGATTCGCTTCTTCCCAGGTATCGACTCCGTCGACATCAGCGGCGTGAAGCGTATGGCACAGACAGCCAACGACGCGGTGAAATCTGCTTATGATGGTACGGCACTTGTCGAGAAGGATAATGTCACGACGGATATCGGCGCCCGTGCCATCAATTACGCCTTCAAGATTCAAGCCGCCAAGGTCTTCTACCGTCTCTTCGTCGTCCATCCTACGAACGTCTCCAATAGCAATGCCAACGCGCTCTTGGAGAGTAAAGATGAGATATACAAGCAGGTGGGCTCCTCCTTCGCCAACCCCTTCCAGCGCCTCGGCGACGCCTTCGACTATATCATGAATGTGAGAAAGCGCACCGATATCGACGCCAGTAAGGCGCGCAATCACCGCTTCGAGGTCTTCGTGGCGGGCGGCACCTACTATCCATATACAAATATGTACGGTGAGCAGGGTGACGTGCGCTCCAATACGTTTAATATTCCCGAGGGCGTGACCGTCATCGGAGGTATCGACGTGAGCGATCCGAAGCACATGTACTGTCAGGAGACATCGGGGACGAAAACAATTACTGCCAAAGACGTCACGGTCACCCTCTATGGCAGTACTACCGACGAGATTCGTAACAGTCGCGTGCGGTATGACATCAACAAGAACTCCGTCGTCGAGCCGTGGGAGATGAAGAGTCAGACCATCCTCTCCGGACTCTCCGTGGGCAGTGACCTGCAGGTGAAAAACGTCTATCATGTCATCAACTGCAATGCGGACGAGAAGTCGGTGGGGCAGCTGCCGGAATATTTCAGTGATCCCAATCTGACGACCCCGACGACGGATGCCAAGGGTGAGTCGTTGGAATCCCGTCTGAACCGGACGATCATCCTCGACGGCCTCACCATCCGTGACGGGTCCGCCATGGGCTATCAGACGACGGTACAGAACAAACAGTGGTATTACCGCGGCGGCGGCATCTTCATCGACGGTACGACGATTGCGGATAAGGAAGTGGATGCCACTTCCGGCATGGAGACACCGATGCGCAGCATCCCGATGGTGGTGTCGAACACGCTGTTCCAGAACAACAGCGCGCGTCTCGGCGGCGCCATCTACACCAACGGACAGCTCGACGTCGTAGGCTGTGCCTTCGTGCAGAACTATTCGAAGAGTCCTGACAAAACCGATACCGAAGACTGTGCTAATGTCGCCTGGTCGGGTGGCGGTGCCATCGCTACGAATGATGAGGTGACGATCGTAAACAGTATCTTTGCCAACAACGAAGCAAAGAAAGGTACGGGAACGTTAACGGAGCATACGGATGGAAGCGGTACGAAGAACAACGATGCGCTGGGCTATGGCGGCGTGCTGTGGGCAGGCGACAACTCGTCGATCGCCATCCTCAACTGCAACTCCGTGCGCAACAAGGCACACAGCTTCCCGTCTATCTACAACACGATGCCAAACTCTTCGTCGAATAAGATGCACATCGCCGTCAACAGTATCTTCTGGGGCAACGAGGTCGATGCAGACGGCGACAAACGGCTTGCCAACTTCGGCAGCGACCAGGCCGAGGCGCTGTTCTTCTGTGCCTACCAGGATGGACACGGACAAACGGTGAAGACATCGACAGAAGATTTGAGAGGCACGGATGTCGCCTATAAAAATTTGAGCAATCTCTTCTCTTTCTTAGGCAACAACAACAACAATGTCATCATCAGCGACAACAACGAAGCTGTGGACGGTCCTAACTTCATCCTGCCGTCGTCGAAGGCAGGTGTCGACGGCTATATGCAGAGTGCCAACTGGCTTATCTCGCGCGTCAACCTGCTCACCGATGCCGGATGGGGAGAGATAGACCAGGATGAGAAAGGAAACTATCAGACGGATACTAATGGCGAGTATAAGGCGCATGGCATCTATCCGTTGCTCTCTACCTACTATAAGAACAGCTTCAAGCTCACCCTCCTGCCGTTGGGCAAGGATAAGTACATGAACTACGCCGACGACAAGAACGAGGAGAACACCAAGGAGAATATGAATCGCATCTCCGCCGACCCGTTGGGTAACACCACCAAGGACTATATCGACATCGGCGTGTACGAGTACCAGCACTCTCAGCTCACCGTCGCCGACGGCGACAGCATCGACGTGATGTGGGTGTCGGACGAGGAGCGCACGGGTGCGAAAACCGCCGACGGACGTTCCTGGTACACCCCGACCAGCGACCTGCAGCGTGCTATCGAGACCTTGCTTCTGAGCCGTAACGACAAGCCGAAGGTGGTGAAGATCATGGGAGGAACCTACTCGCCGACCTACACCCTCGACGAGAGCAACAACGGTTTCCAGATCCACACCGGCGCCAACGACGGGATGGTGGCACTGAAGAAGACGATTAAGTCTGGATATGACTATCAGGCGAAGAGTCTGACCATCGAGGGCGGATACAGTAAGGAGATCGTCGGGGCACGCGACATCGAACAGTACCCCACCATCTTGGAGATGGCGAACAAGTCGACATCGACAGCAGACAACATGGCGCACCTCTTCCTTATCTCCGATGCCGAACAGTGGGAGACGCAGGGAAACCGAGGTAGCACAACGGGAGAGACGATAGACGTTACAGATGTTACTCAGGGGGGTATCACTAAATCCTCCAGATCCACCGGCAAGGTGATGCCGATCACCTTCGACGGTCTGACCTTCGTCAACAACTATGCGGATGCCAAACATACGGAAAGCACGGGGACCATCGGTGGCGCGGCTATCTACTATAAGGAGCAGTTCAAGACCATAGAAACCGGTCCGGGTAACACGGGCACGAAGTCAACAGATCACCTCGACGCCACCGACGTACCGAAGTTGACCATCAAAAACTGTATCTTCCAGCAGAACGGTGCCAAAGGAGCCACGACGGTGCCTGCCGTGCGTGTGGAGCAGGGTGGCGGCCGCACGCTCATCTACAACAGCGTGTTCCACTCCGGTTCGGGCAATCCGTTGGAGAGTACCGACGCCGTGAGTATCGTCAACTGCACCTTCGCCATGAACGGCGGACATATTAAGCTTAGCGGCGCTGCTACGGGTACGTCCTCGCTTTACAACTCCATCATATGGCAGGACGACCGCAACAATGAGATGAAGACGCAGTACGAGGGCTTTACCGCCTATAATGCTGCAACCGACTCGGTACAGTACAATGCCATCACTGGCATTGAGAATGTTGAAGAGAATGACGCGTATCGGCATAACGTGGGTCTCGACGACCGTAACTACAACGCTATGGAGGGTCCTAACTTCGTCAACGGCGACGGCAAGGATGTCAGCCTGCGTGACTACCATATCAATCCGGGTGTGCGCACGCTGACACGTGCCAACTACCTGCTCTATGCCCGAAAGGTACTCGGCTGGGTGCCGAAGATGACCATCAAGGGTAAGGATGGTGCGTCAGTAACTCTTGATGAGAAGAATATCTTGACGATGCTTGCCGACACTGCCTACACCAAGGACCTTGCCAACAAGGTACGTCTCTATGACGGCAGTATGGAACGTGGCGCCTACGAGTGCTCGTCGGCGATGCAGCGCGTGCTTTTCGTCGACCCCGTGAAGATCAATACGAATAAGACCACGGGACTGTCGTGGGAGAATGCCTATGGCAGTGGCTCCATCCAGCGCGCCATCGACGCCGCGGCGGTATATACCTATTTTAATAAGAATGCCACGGATGCCAAACGGGCAAAGTCGTACGTGTTTGTCAAAGGCGCCAACAACGACAATGCCACTCCGGAGGCCATCACGCTGCGCAACGGCGTGAGCGTCTACGGCAGTATCGCCGCGGGATACACCGAGGAACCGGAAGGCACGAAAGATAAGGAAACCGGGAACGTGCTCCTTAATAATGGGGCGCGGACCTTTGAGAATGAAGCGATAGATACTTATATCCAGAAGGTCAAGGCGTCCCGTCCGGGTTTAGCTGCGAAGACGACGCACCGCACGCGCGTGGCGTCCATCTCCACCATGGCGATGAAGACGGGTTATGATTTCGGCACCCTCGTCGATGGCGTGGAGGTGCGTGGCGACAATACAAAGACTATTACGGATCCCGTCATCAATATCAAAGACGATATCGGCAACCTCGTGCTGCGCAATATGATCATCGACGGCAATACGGTGAGTGAGAACAACGGTACCGGAGCGCCCGTGGTCAACCTCCAGTACGGTCTGCTCTACAACGCACTGCTCTACGGCAACACCGTCGCTGCCAATCAGTCCATTGTCAGTGTGGGTACGGACGCTACGATGCTCAACTGCACCGTGGTGGCTGAGGCTGCAGGGCAAAAGACAGTCGACAATGCCGGGGCGGTCATCAACGGCCTAGACTACAACAGTGCTGACAAGGCGGCTGACGAGGAGAACAAGTCGGGCAGCGGGACATATACGAACTGCTACGCCGTCACGGGTAATCCTTTCGCGCCGTATCTGAACACGGGCAATACCTATACGTTGCCTGCGTTCCTCACCGGTCATGCACCGTATTATTATCAGTTGCACGAGAACAGCCTGGCTATCAATGCATGCACGAAGGACTTCACGTTGCCTGACAGGTTCAAGGCCTATGTCGATTTGTCGAACGACCGTGACCTCCTCGGCAATCCACGCACCCTTGGCGGTGCCGTCGATATGGGCTGCTTCGAGACTTGGAGCATCGCCGACGGTGAATCGCGCTACGCCACTGCCGACAACAACCACTATCCCCATGAGGGCTCGGTGGTGTATATCGGCAAGAACGCGTCGCTGTCGCTTGGAGGTACAGAGGATGCATCGCAGCAGATCTTCACCGGTGAGAACGCCTTCATGCCGGGCTATCTGCTGCTGAAGTCCGGGGCGTCGCTCTATGGCAACGGCAACATCATCCATGCTGCCTACGTCGCTGCCGAGCGCTCGTTCCCCAAGGGTATGCAATATACGCTGATGTCGTTGCCGTTCCCCTACGACTACGCCAACGCGCTGACAACAACGACGGACGGTAATGGTAATATCTCGGAGGCGAAGTATCCGATCTCGCCAGGTAAGACCTACGACGGAGAGAAACGTTCTGCCTGGGACTATGATTTCCACAACTCCGACTCGCCATGCTGGGAGACGATGAAATCCACGCAGGTGAACGCCTGCGACGGATGGCTGCTGAACTTCGGCTCACCACTCAACGACGCTGTCGACATCCGCTTCACCAGCTTCGGCAGTACCGACGGCGATTACGTCTATAGTGAGGACGGCTCGGCGAAGACCGTGACGCTGATACAATATAATAAGGTGTTGAACGACGGCTCCGCTCACTTCACGAAGTTGGAGAACATGGGTTGGAACCTCAAGGGTATGCCGTGGCTCGTCAGCGGATACAACACCGCTTCCTGGGCTGTCGGCAAGGGCTACGACATGAGTGCGCCACACATGTTCTACACCGTTACCGCCGACGGCAATAACTTTACCACCAAGCAGAGCTGGAATGATGGCTCCACGCTCGACTTCGGTTCCGCCTTCTTCACCCAGACGGCAGTCATTGGCGATAAGAACACCGAGACGGTGACCTTCGCCCTGCCGCAGTTGCTAAATAAGACACTGAGCCCTGCCGCCAAACCTTTCGTGTCGCTTGCCGATGAGAACGGTGTGACCGACGATGTAGTCGTGAGGACCTCTGAGGACAGCAAAGCCCTCGCCTTCAACCTCGGTTCCGACGGCGTGAAATGGCAGAGCTTCAACGACAGCGTGCCGCAGGTCTATCTCCTGGACAACAGTGGTGTGGCGCTCTCGTTGGCAGGCAACGCCCCGGTGGGCGTGGAGATGGCGATGGGCTACCGTGCCGCGAAGGACGGTGTGCTCACGGTGTCGCTGCCCGACGCGGACGCCTTCGACGGACAGCAGGTATGGCTCACGGATCATGAGACGGGTATCGTCACGGACCTCACCACAGGCAGTTATCAGTTCCAGGCAGCCAAAGGTTACACCGACAACCGCCTGACCTTGCAGATCGGAGGTGTACAGCCCGATGGCACAAAGCTCCATGGTGATGAGGCCGATGCGTTGTGGACGGTACATGTGGTAGACGGTTGTCTGCAAGTCAAGGGTGTTATGGCCGGTGATCTGGTGACTGTCCGTGCGCTTTCCGGTATGTCGGTGACACGCGGACGGGCTATGTCCGACACTTTTGTCACTCAGCCTTTGGTACAAGGCGTGTATATCGTGACGGTGAACAACCGGAGCAAAAAGGTGGCGGTACACACCCGGTTTTAGTGTAGGGGCGGATGCCATCGTCGCTACATCGTGGGTTCGTGAGGGCGGGGATAAACCCCGCCCATACGACAAAACCCATTAATACCGACGCAGGTATTGATGTTTTTCCTGCTTTCGTTATTGGGACACCCAAGTTCTAAGATTGGTGACTATATCGGTCCACTCATATGTTTTGCGGGGTTAGGGCGGGGATAAACCCCGCCCCTACATTGTCACCCTTGACACAGAATTGCGGGGAATTGTCTCCGACCCTAAACGTCGTTTGAAGTGGTGGGTTCGTAGGGGCGGGGTTTATCCCCGCCCTAACCCCCTTGTCGGTAATCATTCTCCCCCCGTGCCACATGTTTTTATGGCACACTGGATATTTCCCGTGGGCCGATATGTTCATAATTGGTTAGAGAGGTCCATAACTCAAGGAAAATAGGCAGGTTTAAGCTCCCGATGGAGCTATGGTGTGTAAGTGATGGGGCAGACTTTCAAGACGCTATGGACTATCTTTCGGCTGCAGGATTTTATGCCCAAGGGGCAATTTTACGCGTTAGCGATTTTCGTCATGGTCAGGCTTGACACCAAAGGTGTGGGGCTAAAGCTATGGGGTAGGCGGCGAGCTTGCTCGCAAGACTATCCCATAGCTTTAGACCCATTGCTCCTTGGGGAGCATAAGCATGACCATGATTTTCTTTTCTCTTTTCCGTTTGAAAATGCCAAAGCGATAATGGCAGTATAAAGATTTATATTTCCTCTCACTATGATTCCACGGAAAATATCCAGTGCGCCGTTTTTTATATCTTTTGCGGGGTTAGGGCGGGGATGAACCCCGCCCCTACATTGTCACCCTTGACACTGAATTGCGGGGAATTGTCTCCGACCCTAAACGTCGTTTGAAGAGGTGGGAGTAGGGGCGGGGTTTATCCCCGCCCCTACCCCCTTGTCGGTAATCGTTCTCCTCGCCCTCACCCCCGTGATGGTAATCATTCCACTCCCGTGCCACATGTTTTTATGGCGCACTGGATATTTCCCGTGGGCCGATATGTTCATAATTGGTTAGAGAGGTCCATAACTCAAGGAAAATAGTTACTATGTTTGCAACTGTGAACCGACCGGTGTGCTCATTGATACCCTGCGGAGTATAGATTTTTTCGCATTGAGAGACGCGATGAACCTCTCCGCTTCGCTTCGAGAACCCTCGCATATCTCAATGCGATGAAAGGAAAATCTAAAAAAGATGAGTAAAAAGTTGGCACGGTAATAATTGGATTGTATTTTTGCAAAATGAAAGAACAAAACACCTGTTTTCCACGTTAATAGCCGTTAACGGCCGTAAATCATTAAAAATCAATAAAGTGACACTTTGTATTTGAATTTTTGGGTGGCGCAAGCTATCTTTGCATCATGTTCGTACACAAGAAACGCCACAGATCAGGTGCTTATAGCATCGAGGTTCTGAGAAAGGACAGGTACTCCCGCAAGAATGTGACTGTAAAGATT
>NZ_VUNG01000069.1 GCF_009695775.1 Hallella mizrahii | reverse complement strand
CCAAGGGAAACCTTGGTACTGCGCCATCTTAATTGCCAAAACGCATCAATAATGCTACATCTTAATTGCCGAAGAATGCTATATGTTATTTTTCTTAAAAATGTTGCATGAAAATTTGCTGATTACAGCAAGAAGTCGGCAATGCGCCCATAAGGCAGAAACTGTACTACCGAAAGATAGACAACGAGGCTTTTTACCGAAGCGTCATAGACAACTGCATTTGTTCCACGTTTCCTTGCAGCGTGGGATCGGATTCTTGCGCCACACTTACTACAGACGGCAACATAATGTCTGATTTCTTTTACTATGGGCTTCATTTCAGGAAGTGATATCACCTGTGTAACATAATCCAACACAAGTTCACTATCTTCGAGCGAGTTTCCGCATTCGTTACAGTAACTAGGGATTATGTTTTCAACGGAATCTGGACTTTCTGTTTTCAAAAGTGTACAGCCTTTGTGACCAGCTTGTCCGCCTGGCTTGAGACCGCTCGTTTTGCGTAGCGTCTTAGTGGGTCGGACGACTTCGTCCTTCATCTTCTCCTTGGAAGGTGGCGTGCTACTGTTGTTTGAGTTCTTGTCTGGTGTTTCGTACTTTGCAAGACGCTTTCTTAGATCCTCTATTATCGTATTGCGTTTGCTGAGCTCGGCGTTCAATTTGTTGATGTTACGGTTAAGATTGCATATAGTATCATGCTGCGAATCGATGGTTTTTTGCATCGACCCCAGCTTCTCGTTCATGCTTTTCAGCACATCGGCTATGTCCGTAACTGCCTGTTTCATAGATACAAAGGTACGAAAAATAGCTGAGATAAGCAAACAAAAATAGAATTATTTTCATACTTATTTTACTGATTGATAAGCATTTAACCAAGGTCATAATTGAGATTACCATTAGAAAGTGAAATTGGGCGGGCATTCGCTTCTATATAACATTTATCATCGCTGCGCCACAGAGAGCTTAAGATTGAGTCTGTCTAGTGTTTTTTGGGCCATGATAATTTTTCTTTCAAGGAGTTGCTTTTCATCAAGTCCGACCTTGCTTTCGTCATAATGATTCTTGGTCACTACCATTGTATAGAATATCTTGGCAATCTTATTCGCGGTCGCTACAATAGCTTGCAGATGACCACCTTTGGACTTCTGCCTCCTGAAATATATGCCGAGTCCCGTCTTGACACTTTTAACTGAGTTGGCACATAGCCTGAACACCTGTCCGACTCTGTTCTTCTGCTTGGGCACCTTGCTCGAGAGAAGTTTGCCACCTGAGATTTTGTTGTTCGGAACGAGGTTGCACCACTTGCAAAAGCTCTTGGCCGACGTGAACTTTTCTGTGAATCCGCTTCCTAGTTCCCCCATCAGTACTGCCAGCGCACCAAGACTCATGCCCGGTATCTCCATGGCGTTCACTCCCCACATGGAGAATGCATGCTTCTCCGCGTCAAAGGATATGGCGTTCTTTTTGGCCACCCGCTTTTTTGTCGCCGTATAGCCTTGCATATCCGTGCCGCATCCTTCCGTGTATTCGCCTAAAAGTCTGTCCATCTCCGCCTCGCAGTCGGCTATCTGGATGTGGATGTATTTGTAGAGATCATAGGACTGCTTGAGCTCAAAGAGATGAACGGCGTCCCAAGTGCCTTCGAGTGACTTCTCTATTGTTTCCTTGCTGGCCTTGCAGCGCGGGTCGACCAGTTGGACAAGCGACTTGGGGTCATGGTTGCCGTTCAGAATTGCCTCTATGATGGCTTTGCCTGATTTGCCGAGAATGTCGCTGATGACGGTATCCACCTTGATGTTCATCAGCACAAGCGACTTCTGCATGTGCTGGACTTCCTTGCTGGCACTGCGGAGCATGTTGTCACGGTGGCGGGCAAGCTCACGGATGCTGCGGGCTGCGGCATCGGGGTGGAAACTCGGCTTCAGCAGCCCATAGCTGTGCATGAGCATTATCCACTCGGCATCCGCCTCGTCAGTTTTCTTGCCAGAGACGTTCTTCACGTCCTTCGCATTGGCCAGAAGAACATCAAAACCTTTCTCCTCAAGGAAGAAATACAGGCCTACCCAGTAGGAACCTGTCGACTCCATCGCCACTGTGGTGATACCACAGGCCTTGAGCCATGAGGCAATCTCCTCATAGTCGCATGTGAAACTGCCGAAACAGCGGTTGTTTTCGCCATCACGGTCCTCGGGTACGCAGACTTGCATCTCACCATAGGCGATGTCTATGCCTGCCGCATTGGGATTGACTATCTTCAGCTTCAAGCCATCCTTCGTTTTTTCCTTTTCTGCCTTACGTGCCATAGCCTTTGATTATAAAACAGCAAGTCCGATGCTCCTAAAATATGTACTCTTCTATAAGGTCTCCAACAACCAATTATTACTCTACGAGCAGACGGGACCAAACTGAATATTGGACTCGAGAATCCATTGCCAATAATGGCCTACTTACTTGCCTATGCAAAGGTAACTACTTTCCCAGTGAATCTGTTGCGCAGGGATAGAAATGTTATTTCCCGTTTTGCTCAGGGAAAGGCCCCTGTGGTGAACTGAATAGTTACTAATTTTATGTTCAGGTTGAATAACATCTAAATCTGAAGTTTGCGGCTGTGAAGGGCTTTGATAATAGTCATTAACCGTTTTCACTTCAGAAACCTCTGCATTAGAAGATTTTATCTTTTGAATTTGCTTAGTAATTGCAGTTTCCTTTAAATCATTATCTTTAACTTGCACTTTAGGCAACTTAGAAAAGTCGAACGGCTTTTCATTATCTTCGAATATGCCATGTCTTTTTCCTATAGGTGAAAAAATCCATTCATCTATAGGCTCACCTGTCCTTTCTACCTTTACATGAAGTTCTTCAGGGGTCTCTTTTGCCCACTCTTCTAATCTCTCTTTAGAAATTTTAGCCTCTTCTTTAGAAACCGTACGCATCCAACCAAAGTTCTTGTCTGAAACAGGTGTCATATATAGAACCGTCGAATCTTTCAGAAAGTTTTCTATGCTACCACAGATATATATAATTTTTGCACGGGTGATTGGATTATTCAATGCATTTTCCAACTTGGTAACCCATCGAAGATTTTCTGGTCTGTTATTTGCACGGTTAGTGTCAATGTGGTCAACAACTAAATCTTTACTTTTTGGCTCTCCGTGAAAAGCAGTCGCAACTATACGGTGCACCCTTTCTTGAGAAATATACATATAGCCGTTCTCAATATGTTTAATTCCGAAAGTCCAAAATCCATCGTATTTTCGCTTTCTTTCACCTTTCTGTACGCGAAAAACAGCCCCGTTATCACGCACATGATAGGTTTCCCCTTTATATGTGCATGTAACTTCTACAGAATAATCATCATTAACTCCAATCATTTCTGAGTATTCTTCTCTATTTCATTACACACAGCTATGAAAGCTTGATATTCTTCTCCATCCATGTCGTAAATATTAATGACCTTAGTCATATCTTTGTCGAATAGGACTTTTGCAGTTCCCATTTGAACATTGCCATTATTGCTCTTAGCCCTATAACTAACCTTTGCCTTCATCCCGATGAATTCAGGATCTTTGGAGAACATCACTCTCATTTTTTCTGCAATGGTTCTTGCGTGTTCTGTTGCATCAGATTCGGCCTTTTTTGCTTGCCGATATTTCTCTTTTGCTTGATTTTGTTCATTCCGCCCGTATGATGTTTGGTAAGGACCTCCCCACAAGGCAATGCGAGACTGGGCTTCTTCCTTGTCACTTTTTGCCTGTTCTATAGCCGTACCGTCTTTTGCCAACTCTATAGTCAGTTCATAAAATTGTGGGTCGTCATAAGGAGTAAATGCACTGTCAACCTCAATCGATGCCAGATCATAGCTATCTGGTATGATAAGGGACTCCTTTATTTTAGCTTCAGACAGCTCTTTAGCTTTTTCCTCTGTACTCTTGGTGCATGATGAAAGCACAAATGCCAACAATGTTATAAATAACATGGCCGATGATAATTTTTCCATATTCTTCCTTTGATTTAGTGATTTATACTCCCCTCTTTCGACAGGGTTTAATTTTTGTTTAAGAATATAATTCAGAACAAGGAAGGGGAGTTCGCACTCACTCCTACCATGCCCAGACTTGCTATATAGCAAGCCTTTGTTGTTTTTGGTCTCCACAAAGTTACATATATTTTTTTATGCTGCCAACTTTTTTCTTACTTTAATACAGCTATACCGTATCACATATCGAGTACGCCGTTCTTCCCAAACTGCGATTTTTCAGTATCCATGTCTATTTTGCTTGTATCTAATCCTTAGAGCTGGAAGTGCCCGACTATTTTGTCATTACTGGAATTCATGACAAAACTTGCAAGAAGATTCCATAGCATATAAGGCAGACCATTAGGCGGTGTGCAGGTGTGCAAACCACGGGCTTGCCCCGGTACACGAGCAGTGCAGGGTGCAAGGTCACTATAATATATATAGGACCTCGCACCCTGCACTGCTTATGTACCAAAACGCAAGATAAAAAATTGTCTCTCAAATATTTGGTGGTTAGTTCATTTTTTACTAACTTTGAACCCAAATAAAAGAGATCTTTAAATTTCGGCTTGTTTACTGCCTTCGGGTGTGTTTTTCAAGTCATGCAGGGTTAGGAAATGGTCTGTAGAGGGTCTGTAGATGGTCTAAAAAACGGTACAGATACGGTACAACTCAATTCCTTGACTTTATAAGCAATTGAAATACAACATTTTAGCGGAAAAGGTGGGGGTTCCTCTCTCTCCGCTGAAACCTTTTTTGATAATCACCAAGTTATCACGAAGGAATTTTAAGGAATTCAGTTAATTGCCGTAAACTCAATGAGTTACGGCAATTTCCGTTTCTGAAGGTTGGAAAAATCAGGTTACTTGAAGATACCGACCGACGTCACGAGATACTCATTTTTTGGCTACATTCCGGCTACACCTCTCAAGACTCGAGAAAACTGTGTAGCCAAGAGTACGCAATGATTACGCAATGATTATCTGAAAACTCTGTTTTACAACAATTTAAGTTTAACTTTGCAGCCCAATAACAGCATCAAAGAAACGTGGCTACACGGATGTATGCTTTATCTTAAAGTTTTTAACTTAGAGCATGGTTTTTGGACCTGCAGTAAAAAAGTAGTTTTTATGAAATCAAATTTCAAGGCAGCCTTCTATCTTAGAAGCAACCACGTCAACAAGGACGGGAAGTCAATGGTGATGCTCCGCTGTTCTCTCAACGGCGAGCGTGCAAATTTCGGCAGCACCGGCATCGGTGTAGATCCGAAGGCTTGGAACAGCTCCAAGTCTCGTGTCAAAGGCAGGACCACGGAAGCCCTGTCAACAAATCTCCAGCTTTCCAATCTGGAGGACCTCGTACTCTCTATATATAATAAGTACGAGAATACCGATGAGTTGAGCCTCGACCGTATCAAGCAGGATTTTCTGGGCAAGACCGTCTCCACTGATACGATTATGGAGCTCTTCGAAACCCACAATGAGGATGTCAAGAAGCAGGTGGGCTACGGACTGAGCACCACCTCTTACCAGAAGTATGAGCTTGTCCGCAAGCGCTTCGCTGAGATGATAATGAAGAAATACCGCCGTAAGGACCTCCGCCTCACAGAGGTCACGCCTTTTGTCATCCACGACTTCGAGCTTTATCTGCGTACGGAGATCGGTCAGAGTGCCAACACTGCCACCAAGACTCTTAAGACCTTCAAGTCTGTCATCCTCTTCGGCCTTCGCAACGGCCTGACGACCAACAACCCGTTCGCCAACATCCGCTTCCACCTCAAGGCTGTTGACCGTGGCTATCTTGAGGATGATGAGCTCAACCGGCTCATGAACAAGGAGATTGAGAACAAGCGTCTTTCCCTCATCCGTGACCTTTTCGTGTTCTCCTGCTTCACCGGCCTTGCCTATATCGACCTGGCCAATCTGAAGGGTGAGAACATCGTGACGCTCAACGGCGTCGAGTGGATCAAGGGCCGTCGTATTAAGACAGGCACACTTATAAATGTAGTTCTGCTGGACATCCCCAAGCGACTAATCCTTAAGTATACTGATGACAAGCGCAGAAAGGAGTTTCTGTTTCCCATCATCTCCAATCAGAAGATGAACGCGTATCTGAAGGAAATCGCCGCTATCTGCAACATAGACAAGAACCTGACCTGCCATATCGCCCGCCACACCTTCGCTACGATGGCATTGAGCAAAGGAGTGCCTATCGAGTCAGTCTCCAAGATGTTGGGCCACACGAACATCCGGACCACACAAATTTATGCAAAGGTGACCGACAAGAAGATAGAGCACGACATGGAAGGACTGGCCGGGCAGATGGGCAAGTTCAACAAGTCAGCCGAAAACGGCCTGTTCGAGGATAACCTGGAATCAGACAAGGCTGCGAAGGCATAAAGCCTTCAGACTTCCCTATTTATCCCTATTTATCCCGATTTTCCCTGTAGTTTGCAGAATTGAGGATAGATCATTAACTTTGCGGAAAAATAAGATGTGCCGGCAAATACCATTGAGGCATCTAACTCTTTAGGAGTTGTTGAAGCGTTCTACAGGTATGAAGCCTACCAGGGCACAGGACAGTAAGTTAGCTCAGATTCAATCAATAGAAGAGACTGGAGGAACTCAAAAGCCTTCAGTCTTTTCGCCTTTTATGGTTCGTCCAATATTTTATGTTCTTTTTCTCGCATAAGCGTTATCATATTCGTGGTTCTAAAGATTGCCAACCCTTCTCTCAAAATAACAGTATCGGCGCTAACGAACCAATGGCGGAAGGGTCATTTTCCCATTACATTATCATATAAGAAGCATCGTCGATTTCCCGATTTATCCCTATTTATCCCGTTTTTCCCTAACGTTTGGATTGACAGAATTTTATTATTAACTTCGCAGAAAAACGAGAAAGCCATATGAATATGAAAGTTAGCGACAAAATTCTTACCATCAAGGATGTAGCAGAACTCTTCCACCGTGAGCAGAGTACAATCCGTAAGCGAATGTGTAACGGCCAGTTGCCCGGACGTAAAGTCGGAAGGAGCTGGTATGTTCTGGAATCAGAGCTGTTTGAGACGATAAAAAGTGTATAAGCAATAATAACAGACAATATGCAGACAAAAATGAAAGGAATCAATGAATTTTTCTTGTCAAGAATGGATGGGATGAACGAAGTGAAATTCAACGCTGAGTGCAGCCCCGACCTACTGATGACCGCACTTGGCTACCCCTGTATCAGGCAGGAGGGTGAAACGAAATATTACAGAGTCACCAACAGTGCCGGCAAGGTCTACGCCTTTACAGTCAACACCGTTAACAATACGTGGCTTTCCAAGGACAACAAGCGCGGCCGCACAACGGACCTGTTGCGCTATATGGACTATCTCCACCTTTCCCCTACCGACAACTGCACAGCTGAGACCTGCCTGCTCAATTCCCTATACAAGGATCTGATGTGTTTTGACTACAGAATAGCCTGTAATGACAATCCAATTGATATAAGCCGTTTTGACCGGGTCAACTTGACAGTCGGCAACAAGGACTCCATAGCCGTTCTCGCCCGTCATGGGATATCCATGAAGGCTGCGGAGCTGGCAAAGCTGAGAGAACTTGTTTTGTCTTCGTCGCAGGGAAGCAAGGAACGCCATCTTCTTGCCCTCCCTACAGACAATGGATGTATGACCGTGTTCGATGGCAAGGAAATACGTCCTTTTTTAAACACCGGTATCTCTATCATCCCAGCCAAGTGCAAAACCTTGTACTATAAGATTTTCGAGAACATGATGGACTATCTGGCCTATATCGAACTGGATTCACGCAGAAGCTGGCAGATGATGGGCATCTCTACGGCAATCATCCTCAATGGAGAGGATAATATAGAGGACGTGATAAGTTTCTTCAAGAAGAACAAGGGTGTAGAAGCCATTCAGTGCTACTTCACTGATGACATTCGGGGAAACAACCTCTATAGGTATTTGGCTCGTGAAGTCGGGAGACGGTTTATCCGTAATAAGTCGGAGGAGTTCTTCCCATTCCACTCACTAAGCGAGACCGTAAGGACTAAGGTCCCAACGATTGTAATTAAGCAGTTAGTCAAATGGAAGAAAACCGCCTGATGATTAACGCCATTGAGTTGTTCGTGTTATCATTAGACAATACATAATTTTGGTTAATACTTGTGTCTATCGCGCGATTTATTTATTGTCCAAGGACTTGTGAAAGCCCTTGGACATATTGAAATATCTATTGCTGGAGAACAAATACGGAATATTGCTTTTTGCTATTGACCCCTATTATTGCCCAATAATTTTTTGGGGAATATGAATATTTTCGTTACTTTTGCACCTAAACAAATTTATTCAATATGATAGACTTCAAAGAAATCCATAAAAAGCCGTATCATTTTACATTGGAACGCTTAGATCCTGAGAACGAGAATGTGCCGGAAGCCATCATTCCGGATGATATGAACCTGCACTTCACAGCCGAAGAAATGCTGATGTTACGCCGTTTCTACAAGGAACGTGGGCGTGATGTCGAATTTGAGGAATTCGAAGGCTTCGATGAAGACTCCTACGAGGATGACTGTGATATACTGCTCCAATACCTGTATATGTGCACTTCAAAGGAAATGCAGGACTATGCAGCTGCCCATCCTATGACGGACTTGGGCATTTATACATACCAGTTGTCTCAGAAACTCCCTTACAACCTTGATGACTACTGGATTTGTCCTCCGGATGAGCTTATTGACAATGTTCTTGACGACAATTTCATGGACTGGGTAGGAATAATGAATGAGCAGGACTTACAAAATGCCATGTTTGATGCGACTGCGGATATGGACTTTCCTAAAGACGATAACTGACTTTATCAGTCCTTCCTGTCAAGAATATCCTGAAACTGCGGATGCCTCTGGTACCAGACAACGGCGAATGAGCAGACGGGCAGGACTTTTAACCCTTTACTGACAGCATAGTCGTTGACAGCACTGACAAGCAGACTCCCCACACCTATCCCTTCCTTGTAGGCATACGTGTGGTCAATACTCAATACATTTCCCTTGAAGGAGAAATCCAGTCGGCCAACAAGTTCTTCACCATCATAGGCAAGCACTTTGCCGCCAGTATTCGTAGTTTCAATCTTCGTCTCCATATTGGGCACAAAGGTACGATATTTCCCCGACATTTCGGAGTTATTGTATTTCATACTCATATTATTATATATCTGATATTTCCAATTATTGCGTAGCGCTTCAAATGCTTGACTTCGCCCTTGCAGTCCTTGGACGAAAGAGCGAAGTGAAGCATTCAAGTACTTGTGCGCAAGGCGTGTGGCGGAAGAGCATCGAAGCGCAGCCTTGATGCCACTGTAGCCACTTGCCTTGCGATACTGTTGGTACTCCCATGCATTGCGTGGCGGATATTCCCAATCATTGCGAAGCACTTCAAAAGCTTGGCTTCGCCCTTGCAGTCCATGGACGAAAGAGGGAAGTGAAGCATTCAAAGGCTTGTGCGCAAGGCGTGTGGCGAAAGAGCATCGAAGCGCAGCCTTGATGCCACTGTAGCCACTTGCCTTGCGATACTGTTGGTACTCCTATGCATTGCGTAGCGGATATTCCCAATCATTGCGTAGCGCATCAGGAGCTTGACTTCGCCCTTGCAGTCCATGGACTAAAGAGCGAAGTGAAGCCTTCAAAGGCTTGTGCGCAAGGCGTGTGGCGGAAGAGCATCGAAGCGCAGCCTTGATGCTACTGTAGCCACTTGCTTTGCGATACTGTGGTACTCCAATGCATTGCATAGCTTATACTCCTATGCATTGCGTAGCGGATATTCCCAATCATTGCGCAGCGCATCAAGAGCATGACTTCGCCCTTGCAGTCCACGGACGAAAGAGTGAAGTGAAGCATTCAAGTGCTTGTGCGCA
>NZ_VUNG01000068.1 GCF_009695775.1 Hallella mizrahii | reverse complement strand
AGGGAAACCTTGGTACTGCGCCATCTTAATTGCCAAAACGCATCAATAATGCTACATCTTAATTGCCGAAGAATGCTATATGTTATTTTTCTTAAAAATGTTGCATGAAAATTTGCTGATTACACCAGGAATGCTTGGTTGTCCAAAGTACGCTTTCGCAACAGATCAAACAATTGGAAGATGACCTCGGGGTGCAACTCTTCGAGCGCATCGGAAAGAAGGTGTCGCTGACCGAGGCAGGTAGGCAGTTCCTGCCCTTTGCCCGTCAGACACTGGAGTATGCCGAGCAAGGCAGACAGCAACTTCAAGATATGGAAGGACTGAAAACGGGAAAACTCCGCATAGGTGCCACCTACGGACTCTCCGTGTTGCTCACCAGGACGATGCAGCGTTTCTGTCCGCAATACCCAGACATCCAGTTTGTCGTCCGTTTCGAGCGTGCCGATGAACTCATTACGTTGCTTCATAATCGCGAGATAGACTTTGCGCTGACCTATAATCTTCTGGAAAACGAGCCGTTGCTGGAGGAGATACCACTCTTCGAGTCACGCTTATGTGCCGTTGTAGCAGAAGAGCACCCATTGGCAAAGTATGAGGAAGTGAAGCTCAGTCAGCTGAAGGCTTTTCTTACAGCAGTTCCTGCAAAGGGCATGAATGCCCGCACGATGATTGACGGTCTGCTTCGTGAACACAGTGTTGACCTGAGGCCTCTCATGGAAATCAACGAGATTTACACGATGATTCACATGGTGAAGTCATGTCACCTTGTAGCCATTCTCTCCGAATCAGTCATCTATGAGGAAGAAGGCTACAAGGCTATTCCAATTAAGGAAGCCAAGGAAACCATGCATACCTCGCTGGTCTATGTCAAGGGGATGTATCAGCGCAATGCCGTAAAAGAGTTCTTCAAGCGTATGCAGATAGGGAAAATCTGAATCAGCTAAAAACAGTACATAAAGGATGGACAGTATGTTAATGTGACAGCTGCATATAATAGTCGTATAAGTTCGGCAATAAATTTAGTTTGTTGCCGAACTTATATTTGCTAAAGTAATCCACAATCTAAAACGATAGGATTTATGATTGTTTTCTGTCAAAAGAAAGAGAGCCCAAATTCCAGAAGCGGAAAATAGCCATTTGGGAAGACTTCAAACGCTTGTTAACTGATAATCAACCGATTACTTGCGACCGTTTGCAGCCGTTTGCCAACATTAATGTTACATGAAAAAACGAAGGAAACAAGAAAGGAATCAGTATATATGAAAAAGACACTTATTGTTTACGGATCCACCACCGGCAACATGGAGAGCAGCGTGCCACACTTGTCACCTACCACGCTGTTCGTGACTCACAAGGTCAATATGTAAGAACCATGAAGACCGTACAGAATATGAAAGAAGCAAGGTAACACTTTTCTCAATGATAGGCGAAAAGCCGACGGAGCCAGAACATAGTATTCATATATAAAAAGATCTTTTGCCACGTGGCGAATAAAGAATCGCAACGTAGCAAAAGATCATTTCTTTGCTTTCCCTCCCAAATAACTTTAAAGTTCTTCGGTAATTGCAGGATTACTTCCCCCTGCTTCTGACAGAGAAACGGCTCGCGATGGTCTGTGTACACCTTAGCTGCAGCAGTGCGGTCGCAATCTTGATTTTCATCGTAAATTAGTTGTTATCCTCCGGCATACAAATCCAAAGGATAATATAGATGATGATGCCGCTGAAGGCAGTGCACAGCGTCAGCAACAAATAGACCAAACGCAGGATGGCCACATCCCAACCAAAGTAGTTGGCGATGCCGCTGCACACTCCTGCTAACCAGCGGTCCGACATGGATCGCATCAATCGTTTACCTGTATTCATCGTTAAATCTCCTCTATGATTTCGTTCAACGCTCTACGCCGCTTCTCAGCATGAGGACAGTCAGCGGCAATATGTCCAAGTGGAATGATGGCTACAGCCTCGAATCCCTCCACGGGAAAGAGACGCTGGAGAGTCTCAACATGATAGTTGCACACCCAACATGTGCCCAACCCACGCTCCGCTGCTGCCAAGCAGAGATGCTCCACGGCAATGCCGAGATCGATGTCGCCATGCGGTTTGCCATCGTCGGGGCGCACCCAACAGATGTTCACATCCTTTAAGCACAGCACATACATCGGTGCAGTCTTAAACCAGTCGCGGTCGTAGCACTGATGAATCTTTTCTTTTGCCTCGGGAGAGGTGATCATGAGAAACTTCCATGGCTGTCGGTTGCAGGCCGACGGAGCCAACCTCACACAGTCCATGATATAGTCTATGTCAGCTTTGCTGACCGCTTCGTCCGTAAACTTTCGCACAGAGAAGCGCTTTATTGCCAATTCCTTCAATGTCATAAATTAATAAACTTTTAAAGTACAGAACTCGTCTCTGCTATTCGTAGACCTCTTCAATGCCAAGCCCGCCGTCGTCGTCTTTGGCGCAAGGATTGAAGCCCTCAGGGATCCCGAAGGTCGCGTTAGGCTTATAGGGCAAAGACTGATCGCGATAGACCTTCTTCATGAAGTAAGCCCAAATGGGGAGTGCCATCGTAGCACCCTGCCCCATGCGCATGGAGTCGAAGTGGATGTCGCGGTCCTCACCTCCAACCCATACGCCGCTGACGAGCTGCGGCGTGAAGCCCATGAACCAGGCATCGGAGTTGCGGTTGGTGGTACCCGTCTTGCCGCCAATCTCACCGGGGATATTGTATTTATACCGCAGTCTCCCTGCCGTACCCTCGTCAACAACCGCCATCAGTTCCACGAGCATCTTGTTGGCACTTTCCGAACTGATCACTTCACTCATCCGGGGATGGAATTCAGCCACCACATTCCCCTCGTTGTCCTCGATGCGGGTGACAAAGAGCGGTGCCACTCTGATGCCGTTATTGGCAAAGGTAGTGTAGGCGCTCACCATCTCACCCACCGACACCTCACAGGGTCCGAGACAAAGCGACATGGAGGGGTAGATATCGGGATTGTTGATACCAAACTTATGGAGAATGGTGACAAACTGGTTGGGGTTGAGTTTACTCATCAGATAAGCCGAGATCCAGTTGTTGGACTGAGCGAGTCCCCACTTGAGCGTCACCATCTGTCCATAGCGGCTGCGGTTAGCGTTGCGTGGTGTCCACGGCTGGCCGGCCACCATATACGTACGCTGCACGTTGGGTGCGAGGTCGCAGGGCGAGAATCCGTTTTCCATAGCCAGGGAATAGAGGAAAGGCTTGATGGTGGATCCCACCTGACGCCGTCCTCCCATGACCATATCATATTGGAAATGCTCAAAGTCTATGCCGCCGACATAAGCCTTGACCTGCCCCGTATGCGGGTCCATGCTCATGAATCCGGCTCGTAGAAACGACTTGTAATATCGGATGGAGTCCAAAGGCGTCATCACCGTATCGATGTCGCCATGATAGGTAAACACCGTCATGTCGGTAGGCGTATGGAAAGCCTTGTCGATCTCCTCGGGCGAGGCTCCCGCTTCCCTCATATTGCGGTAGCGCTCACTCTGCCGGATCGACCGTCCGATGATTTGCCGCACTTGCTCCGGGGTCAGTTCACTGGTGAAGGGCGCATTGGGTTTCTTGCGGTTCTCAGCGTTGAAGGCCGGCTGCAGGAACTGCGCCACATGGCCATAGACGCTCTCCTCGGCATAGCGCTGCATCCGCGAGTCGATGGTGGTGAAGATCTTCAAGCCATCGGTATATACATTGTAGAAAGAACCGTCCTTCTTGGTGTGTTTCTTGCACCATCCACAGAGTGGGTCCGTGGCGAAAGCGATGGAGTCGATGACATACTGCCGCTTATTCCATGAGGGATAGTCGGCTTTCTTCGGTGCGTCCATCATCATGTATTGTCTGAGGAATTCACGGAAATAGACAGCTGTGCCATCCTTATGGTCAGCACGATGAAAACGGAGCACGATGGGCTGAGCCGCATTCTCCTCATACTCAGCTCTTGACAGATATCCCGCCTTGAGCATCTGACCCAACACCACATTGCGGCGTTGCTTGGCGCGCTCGGGATAGCGTACAGGATTGAACAGCGAGGGATTCTTGCACAAACCGATGAGCAGTGCCGCCTCGTTGAGGGTAAGATCCTTTGGCTCCTTATTGAAATAGGTGTTGGAAGCTGTCTTGATGCCCACAGCACCGTGGAGGAAGTCGAAATAGTTAAGATAGAGAGAGATGATCTCTTCCTTGGTGAAGTTGCGCTCGAGCTTGATGGCCGTGACCCACTCGATGGGTTTTTGCAACAGTCGCTGCGTAGTTGACTGCGCAGGGTCGGAATAGAGCTGTTTGGCAAGCTGCTGCGTGATCGTACTGCCGCCACCGGCACTTGTCTGCCCCATCAGTCCGCGCTTGACGATGGCTCGCCCCAAGGCGATGAAGTCGATGCCGGAATGCTCATAGAACCGCTCATCCTCCGTAGCCACCAGCGCCTTGACCAAATAGGGCGAGAGCTTGGAATAAGGCACAGGTATGCGGTAGGCCTTGTCGGCATTGTAAGTGCCGATGATCTTGCCGTCGGCCGAATAGATCTGCGACGCCGTCTTGTTGATCGGGTTCTGCAGGTTTTCTATATCAGGCGAATAGCCAATCACCCCAAACCAAATGAGGAAAAAGAGGAGAAAACCAATGCCAATCAATGACATGAGACATACCCACAGTGTTTTTATAAAAGTCCTTCGCATCAGAATATTTATTATTTCTTTTGCAAAAATACAATTTTTCTTTCAAACAGCACCACTATATGGAAAATTATCAGTAACTTAGCAGTCGAAAATAACCCATCAATCAAAATAATATGGACAAACATAATTTTGTGACGATTGCAGACCTCTCCAAAGAGAAGATTATGTATCTGCTCGCCATGGCCAAGGAATTCGAGAAACATCCCAACCGTGAGCTGTTGAAAGGCAAGGTCGTCGCAACATTGTTTTTTGAGCCATCCACGCGCACGCAACTCAGTTTCCAGACGGCAGCCAACCGATTAGGCGCACGTGTCATTGGCTTCTCCGATGCCAAGACTTCCAGTACCACAAAAGGTGAAACCCTCAAAGACACCATCCTGATGGTGAGCAACTATGCCGACATCATCGCCATGCGCCACTATATCGAAGGCGCCGCACAGTATGCCAGCGAGGTGGCTCCCATCCCTATCGTCAACGCCGGCGACGGCGCACACATGCACCCCTCACAGTGCCTGCTCGACCTCTACTCTATCTACAAGACACAGGGCACGCTGGAGAACCTCAACATCTATCTCGTGGGCGATCTGAAATACGGCCGCACCGTCCACTCCCTCATCACCGCCATGCGTCATTTCCACCCCGTGTTTCACTTCATCGCGCCCAAGGAGCTCGCCATGCCGCAGGAATATAAGCTCTATTGCAAGGCACACGACATCGAGTTTCATGAGCACACCGCCTTCAACGAGGAAGAGATTGCCGACGCCGACATCCTCTATATGACCCGCGTGCAGAAAGAGCGCTTCTCCGACCTGATGGAGTATGAGCGCGTGAAAAACGTCTATATCCTCCGCAACAGCATGCTCGCCAAAGCAAAGCCCAACATGAAGATCATGCACCCGCTGCCACGCGTCAACGAGATCGCCTACGACGTCGACAGCAACCCGCACGCTTACTACATCCAGCAGGCCCAAAACGGACTCTACGCCCGCGAAGCCATCTTCTGCTATTGTCTGGGGATCACCCTCGATGATGTGAAAAACGACAAGACCATCATTGAATCGCAGTTTTAACCCGAAACAGCATCACATTCATTATCAGAGTATTATCAGATCATCATAGTTTTTATCATGGGAAAGAAAGAATTGCAAGTCGCCGCCATCGAAAACGGCACTGTCATCGACCATATACCTTCAGAGAAAACCTATGAGGTGGCGCGTCTGCTACATCTGACCGATATCGACGTGCCCACACTCATCGGCTACAACCTGCCATCGAAACGGCTCGGAAAAAAAGGCATCATCAAGATCACCAATAAATATTTTACCGACGAGGAAATCAGCCGACTGTCGGTCATCGCGCCCAACGTGGTGCTGAACATCATCAAGGACTACGAGGTGGTGGAAAAGAAAATGGTGGTCACACCCAATGAGCTCCATGGAATCATCAAATGCAACAATCCCAAGTGCATCACCAACAACGAGCCCATGGACACTTTCTTCACTGTCATCGACAAGGAGAAGGGTATTGTGAAATGCCACTATTGCGATAAAGAGCAAGACATCAACAACGTAGAACTTGTATAAGTAGAACTTGTATAAATCATATTATTAACATTCACACTATGGAAAGAGATCAAGAGATTTTCGACCTCATCGAGCAGGAGCACCAGCGTCAGCTCAGAGGCATGGAGCTGATCGCATCAGAGAACTTCGTCAGCGACGAGGTGATGCAGGCTATGGGCAGTTATCTGACCAACAAATATGCTGAGGGTCTGCCCGGCAAACGTTACTATGGCGGATGCCAAGTGGTGGACCAGGTAGAAACCCTCGCCATCGAGCGCGTCAAGAAACTCTTCGGCGCTGAGTTTGCCAATGTACAGCCTCACTCCGGTGCACAGGCCAACCAAGCCGTGCTGCTCGCTGTGTTGAAGCCCGGCGACACCTTCATGGGTCTTGACCTCGACCAGGGTGGTCACCTCTCTCATGGCAGCAGTGTCAACACCTCCGGTATCCTCTATAACCACATCGGCTATACGCTCAACCGCGAGACCGGGCGCGTGGACTACGACAATATGGAGAAACTCGCACTGGAATACAAGCCGAAGCTAATCATCGGTGGTGGCTCGGCCTATAGCCGTGAGTGGGACTATGAACGTATGCGCAAGATCGCCGACGAGGTGGGTGCACTGCTGATGATCGACATGGCTCATCCGGCCGGACTCATCGCGGCCGGACTGCTCAACAACCCGGTGAAATACGCCCATATCGTCACCACGACGACGCATAAGACGCTGCGTGGTCCCCGTGGTGGCGTGATTCTCATGGGCAAAGACTTCGACAATCCCTTTGGCAAACATAATAAGAAGGGCGAGTTGAAGAAGATGAGCCAGCTGCTCAACTCGGCTGTTTTCCCAGGCAACCAGGGTGGTCCGCTGGAGCACGTCATCGCTGCCAAGGCTGTCGGCTTCGGTGAGAACCTGCGTCCGTCATGGAAAGAGTATGCTACTCAGGTGAAGAAAAACGCTGCCGTGCTGGCGCAGGACCTCATCGACCATGGCTTCAGCATCGTCAGCGGCGGCACTGACAACCACTCGATGCTCCTCGACCTGCGTCAGAAATATCCCGATCTCACGGGTAAAGTCGCAGAGAACGCACTCGTAGCTGCTGACATCACCGTCAACAAAAACGAGGTGCCCTACGATGAGCGCAGTGCCTTCCAGACATCAGGCATCCGCTTGGGTACCGCTGCCATGACCACACGTGGCGCCAAGGAAGATATGATGCACCTCATCGCCGACCTCATCGACGAAGTGCTCAAAGACCCCGAGAACGAACAGGTCATCAAGCGCGTGCGTGAGAAAGTTAATGACACGATGAAGCAGTATCCGCTCTTCGCTTACTAATTTCTGTTTTAGATCCTTACTATCCGTCCAGGGGCGATCCGTCGCCTCTGGATCTTTTTCTTATGACATTTAACCGTCACCGAGTACTATCTTTCGCCGGCAGCCTGATAAAGGGCTTCACGATGCCTCAACCCCAACGCGACGCCCAAACACCAGCAATGGATGGCACAAGACCACTACTACGATCTCTACGGCAACATCATTTGGGCAAAAGACAAATACAAATAAACATGAAATAACACGACAAAGCCTTACAGCCTAAACCTTATCGACCACACTGCAAAAGAAAAAGCCTATGGAAGTCAGAGACATTTTTGAACTCAGAAAAGAGGGGCGCACCGAAGAGGCTTACCGCGCCATCCTGCAAATCTATGCCATCCACCAAGGCCCACACACCAACCTCTGCATGTTTTGGTGCACCAACGACTTGTTTAAGATGCGCGTCCGGGAGAAGCGGATCGACGAGGCCCGCAAGCTGCTTTACCAGCTCACACAGCTCTATCCCCACATCCAAGACCGACTGCTCATGGGCAACCGAGCCATTGTCAACGCGGCACTGACACTCGACAAGAATATCGACAACTTCAACCTCGTCTACTTCATGCCCTTCTTCAACCGGATGACCGAAGCAGACTGGCAGCCTTATATTGCCCAAGGCCATTCCGTGCCCTCACTCGGCCAGCAGGTTGTGAACCATCTGCTGAAAAACCTGCCTCAGCGCGACACAAAGTATGTCGACACCATCGCCGACCTTTTCCGCACAGCACTGAAGAAATCTCCATATTACAAGGAAAACCTTCGCCATCTGGCACAAATGCACACGCTCTTTGGCAAGAAAAAAGAGGCTGTGGACACTTACAAGAAGCTACTCCGCCGCCATCACGACAGCTATCTCTATGCTGAGCTCGCAAAACTCATCTACAATCCGAGCGAGAAGATTGCCCTCTACAGCATGGCTGTCACGATGCAGCGGAAAGAGGAATACCGCGCCAAGTACCATCTCGAGCTCGCCGCGCTTATGCAGGACACGTTGCCCGCAAGAGCTGCCTACGAGCTGCAATGCTACTTCGGCATCCGCCAACGCCATCAGCAGCATATCACGGCATTTGCCAAACGACTGATGGATAAATTGAAAACTGCCAAGCCGGTCAAAGACGAGGACGAGCGACTGATGTATCTCCGCGCAAAGGCCGTCGTCAACAAACTCATAGACAACGAGTGACCCCCACACGGGACATCATACGGTAAGAGTGCTTGGTGACGCCCTTCCTCCCAATGTCGGTGCCGTGGCATAGGCTCCGTGGCGACGGATGGAGGGCAACACCTCAGCGGTGACCCAGCGCTTGAAGACCTTCGCCTGCGGGAGCTTCGAGGAGAGGACGAGGGAGTAAAGGCCCGACTCGTTGATGATGGTAAGCCCTCTGTTCGGAATGTCCAGACTTTCAAAGGTTCCATTTTGGAACGTTAGGATTTGCTTGTCTTCTTCGTCTACGTGGTCACGAATAGCTTTTCTTGCAACAGAATATCCCAGTGCCACAGCCACGTCTTTTCCCACGAACCACGGTTCCCCACTTTTTTCTTTTCCCTCCTCCCATCCGCTACACCGCTACACCGCTACACCGCTACATTTATAGCTATCGCATGTCGGAATAAGCGAATTTGTAAAATTAGAAGATAAGCAAACAAATAACATAAAATACTAATATTTAATATATTAATAATAATATATAATATATATAATATATTTTTACTCTATAGTCTCATTTTCTGTGTTTTCCTCGTCGCATGTCTGTATCGGCCTTATGTAGCGGTGTAGCGGTGTAGCGGTGTAGCGCTTTCCCCGACTTTGCTCGCATAATGCTTTCATCAGCATTCTTACTTTCGACTTGCAAATATACAACCTTTTCCGAACTCTCCAACTCCCCTACCCTTTTTCTTCCCTCCCCCCCCCAAAAACGCAACAACGCAACAACGCAACAACGCAACATTTATAGCTATCGCATGTCGGGCAAAATCAGAATTGTAAAATAAGAAGATAGAATAGATAGATTCTATAAAATACTAATTATTAATATATTAAATAATATTATAATATATAATAATATAATATGTTTTTACTATATAGTCTCATTTTCGGTCACATTTGCCGTTGATGGTCAGAAACGACCTTATGTTGCGTTGTTGCGTGTTGCGTTGTTGCGTATGTGGGAGTTAGGAGTTAGGAATTAGGAGTTGGGAATTAGGAGTTGGGAGTTTCGTCCTGCCCAACGATATATATACCGTGAACGAATAATAATCACGCCCCTGGCAAACCATAAATGCAGAAAAATGATGTTTACGCGCCGCTGTTAACAGATTTTAACTGCAATAGAAGCCCCGGATTTGGAAACGGGGCGATTGTGTAGTAACTTTGCATCAGAAACTTTTTAAATCTACTAAAGTTTCCCACTTGCAAATAGCTCGCCCTTAAAGTCTTAAAAATCAAGAGAAAAGAGAAGGAATGTCCAAAAGTTTTTGTATCTTTGTAGTGCAAATAAATCATTGATACATAAACGATTAA
>NZ_VUNG01000067.1 GCF_009695775.1 Hallella mizrahii | reverse complement strand
CGTGACTATGCACTAATACAGAGTGTTAACTTTTATTTTCAAAATATTAATCGTTTGTCAGTCAACATATTGCAATGTGCGATTATTCGCGGAAGCCTGTAAAATGGCAAGTGGGAAACTTTAGTAACCATAGTCGGCCTGGCCACGTACGATCCAGTTATATTTATGAAAGGTAAAGTCGAAAGAACCGAAATACACGCTACCTTTGATGTTGTCGTAGGTCTTCGTGCCTATCTTCTCTCCCTGGGTGTTGTAGTTGTCACCCTCCATGTCGTGGGGAAAAGTATTGTGCATCGACTGTCCGTAGTATCCACTCAGTCCCAGTCGCAGACCATCGGTGACATAGTAGTCCAGGCGTGTGGCAAAGCCGTATTTGTTGGCCACCTTATATTCAAAGGGGCTTCCGGCTCCTGCATTGATCCATCCGTCTCGGCTGAACTTAAATCCGTCGAGTCCAGCAAGCAGCTGAGCCTCATAGCGGAACTTCCCAGCGCGTCCCCAGAAACTCACGCCCGTGTCGTGCCATGTCGAGGGCAGAATGGTGTATTCGCCTTGCGGGCGATAGACGGTGAAGAAGTTGAGCGGCTCGTGGTGGGCGTTGAGTAGTCCCACGGGCACGACGATGTGTCCGGCACGGATGTTGGCCCATCGAGCAAAACTCTTTTGCAGCCAGAACTGTTCCAGTTCCACCTCACCGCCTTTTTCCGTATCTGTTTCCCATTCACCGCTCTCCTCATATTCCTGTTCTACCGACGAGCCGGTGCCGGTGTGCTCAAATTCTATCTCCGAGCCCATCGTCCATCCTTTGCCGAAGTCATAGCCCAGATAGATGACAGCATGGGGAATGTCGAGGCGCCCATGGCTTGGGTCATGCTTATACTGGCTTGCACGTGAATAGCGGTAGACGTTATCGCTGTAGAAATTGCGGCTGTAGGCAGCCTCGCCGTATCCGCCTACGCTCAAGCGGTGACCGCGGGCGTGAGCCATCACCGAGTCTGCGGCACTGACTTGTGCCTGTATGGGCAGGGTTGTGAAAGCCAATGCCAAAGACAGCAGGCTTGTTGACATCTTTTTTTCCATCATGTATTACTGTTGATATTTACCTTTAATGATAAATGGTTATTCGATACTTATTTTTCGGGAATAGTGTCTTTTCCTTTTCGGTTGCAAAGTTACGGGAAATAGAAAATGTTTACAATACCTAAAATTCGTGAAATCAGTAAACACCTTCAGTATCCTCATTGTTGGGGGTATGGGGGCTATGTTTTGTCTGTAACATCAGTGTTTACGATGAAACACTTCTTTCACATGGTTGTAGTCTCAATGCCATTAGCTGTTAACGAATCCTTAATATTTGTGACCTAAATTTGCAGTGTCATTTGTATTGCGATATTTGTCATTCCGATATTTTTGCAAAGATAGTAGTTGCTTTGGTTTTAGGTTGATGATGACTAAAAGGGGCTTTACTTAATTTTAGGTATTGCATAAATGAAAGAGAATGCGTAATTTTGCAAATGGCGAATAAGAATCATTAAAGGCAATGAAAAATGTGAAGATGTATGAGGCGGGCGACAAGATGATATCGGTCATCCGTGACAACTATAATATCCTGCAGGCGATGAACTCCTTTGGCATCTATCTCGGCTTTGGCGACAAGACCGTCGACGAGGTGTGCAAGGAGCAGGGAGTGGACACCTTTACCTTCCTGACGGTCATCAACTACACGGTCAACGGCTACGAGGACAAAGTCGGCCTGGACATGGTCTCCATCCCCACGCTGCTCAAATATCTGCGCGCCAGCCACGATTACTATCTCGACTTCCAACTGCCGTTGATTCGCCGTGAGCTCGCCGATGCGCTCGACGAAAAGGACAATCTCGCACGCCTCATCCTCAAACTGTATGATGAATACGCCCATGGCGTGACGGTGCACATGCGCTACGAGGAGAAGCATGTCTTCCCTTACGTGCAGAAACTCCTCGACGGAGAGATGTCCGACAACTACGATATCGACACCTATTCCAAGCACCACAGCCAACTCGACACAAAACTCAGGGAGCTCAAAAACATCATCATCAAATATCTGCCTGCCGACGGACCTCACAACAACAAACTCATGGCCACACTCTACGATATATATAATAATGAGGAGTGGCTACATCTCCACTGCAATGTGGAGAACGATATCTTCATTCCCGTCATACGACATCTCGAAAACAGACGGAAGCAACAGAGCGTGGAGCTCAGTGCTATACCCGGTATGGTAAAGCATGAGGGTGAGGATGACCCGTTGAGCCAGCGCGAGCGCGATGTCATCGTGGCTCTCGTACAAGGCATGTCAAACAAGGAAATCGCCGACCATCTCTGCATCTCCACCAACACGGTCATCACCCACCGACGCAATATCGCCAAGAAACTGCAAATACATTCACCAGCGGGTCTGACCATCTATGCCATTGTCAACAAGTTGGTGAGCATAGACCAGACAATGCAAAAATAGAAAGTTCTCTTCTCCACAGTCTCTTCCCCCTAAGATGAGGAAGAGAAATTGCATGGTGACAAAGAAGGCCTTTCATCAGTAAGGGTCAATAACCAGTACCGTATAGAATTTGAGGAGACTAAGCAGAATGGAGAAGATATTTCCACTATCTGCAATATAACGGAATTAAGCAGTCATTATAAATAGGAGGATGTTATTATGATACACATAGACGGAGTTAAAGACAATATGATAGCTAACAACGTGGATCCTTTTGAGCCAACTCATCCTGGAGAAGTTATCCGGGATGAACTTGAAGATAGAGGAATGTCGCAGCGTCAGCTTGCTAAAAAAATGGGTATGTCCTATTCTGTTCTCAACGACATTATCAACGGCAAACGTGACATAAGCGTTGAATACGCTATGATGCTTGAGGCTGCATTGGGCATTGATGCAGACTTCTGGATTAACATGCAGACGCAGTATTCAAAGCAGATGGCAAAACGGGACAAAGGGTTCCTGTCAAAGCTTGAGAATATCAGGAGAGTTGCCGCAGTACTTTAACGGATGGAACCAATACCAACTATAAAGGAAGTTACGCATTAAAAGTTAGGGGGCTACCTTTGTGGGAAGAAGTTGCGGAATCTCAATGTTATTTCCTGACTTCGTCAATGCGTCACTCTGAATCGAGAATAAGTTTTTGGAAAATAGTCACGTACAGACTTTAGCTCCCCATGGAGCTATGGTGCTGAAGTGATGGGGGACAGCCTTACGAGCAAGCTCGTCGGCTGTCCCCCATCACCTCAGCACCACCCCCTACTGGGGGGACAAAGCCTGTCCGTGACGAAAATCGCTATCGCGTAAAATTGCCCCTTGGGCATAAAATCCTGCGGCCGAAAGATAGTCCATAGCGTCTTGAAAGTCTGCTATGCTGCTTGTGTTCTGTTGGGCGGCATCATATTTTATGCGCTTATGCGCAATTTATTATTTTATGCGCTATGCGCAATTTTATGCCTTGACAATTTTCTTCATGTACAGGCTTTGACCCCGAAGGGGTGAGTCTCAACCAGTGGGATAGCCGTCGAGCTTGCTCGTAAGGCTATCCCACTGGTTGAGACTCAGAGCTCCTCATGGAGCGTAAGCCTGTACATGATTTTCTTTTTTCTTTATCATCTGGAGATGGCAAGGCAATATGAGTCAGGACAAAGACATTGACTGTCTGCCGGGCTGTTAAGGAGGGATATCATTCCATCATTCGCAATTGCGTCACCATCAATTGCTGAAATAAGCTTATAACTAACTGATAATCAATGATGACACTTCATCCAACCAAAGATGTGATGAAGTCAGGTGTGGGAAGAAGTTGCGGAATCTCAATGTTATTTAGGTAAAACTGGTTTGTTGCTTTCTCCCTCCCTTTTAGGGAGGGGAGGGTCTTCAAAAAAAATACGCTGAAACTCTCAACGAGCTCCAGCGTATAGCCTATGTTTAACTAAAAATCCTTTTCAAATCAAACATTGACCTCGCGGTCTCTGTTATCATCCGTTAAACAATCTATCAAATCTACCTTAAACCTAATAACTAAAAACCTAAATCTATTACTACTAACCTAAACAATCTATTAACCTTTTGACGTGTGCAAAGGTACTATGATTTTCTTATTCCTACAACATTTCCTGTGATAATTAAATAGAAAAAACCTTTTTATTGATGTAAATCAATGGGTGTTTGCGTACACATAATAAAATATTGCAGAATCGTTGGTTGTTGGGCATTCTTTTCGTAACTTTGTCTTAGTAATAAAGAAAAAGACTATGCGCGTACTCATTGTCAACACCAGCGAAAAGACCGGAGGAGCCGCTGTGGCCGCCAACCGGCTCATGGAAGCTCTCAACAACAACGGCGTGAAAGCTAAAATGCTCGTGGCCGACAAACAGACCGACAACATCACGGTGGTAGGCTTGCCACATCCGGGTCGTCACCGCCTGCATTTCCTGTGGGAGCGGTGGTGTATCTTCTGGCATCTTCACTTCAAGCGTGACCATCTCTTCGAGATCGATACGGCCTGCGCAGGCTCTGACATCACTTCTCTGCCAGAGTATAAGGAGGCGGACGTGATCCATCTGGCATGGATCAACCAGGGTATGCTCTCACTCAAGGACATCAACAAGATTCTTGCCGACGGCAAGCCCGTGGTGTGGACCATGCACGACATGTGGCCCGCGACGGCCATCTGTCACTATGCCCTGTCATGCCCCCACTTCACGACGCATTGCCGGCAGTGCCGTCTCTTGCCCGGTGGCGGCAGTAAGAGCGACCTGTCGTATAAGGTGTGGGAGCGTAAGGCAAAGATACTGGCCAGACATGCCATCAAGTTCGTGGCCTGCAGTCGGTGGCTCGCCGGCGAGGCACGACGCAGCCGCCTGCTCATGGGACAGGACATCACCGCCATTCCCAATCCCATCGACACGCGGGTGTTCCGTCCCGACGACCAGCGACAGGCACGGCTCAGTATGCATCTGCCACTCGACAAGAAGCTGATCCTCTTTGTCTCGCAGCGCGTGACCAACACCATCAAAGGCATGGACTATATGGTTGAGGCTTGCAACAAACTCGCCGCCGACCATCCTGAACTCAAAGAACAGTGGGGCGTGGTGGTCATGGGAGGACATGCCGACGAGATCGCGGAGCGCTTTCAATTGCCCGTATATCCCTTGGGCTATGTCAACAACACACGGGCCATTGTGCAGGCCTATCAGTCGGCGGATGTCTTCGTGATTCCGTCGCTCAGCGACAACCTGCCCAACACCATCATGGAAGCACTGGCTTGCGGTGTGCCGTGCGTTGGATTCAACGTGGGCGGCATCCCCGAAATGATCGACCATCAGAAAAACGGATACGTGGCGGAATACCGTTCGGCTGATGATCTCGCCGCTGGCATCTACTGGACGCTCCATGATGCCGACCATAAGCAGCTCAGCCGTGAGGCGGTCAACAAGGTGGAGCGCAACTATAGCCAACAGAGCGTCGCTGTGAAATATATAGAGGTATACACCAACGCCATTGCGCAAAGATCTTTCAGAATATGATCCGATTTACCGTTGTCACCATCACTTATAATGCGGCACAGGTCCTGCAGCCTACGCTGGACAGCGTGCTGGCACAGACCTATCCCAACGTGGAGCACTGGATCATCGACGGCAAGTCGGCCGACGATACCGTGGCGATGGCTGAAGACTATCGCCGACAGACTGAGCAGCAGTGCAGCAGTCATGTGGTCTGCATACAGAGCGAGCCCGACCGTGGACTCTACGATGCGATGAACAAAGGACTGGCACTGGCCACGGGCGACTATATCGTCTTTCTCAATGCCGGTGATGCCTTTCCGTCGGCAGACACCTTGCAGCATGTTGCCGACTGCGTGTTGCAAGGTGAGCCGTTGCCGGGCGTGCTCTATGGATTTACCGACATCGTGGACAGCCAGCGGCGGTTTCTGTGTCACCGGCGCCTGCAGCCACCCGCTCATCTGTCGTGGCGCTCGTTCTGCCGGGGTATGCTTGTCTGCCATCAGGCGTTCTATGCCCGGGCCGACTTGGCGAAGAACAATCCCTACGACCTGCGCTACCGCTTCTCGGCCGATGTGGACTGGTGCATCCGTGTGATGCACGAGGCGCAGCGCCGCCATCTCAGACTCGTGCGCGTCAACGAGGTTGTGGCAAATTATCTCGACGGTGGAACCACGAACAAAAACCACCGTGCCTCACTCATCGAGCGCTTCCACGTCATGGCCCGTCACTACGGCCTTGTCACCACGTTGCTCATGCACTTGTGGTTCGTGGTGAGAAGAAGATAAAGGGCATGTTGTTTATCATAAGCCACATGGAATTGAATATGAAGTGCGGATCTTATGCCCGTTCTACCACCCACGAATGATGATCCATAGCCTTTATCTCGTTGGCAAGTCATCTGTTTTTTCTTGACAAAAGTCTGTTCGTCTCAACGCTCAATCTAGAGATCGGCGAACAGATTTTTTTGTTTCTGAAGCAGGTAAAAAACATCTGTTTCATCGTTTTTTGCCTGATGGCGGTGTCATCTCAGTGATTTTACCTGGTCATCTCGGTTGTTTTTGGTGATCAAAAAGGTTAGATGATGCGGTCAAAGTCCGTTTCTGAGGAAAAATAACGTCTAAAAAAGCAAAAAATAGCAGAGGATGCTTTTATTTTGAGTTTCAAGTGGTTGTGGCAGCCGTTGGCTTTAAGTGGCATAGACGAGGAAATGCGAAAAACGCAGATTGATGAAATAGAAACGCTTTCAAATCATTACCTCGCAGAAACGCCCTAATAAGCATTTTTAACGGTGGCGGTTCAGATTTCCCCATTAATATATGCATGTCATATGATAAAACGTTTTACATGGATAGAGCAGAAAGAGACCTGCATCTCTTTCTACTCTTATTCCTATGAACCTTTATTGGCATTTTACCAAGTAATAACCTTATCTACAATTTCTTGTTGCTCCAAGCTACTTCTTCGCAGATAGATACGTGTTGTTTCAATGCTTTCGTGTCCCATGAGATCGGCAAGCAGGGCTATGTCGTTGAACTTCTCCAAGAAATTCTTGGCATAGCGATGGCGGAACGAGTGAGGGTACACCACTTTCTCGTTCAAGCCATACTTTACGGCATAGTTCTTCAACTGCTGTGATATGCCTCTTGTCGTGATGCGCTCGCCAAAGCGATTGAGAAAGAGATAGCCACTTGTACGGTTGAGTGTTTGCAACCATTTTTCTGTTTCCGTGCGCAATGTCTTGGGGATATAGATACGCCGTATCTTGCCACCCTTGGTGTAGATGTCGTAATAGCCTACTTGCACGTGCTCAACCTTGATTTGCACAAGTTCGCTCACTCTGGCACCAGTCGCAGCCAAGAAACGCACCACAAAGTACCACTTCAAGTTGTCTTCCTTCTTCAACTTGTTCTTCAAGAAGGTGTAGTCGGCATTGCTGATGACATTCTCCAAATAAGAACGTTGCTGCACCTTGACCGACTTCAAGCGGAGCTTCGTCTTGCCCACAAATACAAGGTACTTGTTCAACGCCTGAATACGGAGGTTTACCGTCTTTGGTTTGTAAGTCTCAATCAAGTAGGTCTTGTAAACCAACAAGTTTCTCTTGTTCAACTCTTTGTGTCGAGAGCCAAATTCCTTCACGGCATACATATATGCCGAAATCGTGTTCTTAGCCATATTGCCTTGACTTAGGAACTCTTCAAATTTGTCTAATTCCATTTCTATTCGTTTATTAGTGAAACATTAAGTTGTCCTAATAAAATAGACATAAATTTGTTCTATAAGTTCCTATTATGAGAAGATACTCGCTACAGGGGAGGTGAAGTGCATAGATGAGGAGATTCCATTTGAGATACCAAATGGGTGGGAATGGTGCAGATTAGGAGAAATATCAACTTATGCCCAAACAAAGAGAAAAATTAACGCATCGAATGCCGATACTCAATTATGGGAATTGGATTTGGAAGATATAGAAAAAGGAGGAAGATTGCTGAATATTAAAACTGTTGGTGAGCGAAAAGCCATCGGAGACAAGACCGTCTTCAACCGTGGTGACATTTTATACAGCAAACTTCGTCCATATTTATTAAAGATACTCGTTGCACCTGAAGGAGGTATTTGTACTCCCGAAATCATACCTTTCACTTGCTACGGCAATATATGCAAAGATTATATTGTTAGCTTTTTGAAATCACCTTACGTAGATGATTACATTAATTCTACAACGTTTGGTGTAAAAATGCCTCGTGTAAGCACAGAAACAATGACATCTCTGTTAGTTCCACTTCCACCTCTTTCGGAGCAGTTCCGTATTGATACAAGAATAAAGGAGTTTATGCCATATATAGATGAGTATGGAAAAGCGCAGGATAAACTTAATAAGTTAAATGAAGAACTTTCCAATACTATTCGTAAGAGCATCCTTCAAGAGGCTATTCAAGGCAAACTCGTTCCGCAAATTGCCGAAGAAGGTACAGCCCAAGAACTTCTTGAACAAATAAAAACAGAGAAGCAGAAACTCGTTAAGGAGGGCAAACTAAAGAAGTCTGCTCTCAGCGATTCTGTTATCTTTCGTGGTGACGATAACAAGTATTATGAGCAGGTAGGCAAAAAATGCTTGGATATAACTGAGCAAATTCCCTTTGAAATCCCAAGTAATTGGGAATGGTGTAGAGTTCGTAATGTATCAAACTCTTATATTGGTCTAACGTATAAACCGACAGATATTGACAAGAAAGGAACTATCGTATTACGTTCCTGTAATATACGAAATGGCAAGTTAGCATTAGATGATATTGTAAGAGTAAGTTCTTCCATATCAGAAAAATTACTTATAGAAGAGAATGATATTATAATTTGTGCAAGAAATGGGAGCAAACGGTTAATTGGAAAATCGGCTCTTATAAGGAATTTGCCAGAGCCAATGACATTTGGCGCATTTATGGCAATATGTAAAACTCCTATTTACGAGTATATGTTTGCTTATTTGCAGTCTGATTTGTTCTTTGGGCAGTTGAGAGATGTGAGTAATACAACCACAATCAATCAACTAACCCAAAACAAATACAATGATTTTTTAATTCCGATACCACCTGTAAAGGAACAAGAGCGTATTGCTTTCAAAATAAGCCAGTTATTTCAAGAGTTGCGCTGACAACTCTATCTTTTGGACTATTCTTTTTTGCTCTTGAAATGGCGGAATGCCAATTATAAGACCATAGAAAAGCTCCTTGTTAAGGTGTGGAATTGCGGCCCCTTTCTTAGAGTTGCGCAATGTCTCTTTATAGAACTGTATAAAAGCTAAAACATAAGGTTCGTACATTGAGGAACTTATCCATAACTGCTTGAATGTACTACCCATATAGCCATCTTGTGGTACGATGAAAACTTCACCAGAGTTTTCACCGTCCACAAGCATTATATTGTCACCTTTATATACAAGTTTACCTTGTTCTACTATAGTTTCAGAACTTTTACCACGTAAGTATTTGGCATCTAACAAGCATTGCTTGCCAATGGTTTTCAAGCCGTCTGTAAGTTGACAAACAGCATTTAATCGAGCTATAGACCAAGTACTTGGAAAGTCAAAAGGAAGTTCTATTTCAGATACTTCGCTTCCTATCAGCTCATAATACTTGCTATATTCCTATACGTTTCAACAATTCTATATTGTTCCTGCAATGGTGGTAATGGAATGAAATACTTCTGTAAGCGAACCATAGTCAATGTAGCAACTGTTGTCCCTTCTGATTCTTGTCTGTATTGTCCCTTAAATGAAGGCGATTCTATCACCATTTTTAGATATTCTGCACAAAGTCCATACTTGTTAGCCAAGCACAGTACACTTCCATCTTTGTAATAAAATTTATCGCTTTCTTTGACGATATATACTTTCCCCAAAGTTCCCACAGCAGTAATCATTAGGTCATTTGGCAAAGGAACTCCACTTGAAGAAAAGTCTTCGTACAAAGAAAGGTCTATGTATAGTTCGTTATCAACAAAGCCATCATCAGCCAATTTGCCAATTTCTCTCGCTCGATAGAATGGTATTCCCGTTTGTCTCCAGTCCTTTGCATGAACTCTACGAGCAGAGCCAATACTAAGGATAGTTTCCAAACGTACCCAAGCCCAACTTTTCGGTATATCAAAAGGTATATCCTCATTAATACACTCACACGTTGCGCTTTTCTTCTCCCAATACTTGTTATCGTCACCACGAAAGATAACAGAATCGCTGAGAGCAGACTTCTTTAGTTTGCCCTCCTTAACGAGTTTCTGCTTCTCTGTTTTTATTTGTTCAAGCAGTTCTTGGGCTGTACCTTCTTCGGCAATTTGCGGAACGAGTTTGCCTTGGATGGCTTCTTGCAGAATTGCCTTCTTCAAGCGTTGGTACATATTAGAATTTAACTTATTAAGTTCTTCTTGCTTATTGCTGTAAATACCAAGAAAATGTGTTAACTCTGTAATTTTCGCAACAATTCTTTCCTGTTCATTTATTGGTGGTAAAGGGAACAACAAAGTTTCCCAATTACCCCTATTGATTATAGGGGTTGCTGTTCCTGTAGCCTTATCCATTATTGCCAACCTAAAGTATTCTGATTGCAAAACTATATGGACAAACTCCACATTACACAAATAGGGCGTTATAGAATTTATCTGCTGATTAAAAGTAACAGGCTTGTCTGTTATGGCGCATTTACCAATAGAACCTCCAATGCAGACTTGTAAAATAGTATTCCTGTTTTCCTATTTTGCGCCACCCAAGACCGATTTTATGGTCAGTTAGATACAGTTCTCTCAAGACGCGTTATTTTTTAGCGTCATTTTGCAACACAATGTCGTATAATTCCTTTTGTTTGCTG
>NZ_VUNG01000066.1 GCF_009695775.1 Hallella mizrahii | reverse complement strand
TGATTACCGCTACAAATGTAACAATAATAAATGAAATGACAAAACATAATAAGTTAAATATAAACTGATTTATAGATAATTGGCTTTGCAGCTTGCGTTATCGCTACAAATTAATCGAAAATTCAGAGTACGAAGGCGTGAAGGTGCTCAAGAGTGCGGGGTTGCAGGGCAAGACGGTGGCAGTATTCGGCTGCGGTGACAGCGCGAGCTACAGCGACACCTTCTGCGGGGGCATGCGCGAGCTCAGCGACGCTGCCCAGGAAGCCGGTGCTACGGTCATCGGCAGCGTAGACGCCTCAGACTACACCTACGACGATTCCGAGGCAGTTGTCGACGGCCGTTTTGTGGGTCTTGCCCTTGACGACGTCAACGAAGATGATAAAACCGAAAACCGCATTGAAGCATGGATAGCCGCCATCAGTCCGCTGCTGTAATGCCCGTGGAGATGAAGGTGCTGATGAACCATATCTACGAATACCAGAAAGGAGTGCGCAGGATGGTGCTCTTCACTTTCAATCAGAAATACGAGCCGGCGGTCGTCGATCGTATGCGGCGTCTGCAGCTGCCCTTTCTGCTCCAGCCGGTGGGCAATGGCTGTCTGAATCTCTATTTCGGACGCCGCGAGTGCCTCGATGCCGTGAGGATGATCGTCGACAAGCCACTCAGCCGTCTCACGCCCGAAGAGGACTTCATCCTCGGTGCCATGCTGGGCTACGACCTCTGTGCGCAGTGTGAGCGCTATTGCGAGCGTAAATGCCGCCGGGGCCATTGTGGGGCTGCCGGCGCGTGACAGACATAAATCTTGTTCGCTATAAATATAAAGCATAATGTTTTTGTATGTGTATAAAAAGGACTGGCTGGGAAGCTGGTCCTTTTTTTTGTGGGTTCTTGAAATTTTTTCCCATTTATGTTTCCTTAACTAATTAAGAATCTGTAACTTTGCACATGGAAAGCCGCCGCGGGGCGACAAGAATGTTATTTTCGGGACGGAAATCATTATCAATATAAATATAAAGCATGGAAGTAATCAACAAACTGTTTTGGGGATTCCCCGAGTTTTGGGGTGGTGGAGTGGCTCACTCCCTGTTTATCCTCTCGCTGGTGCTCACCATAGGCCTGGCACTGAGCAAGGTAAAGGTTCACGGCATCTCGCTCGGCGTGTCATGGATATTGTTTGCGGGACTGGTAATGGGCCACTTCAACATGATGCTCGATGAGCACCTGCTGCATTTTCTGATGGAGTTTGGCCTGGTGCTCTTTGTCTACTCCATCGGCCTGGAGGTAGGTCCGGGCTTCTTCGCCTCGTTTCGTGGCGGCGGCCGTGTGCTCAACGGACTGGTGGCCATCATCGTCGGCATCGGCGTGGTGACGCTGCTGGCCATCTACTTCATCACCGGCACGCCCTTCGCCACGCTTGCCGGCGTGGCCTCCGGCGCCGTGACCAACACCCCCGCCTTGGGTGCGGCCCAGCAGGCGTTCAGCGATCTGCACCATGTCGTTGACAATCCGTCGATTGCCACCGGCTACTCGGTCGCCTATCCCATCGGTGTGCTCGGCGTCATCGCTGCCATGGTCATCCTGCGCTATGTGCTGCGCATCGACATGAAGGCCGAGGAGGAGGATGCCCGGCGCGGTACCGGATACCTCGAAAAGATCACGCTGAACACCTTCTCGGTGAAGATCAACAATAAGATGATCGATGGAAAGCCTGTGCGCGAGGTGCACCATTTCCTCAAGCGCGACTTCATGATCTCCCGCATCTACCGCCCCGAGGACAACAACCACCACGAGCTTGTCAAGGGTGACACTATTCTCAACGACGGCGACGTGATCCTTGTAGTCGCCCACCCGCAGGACGAGGAGCCTATCTGCGCGCTCATGGGCGAGAAGGTGGCGTTTGACTGGAAGCAGTTCAGCGACTCGCTCATCTCCCGTCGTATCCTCATCACCAAGTCGGAGCTCAACGGCAAGTCCATCGCTCAGTTGCAGTTCCGTTCCAGCCTCGGTGCCAACATCACCCGGGTCAACCGCTCGGGCGTGGATCTCGTGGCCACGCCGCACTTGAAACTACAGATGGGCGACCGCGTCACCGTTGTGGGTTCTGAACTTGCCGTGAGCCATGCCGAGAAAGTCATGGGCAACTCGCTCAAGCGACTCAACGCACCCAACCTGATTCCTATCTTCCTCGGCATCTTCCTCGGCTGTCTGCTGGCCAACGTGCCCTTCTTCATCCCCGGCATCTCCGAGAATCTGAGACTGGGACTCACGGGCGGACCCTTCATCATCGCCATCCTCATGGGATATTTCGGTCCGAAATACAACTTGGTGACCTATAACACCATCTCGGCCAACCTCATGCTGCGCGAAGTGGGATTCTGCATCTTCCTGGCATGCGTGGGACTGGCTACGGGCCGCACCTTTGTGGCCACGATAGAGAGCTATTCGGGATTGATTTGGATCTTCTACGGCTTCCTCATCACCATGATCCCCGTGCTGCTCGGTGGAATAATCGGCCGCTATTGCTTCCACATCAACTTCTTCACCTTGATGGGCGTGCTGGCCGGATGCAACACCAATCCGCCCGCCCTGAGCTTCGTGGGTGAGCGCAGCGACACCGACTCGGCAGCAGTGGGATACTCCACGGTCTATCCCTTTGCGATGTTCTTACGTATCATCACTTTACAGATACTCGTCTTCATCTTTGCCTGAACCTCCTGACAATATAGCAGACTTATGCCGGTCATACACATCACCCATAAGGACACCCCGGGCACTGAGGTGTTTTGGAAACTCACTGACGCACAGCTTCGCAACCGTCTGCATCCCGCAGAAGCCCTCGTGGTCGTGGAGAGCCCTAAAGTCATCCGCACCGCGCTGAGTGCCGGGCTCCAGCCCGTGGCCCTGCTGTGCGAGGAACGACACCTGAGCGGCGACGCTGCCGACATCGTGGCACGCTTGGGCGACATCCCCATCTACACAGGTCCACGCGAGCTGCTGGCCGACATGACGGGCTACACGCTCACGCGCGGCGTGCTCTGCGCCATGCGCCGCCCCACGCTGCCCACGCTCGACGACCTCTGCGCGCAGTCGCGCCGGCTGGTGGTCATCGACGGCGTGTGCGACACGACGAATATCGGGGCGATGTTTCGCTCCGCGGCGGCACTCGGCATGGATGGCATATTGCTCACCCGCGACAGCTGCGACGCCTTCAACCGCCGAAGCATACGCGTGTCGATGGGCACCACCTTTCTGATCCCCTGGACGTGGGTCGACGACCCCCTCAAGGATCTTCGCCAGCGGGGCTTCCACACCGTGGCCCTGGCTCTGCGCCACGACTCCATCCTGCTCGATGATCCCCGCCTGGCCGCCCATACCCGACTGGCACTGATCATGGGCACCGAGGGCGACGGACTGCCGAATGATGTCATCGACGGCGCCGACGATGTGGTGCGCATACCCATGGCGCGCGGCATCGACTCGCTCAATGTCGCAGCCGCCATGGCAGTGGCGTGCTATCAGTTGAGAATTAAAAGTTGAGAGTTGAGAGTTGAGAGTTGAGAGTTGAGAGTTGAGAGTTGAGAGTTGAAAGTTGAGAGTTATATTTGATTTATATGCAATTGTATCATTGGTTAGGTTTTGACTCCAAAACCATGAGTGTGCGCACTGAGCTCATCGCCGGTGCCACCACGTTTCTGACGATGTGCTATGTCCTTGCCGTGAATCCTACTGTGCTGAGCAATACCGGCATGGACCGCGCGGCACTGTTCACCAGCACGGCACTGGCCTCAGCGTTAGCCACGCTGCTCCTGGCTTTTCTTGCCAAACTGCCCTTTGCCCAGGCACCGAGCATGGGATTGAACGCGTTTTTTGCCTTTACGCTGTGCCAGGCACTGGGCTATACCTGGCAGCAGGCCTTGGCCATCTCGCTCATCGAGGGCATCGCCTTTCTGCTGATCACTTTCATCCATGTACGGGAATATATCCTGTACGCCATCCCCACCAATCTGCGCTACGCCATCTCGGTGGGTATCGGCATGTTCATCGCTTTCATCGGACTGAAAAACGCTGGGATCGTTGTCAATAATCCCAACACTTTCGTATCTCTTGGGAAGTTCACGCCCACGGCGATCCTTGGCATCGTAGCCATCTTGGTGAGCGGTGTGCTCATGGCGCGCAATGTCAAGGGCTCTTTGTTTTTTGGTATCATCCTCACCACACTGGTGGGCATCCCCATGGGCGTGACCGAGGTGCCGCAGCACTGGCTGCCGGTGTCTATGCCCCAAAGCCTCTCGCCCGTCTTCTGCAAGTTTCAGTTTGATGGTCTGCTGTCGTTCCGTACGGTGATGGTGGTGGTGTCGCTGCTGCTGGTCAATATTTTCGACACCGTGGGCACCCTTGTGGGATTGGCTTACAAGACCAACGTGGTGAAGCCCGACGGCACCATTCCTCATGTCAACGAGGCGATGATGAGCGACGCCCTGGGCACCACGATAGGCTCGCTGCTGGGCACGAGCACGATCACAACCTATGTCGAGAGTGCCTCAGGAATCGCCGAAGGAGGCCGCAGTGGCTTGACGAGTTTTGCCGTGGGCATACTATTTCTCGTCTCGCTGTTTCTCGCGCCCGTGTTCATGCTCATCCCCGGTGCGGCCACGAGCGGTGCGCTGGTGATGGTCGGCGTGCTGATGCTCGACAATGTGAAGCGGATGGACCTCTCGACGATCGACGAGTCTTTCCCGGCTTTCATCACGATGATCACCATGGTGCTCTGCTATAGCATTGCCGACGGCATCTGCCTGGGTATCCTCAGCTATGTGGCCATGAAGCTGTGTGTCAGAAAATGGCAGGATCTCAACGCCACATTGCTCGTGCTCAGCGTCATCTTTATCCTCAACTTCATATTCGGATAAGGATAAGGAAATAGGAAATGATAATCAAAATGTGTCTGAAAGGCTTCTGCTTAAATTTCAGAAAAGCTCAGGTCCCAAGCGTTCCAAGACAAAGCACGGGCAATGGAGACTTCATGATTCGCTCAGAAAAGACTTCAACTCTGTTAACCTTGAAAGCATGACACTACGCCCATCCTCATACACTTTCTGCATTAGCTCCGGGTCATGCGTGATATGCTTGATGGGCAATATCGAGTGCGGCCGAATGACAAACGCCTTTCCTTCCTTTTCCTGCCGGGCGACATATTCCGTCTCTTCATTGTACATGATGTGCCTTTCTGCTGCCGCCTTGAGAAACTTTGGATAACGGTGAAGCTGAAGTCTAAGAAGCGGCATCAGCGGATTGGGCTTCTTGACATATCCCTTGGGCTGCGTCAAGACCACTACGTTCTTGTCATATCCTTGTTGCTCAAAGAATCTCAGCGGGATAGAGTCGGCGATGCCGCCGTCAAGGAGCTGATGACCTTCTACCGCTACGACCTTCGAGGCCAATGGCATAGAGGCAGAAGCCCGTATCCACTCATTCATCGCATAGCCATGATGCATCAGACGTTTGTAGACGGGCTCACCCGTCAGGACATCGGTGCAGACCGCATAAAACTCCATGGGATGACGGTCGAAAGTCGCTACATCGAACTTGTCAAGCTCATCGGGCAACATGTGATAGGCAAATTCGGCTCCGAAGAGGTCACCCGTTTTGAGCAGCGACTTCACACTGCAATATCGCCAGTCGTGGGCGTAGCGTTTGTTGTAACGAATGACACGTCCCGGCTGCCGGCTTTTGTAGTTGCAGCCGAAAGCGGCACCTGCCGATACGCCAATGAGTCCATCAAACTCAATGCCATTCTCCATCATGACATCTATCACGCCTGCCGTGAATAATCCGCGTAAAGCCCCTCCTTCAAGAACCAGTCCTTTCTTCTCTGTCATTTTTCGGTCTTATGAAATATTGAATTTGCCTCAAAGATACTCATTCACGCTATCTTCCACGCCGTGATCGTGCGCTCCTGGGAGGAGAAGCGGATGCCGACCTTGACGATGCGGCGGCCATCGACCTCGTAGGGAATGGCATAACCTTTGTCGTCGATCTGCCGCAGAGCTTCCTCCACGGTGCCGTCGAGTTTCAGCTCCATGACGTAGATGGTGGTGTCGGTCTTCATGAGGATGTCCATCCTGCCCTTTGCCGTGCGCACCTGGGTATAGACATAGACATTGAGGAAGGAGAACATCACGTAGAGCATGGCGGTGAAATGGCCCTCCGACGTGGGTGCGTCGTGCAGCGTGCCCTCCTGATAGGGAATGCCGGCAAAGAAAGCGCGGGCCAGGGTGAGACACTCATCCATGTCGTCCTTACGCAGGGCAAGATACATCTTGGCGGCGGTATTATTGGTGAGGTTCACGTTCTTGGTGACGTAATACGGCACGAGGGTTCGCATCAGGCCCACCTTCACTTCCTCGTTGGGGTAGCCGAGCCGGTACAGGTTCACCACCGGGTCATAATCTTTGATGGTGAGGTAACCGCTTTGGTAGAACAATGGGAGGATACTCTGCATGTCCTCCGTAGGCGCGTCAAACTCCTCCGGCGCCGCCTCGCTGCCATCGATCTGCGTGAGGTCAGCATGAAACTTCTTCATCATCTTGACAAGGAATGTCGGCGTGCCAGTGGAGAACCAATAGTTGTTGAAGTCTTTGTTGTTCATCGCTGACAACAAACTAAACGGATTATAAACCCCTTCAGCGTTGCGAGAGAAGCGATAGCCGTCGTATTTGAGCTTCAGTTTTGCCAGCACCTCGTCATTGGTCATGTTGTTTGCCTTGCCAAGTTCAGCGATACCCTCCTGGAAGTTGTCTTTCAGTTCCTGCTCCGTGATTCCGCAGATACCGGCATATTGTGGCAGCATGGAGATATTATGGAGGTTATTAAGCTGTGAGAAGATGCTGAGCTGCGAGAACTTGGAGATGCCCGTGATAAAGACGAAGCGGAGGTATTGATCCAGCTTCTTCAGCGGCGAATAAAACGACTGCAGCAAGGTGCGCATAGGCTCGAGCCGTTCGCTGTCGTGGAGCACGGTGAGCAACGGCGCATCGTACTCGTCGATGAGGATGACGACCTGCGATTCCGTCTTCCGGGAGATGTTCTTCACCAGTTCGCGGAACCGTATCGTGAGGTCGTCGGAGGCTTTCTCGCAACCATACGTCCTCTCAAAATCCTCCAACTGCGAGTGGAGGTTGAGCTCACATTCCTCGGCAGTACCTTTCTTGATGTCGCTGAGGTCGAAGTGGAGCACGGGATAGTGGTTCCACTCCTTCTCCAGACTGTCTATGGCGAGCCCTTTGAACAACTCTTTCTTACCTGAGAAATAAGCGTCAAAGGTGCTCGTCAGCAGCGACTTGCCGAAACGGCGCGGACGCGACAGAAAGACGAACTGCCCCGGGTGGCAGACGTCATAGACATATTTCGTTTTGTCGACATAGAGGAATCCGCCCTTGCGGATCTTCTCAAAAGTCTGTATTCCTATCGGATAGTATACCATAGCGCATGAAAGTCTTTGCTTGCAAATTTAAGCAAAATTCTTAAATTATAAGAACATAAATCCTTATAATTTATCATGCCATGGTGTTTATGCCAATACAGTTTTGATATCAGCCACGATCTGTGTTTCTGTGAGGTGATTGTCACGAAGCAGATCATTGACGTCGTAACGGTCGTAGAGCGCTTTCTTCACACCAAAGTTGAGCACCTTCATGTCCGTGGGACCATAGTAACGGGCGATGCGCTCACCAAAGCCACCGTCCAAGCTGCCATCCTCGAGAGTTGCAATCAGTTGATGGTCACGCTTGAGCTCATCGAGCAGCTGCTCGTCGACACCCGTCAGGTAGCGTGGGTTGATGAGGGTGGCGTTGATGCCTTCGTCGGCCAACAGCTTGAGCACAGCCTCGCCCTTTTGATAGAATCCGCCTGCGGCAATCACCGCAACCTTACTGCCCCGATGGGTCACTTGGAACTTGTTCAGTTGACTGTAGTCCGTCGGATAGTCCTCATCGCTATGAACCACAGCACACGGTACGCGAAGCGCCACACTGAACTTGTCCTGCGCGATCGCCCAGTCCTCCATGGCAATAAACTCTTCCCACGTGGTCGGTGCTAAATACACTAAATTGGGGATATGCGAGAACATGGGTATGTCGAAGAAGCAGATGTGTGTGAAGTCGTTCATACCGTAAATGCTTGCCCCTAAGACGTTGATAACCGCCGGATTGCCATTCACAGCCAAATCCTGACACAGCTGATCGTAGGTGCGCTGCATGAAGGTTGCCGGTGTCCCCCAGACGGGATGGGCCCCGGCCTTGGCAGCACCCGAGATGAGCGCCACAGCTTCCTCCTCCGCAATGCCCACGTCGACATAGTGCTTGCCCAGTGCCTCGCGACGCTCCTTCGACAGGCCACTCATGGCAGGTACAGCACTTTGGACGACGAGAAGCTTGTCGTCGAGCTCAGCTTTCTTCACTAAGTACTGTCCGAGCAGGTCTGTGAAACTCTCGCCACTGCCAGTAACTTTCGGCTTTCCGGTCTTCAAGTCGAAGGGCACACTCCAGTGCCAGGCCTCTTTGTCTTTCACCGCTGGTTGATAGCCGTGACCCTTCTCGGTATGCAGATGAACGACGATGGGATGGTCGATGTCCTTGACCTTGCGGAAAGCCTCAACGAGCTTCTCAATATCGTTGCCCGCTTCCACATACATATAATCGAAACCTAACGCGCGGAAGATATTGTTGCTGCTCTCGCCGTTGCTCTCACGCAGTGAGGCCAGACTCTTGTACATTCCGCCATGGTTCTCGGCGATGGACATCCCGTTGTCATTGAAGAGCACAATGAAGTTGGTTCCTGCCTCCGCCGCCACATTGAGTCCTTCAAAGGCTTCGCCTCCTGAGAGCGAACCGTCGCCAAGAACCACTACAATGTTGTATTTTTCACCCAGGAGATCACGCGCTGCCTGAAGTCCGGAAGCCAACGCCACAGAAGTCGATGTATGTCCTACCTCAAAGAGATCATACTCCGAATTCTCCCGTGGAGAGGAATAGCCGGAAATGGCATTCATGTCATCCACCTTGAGAAAGCCATCCTTACGACCGGTAAGCATCTTATGAGGATAGACTTGATGGGAAACGTCAAAGACAAACTTGTCCCGTGGGGCGTCAAAGACATAATGCATGGCCACTGTAGCCTCGGTGAAACCAAGATTGGGGCCTACATGACCGCCATGAATGCTGACCCGGTTGAGCACGCCGGTACGAATCTCGTCGGCGAGCACATTCAGTTCATTGATATTTAATTCCTTGATGTCCTGAGGACTGTTGACTTTTTCTATATACATAACCAATAAATGATTTTAATGTTGTTGTTTTGCTTATTACTTTTCCGGATGCAAAGTTAGCAGATTCTTTTTAGACTACAATTACCTTGATCAAGGTAATTACAACCTATTTTGCATATCAGGCTATTTCTGATCCGCTATAACTATTCAGCAGGCAAGTAGGAGGCACGGCGTCTCGCCGTGCAAGAATGTGCGTCGAGATGCCGTGCCTCCTACTTGCCTGCTGAATAGTTACAGTTTGCCACCGAAGAGTAAATAGAAGTTAAACAAGAACCAAAAGGAAGGGGAATTCCGCTGGAGACGAAAAAAACTTGTAAATTTGTAAGGGAGAGCAATATGGTAAATTCATGCCATACTACATATAACTACATAATTTTATTACAAGAACATTATGAAAGCATTGTTTATCAACGGAAGTCCCCGCAAGAACGGCAACACAGCCAAACTGTTGCAGCGGGCTATGGAAGGAGCCGAAGAAGCCGGAGCCGAAGTGGAATGGGTCAACCTCTATGACCGCAAACTCAATATCAAAGGATGCATGAGTTGCTTCGCCTGTAAGGTGAAAGGTGGGAAGAAGGGCGTATGCTCTTTCAAAGACGACCTGCTGCCCATCCTTCAGAAAGCAGTCGAAGCCGATGTGCTGGTGTGCGGATCACCCAACTATTGCGGTTACCCCACCGCTTTGCTTCGCGCATTCATGGAACGGATCATCTTCCCTACGGTGAACTATTCCGACTACAGCAAGCCCACAGTACTGAAAAAGATCCATACGGCCACCATCTACACGATGAACTGTCCGAATGATGCGATCTACCAAAAGATGAACTACCAGTATCTGATGGATACCAACGCCAACGAGTTGGGTGTCTTCGGTCCTACAGAGATTCTGCGGAGCTACGACACCTACCAGTTTAATAACTACAGCCGCTACGATGCCGCTATGATTGACGAGCGCCACAAGGCAGAGGTGCGCGCCACACAGTTTCCAAAAGACATGGAAGCAGCCTATGAGTTAGGCAAACGATTGGTGAGAGAGGCAGCAGGTGAAGCCTGTTGCACAAAAGCCTAACGGATCTGCGTGTTCCTTCGATATTGAACGGGCGTCATCCCTGTATGTGCTTTGAAGTAGCGTATCATCAGGCTGTCATCAGGAAAATGGAAAGTGGTGGCTATCTGGCGGATACTGTCATTGGTATTTCGCAGACGTAGCTTCAGTCGGGTGATGACATATTCGTTGATCATCATCTTCGGTGTCTTGCCCGTCTTTCGCTTTACGATGACGGCAAGATACTTGCGGGTGATGCAGAGCCGGTCGGCATAGTATTGAACATCTTTCGATTCCATGAAGTCATGCTCGAGGATGTTCATAAACCTGGCAAAGAGCTCATCGGTTCGCTGCGAGTCAACATCGGGATGGCGCAGTTCAGGATGCTGCCGGAGGAAATCGGAGAAACCCAAAAAGAAGCTCTTCAGCTGCAGGGCGACGATCTCATCAGTCACGCGACAGCCGTCAGTGGAGAAGAAATGCTGCAGGATGGTGAGCATGGGGCTGATGACGTCTGCTACAATCTGCCTCTCCCTGCAGAGCCTGTCGTTTCTCAAAGAGAAATAGACGCTCTCTTCTATATGCAGACTCGCCATCCGCAGCATATCGTCGCTATAGACCAGCGCTATGCCATGAAAATCTTCCGACACATCTTCTATCTGCACAATATCCGTAGGAAAGAATGTTATGGTCTCCCCCGCATGAATGGTCCACTGCGAGAATTCTATACGCACCCTCGCCCAGCCTCTGTCACATAATTCTGAATTTTCAATTAGTTTGTAGCGATAACCTACTACGACTCGTTTTTCTTTGGCCTTCCTCTTTTTCTCCCTACCTTTTTCGACTTGTATCCCGGTTCACACCCGACTGGGATGTCAATCCCA
>NZ_VUNG01000065.1 GCF_009695775.1 Hallella mizrahii | reverse complement strand
GATTTACGCTTGTTTTAAATTGCAACACTAAGATAGGTGAAAAATCTGACATGGCAAAATCCTGAGCAACTTTTTGTTGCTCAGGAACTTATAAATAAAGTTAAATCAAAGTGTTGCGGAATTAAGGGTCTTAACAATTTCCGAATTTGGGTGTCCCCCACGCTGTTCTTTGCTTTATGTTGTACGTTTACATAAAATATGTAGCGTGGGTAAATGGAATAATTACTGGCACGGGATTAGGGTGGAAAAGATTTATTCCCATGCCAGGGTTAGGGCGGGGATAAACTCCGTCCCACGGTCTCACCGTATTCGGCGCCGTTAACAGGGTAATACTATCAAAACGATGTGGATGGCAACCGCCGAAATGAATTCGCTGAATGGCTACATAGCTTCATATTCTCCCTAAATAACCCTAAAAGAAACCAAGAAAGGCGGCTAAGTGCTACTTTTTTTGTAACTTTGCACCGATTTTATACGAATGGAGGAAGAGCGCCCGATAATTTTCAATGGCTGGGAGGGCGATTGATTCCTCATGCGTCATTGAAAATTTAAAGGTTTAAAGATTGAAGACATTTGAAGAATTGGGCGTCAGCGAAGAGATTCGCCGCGCCATCGAAGAGCTGGGCTTTGAGCAGCCCATGCCCGTACAGGAAGAAGTAATCCCTTATTTGCTCGGTCACGGCAACGATGTCATAGCATTGGCACAGACAGGAACAGGCAAGACAGCCGCCTATGGCATCCCCGTGTTGCAGAAGACCGACCCCACCAACAAAGCTACCCAGGCCCTCATCCTCAGCCCCACACGTGAGCTGTGCTTGCAGATTGCCGACGATCTCAACGCTTTTGCCAAGTATATCGACGGCATGCACATCGTGCCCGTCTACGGCGGAGCATCTATCGAGACACAGATCCATGCCCTGCGCCACGGCGTGCAGATCATCGTGGCTACCCCCGGCCGTCTCATCGATCTGATGAAACGTGGCGTGGCACAGCTCGACCAGGTCAACAACGTCGTGCTCGATGAGGCCGACGAAATGCTCAATATGGGCTTCTCGGAAAGCATCAACGAGATCTTTGAGGGCGTGCCCGCTGACCGCAATACCCTGCTCTTCTCAGCCACGATGAGCAAGGAGATCGAGGCCATCGCCAAGAACTATCTCCACGATTACAAGGAGATCGTCGTCGGATCGCGCAACGAAGGTGCCGAGAACGTCAACCACATCTACTATATGGTCAACGCGCGTGACAAGTATCTCGCGCTGAAACGTATCGTCGATTTCTACCCTCGCATCTATGCTATCATCTTTTGTCGCACGAAGATCGAAACGCAGGAAGTGGCTGATAAGCTCATCAAGGACGGATACAATGCCGAGGCGCTTCATGGTGACCTGAGCCAGCAGCAGCGTGATCTGACCATGCAGAAGTTCCGCAACCACTTGACACAGCTGCTCGTGGCCACTGACGTGGCTGCCCGCGGACTGGACGTCGACGACCTGACCCACGTGATCAACTATGGTCTGCCCGACGATGTGGAGAACTATACCCACCGTTCCGGTCGTACCGGACGCGCTGGCAAGAAAGGAACAAGCATCTCCATCATCCACTCGCGCGAGAAGTTCAAGGTGCGCAACATCGAGAAGATCATCGGCAAGGAATTTGTCGACGGCACACTGCCCACGCCTGAGGAGATCTGCAAAAAGCAACTCTTCAAGACCATGGACGACATTATGAAGGCTGATGTCGACGAGGAGCTCATCGCACCTTACATGGCTGAGATCAACCGACAGTTTGACTATGTCGACAAGGAAGATATTATCAAGAAGATGGTGAGCATCACCTTTGGCAAGTTTCTTGACTACTACAAGAATGCGCCCGAGATTGTCAAGCCCACCACAAGGGGCCGCGACAAGTCGGAACAGGGCGACCGCAGCGGACGTGGCGGCAAGGGCACACGCGACCGCAAGCGCGGACCGCGTCAGGCAGAAGCCGGCTATCGCCGTCTGTTCATCAACCTTGGCAAGCAAGATGGCTTCTATCCGGGTGAGGTCATGCAGTTTATCAACAAGCATATCCATGGTCACCAGGAGGTGGGGCATATTGATCTGCTGCAGAAGTTCAGCTATATCGAGGTGCCCGAGGGCGACGCCCAGCGTGTGATGCGCGCTTTGGACGGCACAGCCTACAAAGGCCGCGAGGTACGCTGCAACGATGCTGATGAGAGCGGACACGGACGCTCGGCACGCGGCAGCCGCACCGGCGCAGACAAAGGAGACCGCAGCTATGGTAAGGGAGCGCGCGGCAAAGGACGCCAAAGCACCAAGACGCACGACGATGACAGCCGTCGCGGACGCGACGATTGGAAACAGCTCATGGCCGACAGCCGCAATATCAAGTTGCGCGGCGAGGTTCCCGACTTCAGCGAAGAAGGTTGGGCACGCCGTCGCCCCAAAAAGAAATAAGGCTTTTTTAACAGGCAAAGGGTACCCTTTTTACCTTTTAATGCGTCTCTATAAAGTAAATCGTTACTTTTAGATCATAAAGAAGATTATTATTCACAACTTGAAAACAAATATGATGAAAAGCATTTTGTGCAGCCTGGCCCTGATGGCCATGGCCTGCGTGCCCGCTATGGCACAGAAGAAAGCCGCAAGTGATGCCGTTCACTTCAAGGGCGATGTCAAGGGAGTCAAGGACACACTGCTGGTGATCGTGCCGCAAGGTGACCAAAAGGCAAAGACCGATACGGTGCTGGTAAAGAATGGCAAGTTCGACTTCACGGTACATGTGAGTGAGCCGACCGACATCCGTGCCTATACGCCCGGCAGTCTGCGTGGTACAGAGCGCGCCGGTTTCCAGGTGATCGCCGTTCCCGGCGAGAGTGCTGTGGTGAGCGGCGACCTTACTTCCAACTACTATCTCACGGGATCTAAGTTCTATCAGCAGTTCAACGAGGTGGACCGTATGATAGAGACCGCCCAAAAGCCCATGCAGCAGTTGGTCGACAGCCTGCAGGAGCGTCTGAAAGCTGGTGAGAGTCAGGAAGCCGTGATGAAAGTCTATCAGGAGAAAGGCGGACAGCTCCGCCAGGACATGCGCGACAAAATGCTGAACTTCATCAAGCAGCATCCCGACAACGAGGCTTGTGCTTATCTGATTCCTCAGATGGGAGAGCTGGGATGGATGCGTGATGCCGTGAAGTTGCTCTCTCCCGCTGTACGCGACGGCCGCATGAAGAGCTATTACACGGGCATCATGACCGCTTTGGAGAACGAGGCAAAGGCTGAGGCTGAGGCTGCAAAGAAGCAGGCATCAGGTATCGCTGCTCCCGACTTCACCCTCAATGACATCAACGGCAAACCGCTGAGTCTCTCCAGTCTGCGTGGTCAGTACGTGATTCTCGACTTCTGGGGCTCTTGGTGTGTATGGTGCATCAAAGGCTTCCCCGAGATGAAGGAGTACTACAATAAGTATAAGGGTAAGTTCCAGATCCTCGGTGTCGACTGCAATGACACACAGGAAAAGTGGAAAGCTGCCGTGCAGAAGCATGAGTTGCCCTGGCTCCACGTCTTTTGTCCACGCGACAACCGCCAGATCTTGAACGCTTACGGCATCCAGGGCTTCCCCACAAAGATTCTCATTGATCCGCAGGGAAAGATTGTGAAGACCGTCGTGGGCGAGGATCCCGCTTTCTATACATTGCTCGACGAGACTTTTGGCAAGAAATAACGCAAACGTCATCAGACAGCAGAGAGGCCTTCATCAAAGAACAACGAGGCTCTCTACAAGAAATAACAAGGCGTTCAGCAGCAGGTAATTGAAGAAGCCTGTCAATATTTGGAAGCCGCCGGAGAAGAATGTTCTCCGGCGGCTTCTTGCTTTTCTTGGTGTCGGCAAACCATGCGATTGTCCTTGGCACAGCTTCCGTTGGTCAGCTTTCGCTGCTTCCTTTATGGTGTATATAGCCATTTTCTTCCGCAAATAGACGTGAAATCCAAAAAAAATATGTAAGTTTGCAAGTTGAAAACCAAGAAAACAAGTTATCGCATTATATGATGAAAACAAACAAGGTACTCTCGGCGGTGCTGATCGTTCTTGCCGCTTTGGCACTCGCCTCTTGCACTGGAAAGAAATTCCACGTCTCTGGTGTCATCACAGACGCTAAAGACTCGTTGCTCTATTTCGAGAATATGAGCCTCAATGGACCGGTGACTGTAGACTCTGTGAAACTCGACAAGGACGGCTCGTTCTCCTTTGACGGCAAGGCACCGGACGCCCCAGAGTACTATCGGCTGCGTATCGCGCGGCAGATCATCAATATTGCTGTCGACTCCACAGAGAATATCTCTGTGAAAGCTTCTTATCCGACGATGTCCGCGCAGTACGAGGTGAAAGGTTCCGATGACTGCTCGAAGATGAAGGAACTGGCGCAGATGCAGTTGGGATTGCAGGCTTCGATCAACGCCATCCAACAAAACCCCAACCTGTCTTACGACCAGGTCGACGCTGCCATTCAGCAGACCTTGGCCAGCTATAAAGATAAGGTGAAGCGCCAATATATCTTCACCGCACCGATGAAAGCCTACGCTTATTTCGCACTCTTCCAAACGGTCAACGTCGGTAATCAGACGGTGCTTATCTTCGATCCACGTAGCAAGAAGGAAGACGTGCAGGTCTTCGCCGCCGTTGCAACAAGCTGGGATACCTACTATCCTAAGTCGGAGCGTGGTGCCAACCTCCACAACATCGCCCTGCAAGGCATGAAGAATGTGCGCATCATCCAGGCCGAGCAGGCTCAGGGACAGATCGACGCCAGCAAAGTACAGACCACGGGCGTGCTGGAGATTGCTTTGCCTGACCGCGAGGGAAATATCCGCCGACTCACTCAGCTCAAAGGTAAGGTGGTGATGCTCGACTTCCACATGTTCGCCGCCAAGGGCAGTACCGAGCGCATCATGCATCTGCGCGACCTCTATAACAAATATCACGCCCAGGGCTTCGAGATCTATCAGGTCAGTCTCGATACCGACGAGCACTTCTGGAAGGAAAGCGTGGCTGCCCTGCCATGGATTTGTGTCCACGACAGCGATGGGCCAAACTCGCAATTTGCCTCGCAATACAATGTGCAGACCGTGCCGACCTTCTTCCTCATCGACCGCAACAACGTGTTGCAGAAGCGTGATGTGCAGGTCAAGGACCTCGACGCCGAGATCAAGAGCCTGCTGGCTAAGTAACGGTTATGCACGTTCTTGACAAATTTCGCTATTGTCCCGTCTGCGGCTCTGCCGACTTTGAGCCCAGCACGGTGAAGAGCAAGCGTTGCCGGCACTGTGGTTTTGAGTATTTCCTCAATCCCAGTGCCGCCAACGCTGCGCTGATTATGAACGGTCGTGATGAGTTGCTCGTCATCACCCGTAAGAACGATCCCGCCAAGGGAACGCTCGACTTGCCCGGCGGTTTCTACGATATGAACGAGACTGCTGAACAAGGTCTCGCGCGTGAGGTGAAGGAAGAGACGGGCCTCACCGTCGTTTCCTCACGGTTGCTCTTCAGTTACCCCAATACCTATCTCTATTCCGGCTTCACCGTTCACACGCTCGACTTCTTCTTTCTCTGCCGTGTGGAAGACTTCACTGTTTTGTCGGCACACGATGATGCCGCCGGCTATGAGTGGATCGCCGTCAAGGAGCTGCGGCCCGAACGCTTTGGGCTGGATTCTATCCGCCGTGCGGTGACCCGCTTCCAGCAGGACTTTGAGACTGGAAAACTCGGTTTTTAATAAAAAAGTTACATGGATGTAACTTACATTTATGTAACTTTTTGCATCGGTGTCTCTTAAAAATTCTAAAATCATACATATATAATAAGGTGTAAGACAAAGTTATTATTACTTTTGTCCCCGACATTATATAACTACACGCAAGCATGCAAGATAACTTAGTCATTGTAGAGAGCCCTGCTAAGGCCAAGACGATTGAGAAATTCCTCGGCAAGGATTATAAAGTGATGTCTTCCTACGGACACATCAGAGACCTAAAGAAGAGTGGGCTTAGTATCAACGAAAAGACGTTTGAGCCTGACTATGAGATACCAGAGGATAAGAAGAAAGTTGTAGCAGAACTCAAGAAAGATGCCAAAGCTGCCAAGAAGGTGTGGCTCGCATCCGATGAGGATCGCGAAGGAGAAGCCATCAGCTGGCACCTCTGTGAGGTGCTCGGACTCGATGAGGAAAAGACTTCGCGTATCGTCTTCCATGAGATTACCAAGCCTGCTATCCTTTATGCTATCGAGCATCCACGTCATCTCGACATGAACCTCGTCAATGCACAGCAGGCCCGGCGCGTGCTGGACCGTATCGTGGGCTTTAAACTCTCACCGGTATTGTGGCGAAAAGTCAAGCCGTCGCTGTCGGCAGGACGTGTACAGAGCGTGGCCGTCAGACTCGTCGTAGAGCGTGAGCGTGAGATACAAGCCTTCAAGAGTGAGCCGTACTACCGTGTTACTGCCATCTTCACTCCCGTAAATGGTGATAACCTCGGCGTGGAGGTCAAAGCTGAGCTCGATAAGCGCTTTGCCACACACGATGAGGCTCTCGACTTCCTTAACCGTTGCAAGGACGCTGTCTTCACCGTGGGCAATGTGTCGAAAAAACCGTTGAAGCGCTCGCCCGCGCCTCCTTTCACGACTTCTACCTTGCAGCAGGAAGCTGCCAGAAAGCTGGGGTTCACCGTGTCGCAGACCATGCGCATTGCACAGCAACTCTATGAAAACGGACGCATCACCTATATGCGTACCGACAGCGTCAATCTCTCGGCACTCGCCATCAACAGCAGTAAGGAGACGATCTCCAAACTCTTTGGCGAGCAGTATAGCTCTCCCCGTAACTTCCATACACAGTCCAAAGGGGCACAGGAAGCCCATGAGGCTATTCGACCTACCCATATGGAAAACGCCACTATTGACGGTACGGCACAGGAGAAACGTCTCTACGACCTGATCTGGAAACGCTCCGTTGCCTCCCAAATGGCTGAGGCACAGATCGAGAAAACCACGGTTAACATCAATATCGGCGGGCAGCCCGAGAAGTTCGTCGCCCGCGGTGAGGTCATTGTCTTCGACGGTTTCCTGAAAGTCTATAAAGAATCGACCGACGACGACGAGCAGTCTGAGGAGTTCGCTTCCCTGCCCGCACTGCAAGTGGGCGAGCAACTCTCCCGCGAAACCATTGCTTCTACGGAACGCTTCTCTCAGGGACCGTCACGATATACCGAGGCCAGTCTCGTACACAAACTGGAGGAACTTGGTATCGGACGCCCTTCTACCTACGCGCCGACGATTTCTACGATCCAGCAGCGCGACTATGTGGAGAAAGGCGACAGGGGAGGCAAAGAGACCAAATTCACTGTTGACATTTTGAAAGGCAACCAAGTGGAGTCGACAACAAAGACAGAGTTTACCGGTTCGGAGAAAGGAAAGCTCATCCCCACCGACATTGGCATCGTGGTCAACGACTTCCTCTTGCAGAACTTCCCCGAGATCATGGACTACAACTTCACGGCGAAAGTCGAGAACCAGTTCGACAAGATCGCCGAGGGCAAGGAGGAATGGAAAGACATGATGAGCAAGTTTGACAAGCCCTTTGAGAAGACTGTCGATCAGGTCATGCAGTCGCGTTCTGAGCATAAGGCTGGCGAGCGTATTCTCGGCAAGGATCCTAAGACTGGCAGAACTGTGCTGGTGAAGATCGGAAAGTTTGGTCCGCTGGCTCAGATCGGTACGGCCGACGACGACGAGAAGCCGCGTTTCGCGCAGATCCCCAAGGGCAAGAGCATCGAGACCATCACGCTCGATGAGGCTCTGGAACTGTTTAAGTTGCCACGGGAACTCGGTGAGTTCGAGGGCATGCCGGTCACTATTGGTGCCGGACGCTTCGGACCTTATGTACAACATAATAAGAAGTATGTCTCATTGCCCAAGGAAGATGACCCGATGACGGTCACTCTTGACCATGCTATCTCACTGATTCTCGCCAAGCGGCTGAAAGACCGTGAGCGCGAGATCAAGACTTTTGAGGAAGACGACCGGTTGGAGCTGCTTAAGGGACGTTTTGGCCCTTACCTCGCTTTCGACGGAAACAACTATCGTATCGACAAGAGTCTCCACGACCGTGCGCTGGCCGGAGACCTGAGCTACGACGAGTGCATGGAGATCATCAAGAACGCACCGGAGCCAAAAGCCAAGGCAAGAAAGAGAAAATAAACGTTTAGCTGATGGATACACCTGTTCGCATCATCCTCGTGGGCTACATGGGCTCAGGAAAGACAACGGTCGGCAAGGCGCTCGCCAAATCATTGGGCCTGCCCTTTTATGACCTTGACTGGTACATAGAAAGCCGTATGCGCAAGACCGTCAAACAACTCTTTGACGAGCGGGGCGAGGACGGCTTCCGACAAGTAGAGCGCAACATGCTCCATGAAGTCGCTGAATTTGAGAACATCGTACTGAGTTGTGGCGGCGGCACACCGTGTTTTTTCGACAATATGGACTACATCAACCAGCAGGGAGAATCGGTCTATCTCAAGTGCACCACTGATGTGCTCGTACAACATCTGAAGATGGGAAAGACCGTCCGCCCGCTCTTACTCAACAAAACGCCCGAGGAGGTCGTCGCATTCATAGAGCAGCAGCTCTGCCAGCGCGAGCCTTTCTACACAAAAGCAAAGCACACGCTCGACGTGAGCCTGATGGATAATTTCGACAAAATACAGATTACAGTAGAGCAACTGAAACAACAACTCGGCTTGCCATGAGCCGGCAATAAATTAACTACGCTGATTAGATGAAAAAATGGACCATCGACGACTCCAAGGAGTTGTACAATATTAATGGTTGGGGTACTTCTTATTTCGGAATAAACGATAAGGGTGATGTCTATGTCACGCCTTGCAAGGACAACACGCAGATCGATTTGCGCGATGTGATGGACGAGCTCGCCTTGCGCGATGTCACCCCGCCGGTGTTGCTCCGCTTCCCCGATATTCTCGACAACCGCATTGAGAAGATGGCTGAGTGCTATGAGAAGGCAAAGAAAGAGTACGACTTCAAAGGACAGAGCTTTATCATCTATCCTGTTAAGGTCAACCAGATGCAACCTGTCGTCGACGAGATTATCTCTCACGGACGCAAGTTCAACCTCGGTCTCGAAGCTGGTTCCAAGCCGGAACTCCACGCCGTCATTGCCGTGCAATGCAAGAGTGACTCGCTTATCATCTGCAATGGATATAAGGACGAAAGCTATATCGAGCTCGCCATGCTGGCGCAGAAACTTGGCAAGCATATCTTCATCGTGGTGGAGAAACTCAATGAGATCGATGTCATCGCAAAGACGGCTAAGCGACTGAACGTAAAGCCCAACATCGGTATCCGCATCAAACTTGCTTCCTCAGGATCGGGCAAATGGGCCGAGAGCGGCGGCGACGCTTCTAAGTTCGGATTGACTCCTATGGAGCTCTTGCAGGCTTTGAAGAAACTCGACGAAGTAGGACTGCACGACAGCGTGCGCCTGATCCACTTCCATATCGGCAGTCAGATCACCAAAATCCGCCGTATTCAGAACGCGCTCACAGAGGCTGCTCAGTACTACAGCAACCTGCGTCGCATGGGCTACAACATCGAGTTTGTCGACTGTGGTGGCGGTCTTGGTGTTGATTACGACGGCACACGGTCGAGCAACTCCGAGAGTTCGGTCAACTACTCCATCCAAGAGTATATCAATGACTGCGTTTACGCTTTCGCTGATATCGCCAACCGCAACAACATTCCGCACCCGAATATCATCACCGAGAGCGGTCGTTCGCTGGCTGCCCACCACTCGGTGCTCATCCTCGACGTGCTTGGCGCTGCCTCACTGCCCGAGATGCCTGAGGAATTCGAAGCCAAAGAATCGGACCATCAGCTCGTGCGCGACCTCTATGATATATGGTGCAACCTCAATCCAAAGTCGATGCTTGAGGACTGGCACGACGCTGACCAGATCCGTGAAGACTGTCTCGACATGTTCGCCCACGGCATGGTCGACCTCAAGACGCGCGCTGAGGTGGAGTCGATGTATTGGAGTGTATGCCATGAGATCAACTCTATCGCCAAGACGCTGAAGCATGTGCCCGACGAGTTGCGCGGTCTTGACAAGCTCTTGGCCGACAAATATTTCTGCAACTTCTCGCTTTTCCAGAGTCTGCCCGACTGCTGGGGCATTGACCAACTCTTCCCCATCATGCCCATTGAGCGGCTCAATGAGCGTCCCACACGCAACTGCACTTTGCAGGATATCACCTGTGACAGCGACGGCAAGGTGGCCAACTTTGCTGTCAACGGCACGCAGTCGAACGTGCTCCCCGTGCATGCGCTCAAAAAGGATGAGCCTTATTATATCGGTGTCTTCCTCGTGGGCGCCTATCAGGAAATCCTCGGCGACATGCACAACCTCTTCGGAGACACTAATGCCGCGCATATCTCGGTGAAGAACGGTACCTATAGCATCGATCAGATCATCGATGGTGAGACCGTCGAGGAGGTGCTGGAATATGTGCAGTACAACCCCAAGAAGCTCGTCCGTCAGTTGGAGCAGTGGGTCACCAAGAGCGTCAAGCAAGGCAAACTCTCGCTTGAGGAGGGTAAGGAGTTCCTCAGCAACTACCGCTCGGGACTCTATGGCTACACCTACCTGGAGTAAGATCAGACATGCCGTCCCCATGTTTCTGTGTCAGACAGAGGCATGGGGACGGCTGATAAATACTAATTTTGATGATTGTATAGAGAATGGAACAAGTGACAGTCATAAAAGTGGGCGGTGCCATCGTGGAGGACGCTGAGCGCCTGGCCCAGTTGCTCGACCGCTTTGCAGCTTTGCCGGGACAGAAGGTTCTTGTGCACGGTGGAGGCCGCCGCGCCACCAAGGTCGCGTCAGCCTTGGGCATAGAGAGCAAGATGGTGGAAGGCCGACGTATCACCGATGCCGAGATGCTCGAAGTGGTGACGATGGTCTATGGTGGTCTGGTCAACAAGAACATCGTGGCACAGTTGCAGTCTCGTGGTGTGAATGCCGTGGGACTGACCGGTGCCGACATGAATGTGATCCGCAGCCATAAGCGTCCGAAGAAAGACGGCGTGGACTATGGTTTTGTCGGTGACGTGGACAAGGCCGACGGTCATCGCCTGCTCAGTCTGATTCGCGGCGGTCTGACGCCTGTCATGGCACCGTTGACCCACGATGGAATGGGGCATATCCTCAACACCAATGCCGACACCATTGCCGCCGAGACGGCGAAAGCCCTGGCCCGGGAAGGTGCGTCGACAACACTTGTCTACTGCTTTGAGAAAGCCGGCGTGCTGGCTGACCCCGACGACGAGGGCAGCGTCATCAGCACGATCAACCACGACGAGTTTGTGAGACTGGTGGCCAACGGTACGATCAGCGGGGGCATGATCCCCAAGATCACCAACGCTCTGGCTGCCGTAGACGCTGGTGTGGAACGTGTCATCATCACCAAGGCCGAGAACATCGGCACCTCTACGGGTACTGTCATCACCCGATGAACCACAGAAACGCTTGTTAAGAGAAAACCGCAAGAATGAAAATAGATTTCCGTAACGACATTCTGCCGCTGAAAAATCAGCTCTATCGTCTCGCGCTGCGCATCACGCTCGACAGTGCCGAGGCCGAGGATGTCGTGCAGGAAACGCTCATCAAGGTATGGAACAAGCGCGACACATGGGAGGAAATCGACAACATAGAGGCTTTCTGCTTTACCGTTTGCCGCAATCTTTCACTCGACAGTGTGAAGAACAAACGCAGCCAGACCGAGAGCCTCGACGACAAACCTGTGGAAAAGCCCGACAATACCTTCAACCCTTCTGACAAAGTTATAGAGAAGGATCAGGTGAGCATTGTGCGGGAAATTATCGACAGCCTGCCGGAGAAGCAGCGGGAATGCATCCAGCTGCGCGACTTCGAGGGCAAAGCCTACAAGGACATTGCGGCCCTGCTCGGCATGACAGAGGAACAGGTAAAGGTCAATATCTTCCGTGCCCGTCAGGCCGTCAAACAGCGTTTTCAGGCGATAGACGGCTTTGAGGCACGAGGCTGAGCCGTGCATCTCATGATGCTGTTGCTTACAGTTTGATGTAACTATTCTGGAATTCTTTTCGGCGGTTGGCATCAACATCGTTTTGGTAGTATTACCTTGTTAACGGTGCGGCAGGCGGTGAGAACGTGGGGGCGGGGTTTATCCCCGCCCTAGCCCCGCAAATGATATACAAACATGTGGTACAGGAGGGTGGAATGATTACCGTCACGGGGGTTAGGGCGGGGATAAACCCCGCCCCTACGGTGGATGATGTCACTACCGATGGAGAAGTTAGCAAGTAGTTATTAGTTAGAAGTAAGTTTTTTACTGCATTACCTTTTTATTTTCTGCCTTTTGGCCTGCATCCGCTGAGTAGTTACAGTTTGATGTAACTATTCAGGAATTCTTTTCGGCGGTTGGCATCAACATCGTTTTGGTAGTATTACCTTGTTAACGGTACCGCATGTGGTGAAACCGTAGGGGCGGGGTTTATCCCCTCCCTAACCCCGCAAATGATATACAAACATGTGGTACAGGAGGGTGGAATGATTACCGTCACGGGGGTTAGGGCGGGGATAAACCCCGCCCCTACTTTGGATGATGTCACTACCGATGGAGAAGTTAGCAAGTAGTTATTAGTTAGAAGTAAGTTTTTTACTGCATTACCTTTTTATTTTCTGCCTTTTGGCCTGCATCCGCTGAGTAGTTACAGTTTGATGTA
>NZ_VUNG01000064.1 GCF_009695775.1 Hallella mizrahii | reverse complement strand
CCTGCTGTCAAACGCTGTCAAGTTCACAGAAGAAGGCGGTGGCAAAAGAGTCACAGTAAAATTCAAATATATGAAGCTCAATGGTGAAAGTAAAAAAGACGAATGGGGAGGTACAACTGTACTAAGATACGATGCAAAAAATCATAGTGTATGGGAGAAGTCTAAAATTTATGATGAGAATATTCAATTCAAAAAATAATAGATATAACAAAGCCCTAGCGCATCACGGTTAAGCGTTCTTTATGAAATTCAAAATACTTTTTCTTTGTGTATTGGCATTAGCTTCGTTCACTAAGGTTGATGCCCAAAAGTGGACTACACAACACTTTGATGGTGACGAGCTGCGAAAACAAGAAGCTTACGACGCATTTAATTACGAAAGTGAAAGCGGCGACAATTTTATCTATTGGTCAAACAGCGATAAAGATTTCAGAATTATAAATAACAGCATTGCCGCCCCATTCGACTTTAGAGCCATCAGTGTTCCCTTTACTGTAGAACTCACTAATGTGTTGAAGCATGTAAAAGTGGGTTTCTATGATGAAAACGGCAAATTGAAAGAATCAGCAGAAACAGAAATGATAGTGCCGAAGGGAAAAGGAACCTATGCCTCTGTTCCAGGAAAGAAGGTAGCAAAGAAAGTTATCAAGTTTTTGGAAAGTGGAGGTTCCGGTTATGTAAGAATTGTCGCTCCATTATATGGATCAACCGTTCCTTTCGACATTAAGATTCCATGCAGAAAATAAATAAGCATTCTCTATCACCCTGTGCATACAGGGTGATAGAGGGCTTTGCTAAAGCAGCATTTGTAGCAGCTCATATATGAACTGTATTTTTTCTGCTATTTTAAACATAAGTTTTAATATAGCAAACGCCTTATGTACTCTCCGAGAATGTTTCATTCTAAAGAGAGCTTTTCTAAGGACATCTGTATAATTTAGAACCCAATTCTGCAGCTTCTTGTTACCATTGATTTTCTTTTTTCCCATTTTTTTGCGTAAAGGTAGGAATTTGCAAAAACGACATAGGGACAATGTCCAAGTCTATTTTTCTCAATTTTACGCAAAATCAGCTGTATATCAACCACTTACACACTTGAAACAATAAGGGAAATTACCTTAGGTCTATCATGTTAAAATTTTAACACTTTACTAGACAGCTTTCCATCAGGAACTATTTCTTAAATAGAAGCAGAACTTTCTATAAACTACTTCTAAATAGGGAAAGTAAAAAAAAATAGATTGATAGATGATTAATCGAATAATCTATCAATCTATTAATACATTAATTGATTATGCTTATTCCTTTGAAAGCTGCTCTTCAACTTCCTGTGCATTAGCCTCGAGGAACGTCTTTACCGCTGCATTGAGCAAATATCTTACAGGATATTTTGTTCCGTTTAGCCCGGAAAGTCTCAACTTCTCCAGAGTTCTCATGATATGGGAGTCCAAATATATCTGGACGCCTTTGTCAACTCCTCCACCACGCTTTTCTTTCTGCTCCTGAGCAAGTTCCAAAAAACGTTCCCATTCGTCTTTTTTCTTCTTTCTATTCTTACTCGTTTGCGTATTATCCACAGTGGCATCAGGCTTTTTGTCCGATGCAAGGTGGCGCTTTACCGTGTCGCCCATGCTAAATTGAGCCAACGGATCTGTGACAGGCTGTATAGTTTTCTTTGTTGACATAGTTATATTATAGGATTATTTTTTTGCCATAAATGAATTCCGTCATTGCCTCAAATGGGAAGCGGAAGAAGCCACGGAGTTTAGAGGGAAAAGTATATGTCGATATGCGCTCTATGTCAGAGCGGTTGTTTACTCTTGTCCCTATATATCCAAAAGTCTTAAGCATATTCTTCACTTCATCTCGCTGCAGCTGCTTGCGTCTTTCATCATATTTGTTCGGTTGGAAATATACATTTGCTCTCATGAGCTTTGCTGCCTTCATTGTTTGTAGCATTTCAGCAAACGTCTTGGTTGTATTGACTGTGATACGTGTAAAGTCCATCGGAACGACAACGACATCTGCTGCGTTGTAGATGTACTTAATGGCATCGTCCGAAGCGTTGCCTGGGCAGTCAATGAGAATGGTCGCCGGAACACTTTTCAGTTTCGCAAGCGTTTCCTTAATCCCCTCGATGATATTCTTCTTCTCCTTGTCATTGGAATATGACGTATCTAGAGAGAGTATCCTCCACGGCTCTGGTGTATCTTGGTATTCCTGTTTTTCATCCTCACGTAGGGTGGCTATTGTCTGTTGTAGATCAGCGTCAACGACAACAACAGGTATCTTGGCCATGGTTAGATAATTCGCAAGTGCGATGCAGAGTGAGGATTTTCCCACTCCGCCTTTCATGTTCGCAAATGCTATAATTTTGTTTTCCATAAGTTTTTAAATTTCTGCTGCAAAGATAATAAATACCTATCATTCAATCAATACCAAAATCAAACATTAGATTAATTTAATAATCGATTATCGAATAATCGAATAATTGATTATTCCCAAAAGTTTTTTGGATTGATAGATTCCTTAAAGACTCTGTCTCCATAACGAGAATCGGCTTCTTTCTGGAAGGTAGCTGCCGTCCTAGGATTCTCGGACTTATAGATTAGCCAATACCGATAATCCGGCATGTTTTCAATAACGTCATTGGCGCTTTTCAGAGCCTGTTCTGCTGCCTTCTGCTTGCCATAGGCGTTATTCATCATCACAAAAGCACCAACGATGGAACCTATCCATAAGACAATGGCTATAGTTATCCATAGCCATTTCTTCTTGAACAGAAAGACAAGCCATCGTGATGCCTCGATAACCCTGTCCTTTGCTTCATAGCTTGTCTTGTTAATATTGGCTATTCCTTCATTAACAGCCCCGTATATATCTTTCTTGGTGTTGGAAATATCATCAGTCGACCGTTTCGTCTGTTCTTTGATACGATCCACAGCCTCGTTGGCTGTTTGTTGGATTATCCTCTGAGCCTGAACGACCTTTCCTTCGGCATCGGTAACAGACAAGGTGCGATTAAGATCTCGCATCACCGTTTTATCTTCATCGGCCAGATAGCCAATAACCTGCATGTTAGAGAGCTTGTCTATCTTCTCACCCAAGCCTCTATTAAAGGAATTTATGGCATCCGTAACATTACCGATTCGTGTATTAACCCCGTCCGTAATATGCCGTTCCATCTCTGCCTGACGTTGCTGTCGGGCATCATCTGTTTCAATGCTGTTCGCAATAGTTTGTAATGAGGATGCGACGCTAGCTAACTGTGAATTACCATCAGGAGATTCCTTTCTCCTCGATAGATTATCAATCTTGTCCTCTATACTAGACAATGAGCTTTTGATAAGCTCGATTGGGTTGTCAAAATCTTCCATATCTATTTCTCCTTATCTGTTTTTAAATGTTGAAACTCCTCTGTCATGAGATCATACAACATGTTGATTATTTCATAAAGATTTTCTTTGTCACCGGTCTTTGTACTAAAGAGATTCATTCTGTTGGCTATCTGATTTAAGTTGTTGGAAATACTTGAAATTCTCCTAAGAGTTTCTGAGAATTGAAGGTCGTGAACGACCAACTCTTTTCCCATAACAACCCAATATATATATTCAGCCAATGGCAAACCAGCTTTATCTGCCTTACCTTGCAACAAGTTTTTGTCCTTCTCCGAAAGGCTTATCTTGATGCGTATATCTCTTTTATTGTTTGGATCACGCCTCTTCTTATTTGGAGTCATGAACCATTTCTTCTTTATAATATTCTTATTATCAGGCATTTATATAATTCGATTAATCAATTAATATAGTAATCAAATATTCGATTATTATCGTCGAAACCTCATACCTCGTTTCGGGTTCTCGTCCTCTTGTTTCTTTTGTTCTTCTTCCTTCTTTCTGGCAGCTTCCTCTGCTTTTCTGGCTTCCTCTGCTTTTCTGTCAGCTTCCTCCTGTTTTCTTTGTTCTTCCCGCAGTTTTTCTTTGGCTTTGATAGTGTCGACAAGTGATATGGCTACACCTAACCTCGCAAGTTTATAGGTAACGTCACGTTTTCCATTGTTTACAGTGACTGTATAATTACCTTTGTCATCCTCAGCATATTTCATGCCATCCAATTCAAGAGCGGTTGTGAAATAATCCATACCTCTGCCTTTAAGCAATGTGGATTTAGCCGCACGCTCTATAAGAGATTTTATTTTATCTCTTCTTTCATGAGCTTCTGCGATGGATCGTTCTTGTCTGGTCAACTTTGCTCGCTTGTCGGCAGCCACATTTTCTTTCTCGACTTTCTTCAATTTGGCAAGTTGCGCATCAGACAGGCCAACGCTTTGCGTCACTTCTAGACCGTACTTCTCTGCGAGATGTCTTTGTCTTGACTCCTCACGTTTCTGCAATCCAATGGCATAATGTAGATTATTCTTTTTGCTTGCAAAATAAGCTGCCTTTGCAGCCTTCTTACCAATGAAAGCTGTATCTAATCTGGTACCATCGAACTTGCTTGTTAGAACAATGATATGATAATGGTCACAATCTGTATTGGTATGCTCCATCATGACCCATGGTACATTGTCTAAATCCATTCCGAGTTTCTTGCACTCGGTTAAAAAATCATTTACATATTTAGATTTCATCTGTGGCCTTGCATCAAGCAAAGCCTTGTCCACAGAGCTGTGCGAAAGGACAATGTTATACGCTTTCACCTGATACTTTTGGTTGCAGTAAGCTTGCAGAAAAGCAAGCTGCAGTGCAGCCGGGGCATATTGGGGAATGCCGTTACAGGCTACTACATGACCGCCTTTATCCTGTTGGTTTAAGGCGCGGTCATAGTAGAAAGAACCACGTAGTGAGTTCGTTTGCGAGACAGTGGCGAGCATAGGCGAATTGATTAATGTGTTAATTAATGAGCCTACGGCAGCAACGCTGCCGAGGGGGTGGGGAGGCTTTAGCCGGGGAGGGTGCAACCCTCCACAAGGGGGTTGTAGGGGTCTCCCATGCCAAGATGCTCGGTGGGGTCAGTTGGTAAAACGGTGTTTTAGCAAATGGGCCCACAAGAGACATCTTGCCTAATTTGCGTAGCTCCACACTTGCAAAGGTAGCGTATCAAGTCGAAACTACAAAATAAATCGACAGATTTTTTTGTGTGAGACGAAGATGAGCGAACTTTGTGAGTGGGGAGATCTCGCAAATTACCATGACACGGAGGGAGGACGCACTGTCCATCCACGCTCTTAGCCGGGCTGATTTCATGTGCTGCTCTTGGCATCAGCACATGGAGGAAGGACGGATAATTTGCGTGGATGGTCTGGGCAAACGGAAGGAGTGGCATGCTCATGGGCTATAGTCTAATTCCGGGTTCCTGGTCTGTTTTTCTTTTGCCTTTCTCACTATCGAAAGAAAGCACAAGGAAAAACAGATTAGGCGGAATTTGATAATGCCCATTAAGAAAATGAGATTACCTTTTTTATGAGTAAAGCAAGTTAACAGATACCGCCTCTTTTTGCAAGACTATCAGAAGCAAAAAAAATACACATTCGTGTAATAACTACTCAACATAAAAAAAAGAGCCACGATCGCCCCGGCATGTCACCTCGGACTCATTCCGAGAACATCCCGGGCTCTGGTCATGGCTCCCAATATGTTTTTTAATACTTCGGGTATTTCTGACCCATGATTTCCTTGATGCGAGAATTGAGGTCAAACTTCGGGTCGTGCTGCTTGATGAACAGGAGATACTTCACAAGAACCGTTGAAGTTCCTCCACCATGTTCTAGACGATATACCCCCTCGTACCGCTCGCCAATTGACTTTGCAACTGCATTAATTGAAAGTTGCTTGTGGTTATCATCGAACTCGCCATATTCGTTTGTCCCAAAGCCCTCTCTCCATGAGGACAATGCTATCCCAACTGCCGACATAAGACTCATATTGCGATAGTCCTTGGTCAAATTCTTGTATTCTGCCTTTGCCATAATCGTTATCTTTTGGTTTACATTGCAAAGATACGAAGGAAAGTTCATTTATTACACGTTCGCGTAATAAATAAAGTTAATACACGAGCGTGTAATAGTTAAAGTTTGTATTACGCAAACGTGTAAAAAAGACAGGTCAGATAATATGAATCACTTCAAAAATCTTTTTCCTGCTGGTGTCACCTGCATCCAACATAAGAAGGCTATGCCCAGTGATCCAATAGAGGCAAAGGTGTAAGTCAAGGCAGCCGAACTACCTAGACTGTTCCATAAAGCTCTCCACCACCACGGAAAAAGCACAACTGCGATTGCTCCTGCCATGACCAATCCGAAAGCGACATAGGAAATCCGGGGATGCTTCTCCCAAAATGTTGGAACGTGTTGTTCCGGCCTTTCCTCAACTTCATCTTCTTCGTCCTCTTTCTTGGTAAGGTTCTCGATGATGTGCTGCAGCCGTTCAATCTGACAATCTTTCTCACGCAGCTGCTCTATGAGCACGTCTATTTCTTTGTCCATATTTTATTTGATTTTTGAAAGTTCATATTCTGCCATTGCGAAGTATATCTTCTTCCCAGCTCTCCTCAACCTCCTGATCATACCATCCATTATCTTCGATGCCTATTTTAAAAGTCATTTCCATTCCATCAGCCTCTGCCATTGTCATATCATAATCTGGCAAAAAGAATTGCTTAAATAATCCTCCAACTTTCTCAGGAGTAACACCAGAATGCCAATGAACGTGTGCACCACCAGATATTTGATATAACTCTTCAACCCCCCTCCACCATTTTCTAACTGTAGGACGTGTTAACCCTGTGTCCTTAGCACATACCGACTTATTTGAGGAAGTTGGATGCTCATATCTCCAAGCTGCCACAATCCAAGCCTTTTTACTATTGGCATAAGTTTCTTTTTTTCTTCCATTATGTTCATCCCAAGCACCTTTCTTTGCTCTTGTTCTCCTAAAATCCCTTAAAAGTCTAGCTTCCTCCAAATGTTCAGTCTGCTTTCTTCCATTTCTTCTGTTCCCTTCCGGCATACTCAATCCTGTAAGATATTCTATGCTGTTTTTAGGGAAAGTACAATAACCTATTTTGTAGGCTTGCAAAGCATCTTGTATGTCTTCCTTGGAGAAATGATTATCCTCATCCCTTGTGAGGCTATCCATCCTATCGACGAGGGAAAAAGCATCACTCTTCAACTCTTCTTCTGAAATATCACATTTGATGGCATAAGTAGCCAAGGCCATCATACAAAAGTATCGGTGTCCCTGTACTATATTTTCTTTATCGTTGTGCAGCCGTCTAAGCCACCAATCATATAAGTCTCTCTTTATATGCCATTTTCTTGGAGTAGAGTTTCCATTTACGATAACTCGCTCATACCACTCTGGCCATCTTCTTTCCGCCTCTTTCAGTGTAACTCCGTTAGGATTGTATCTTCCCTTTTCGAGTTCTAAAACTTCTTTATCAGTCAAGGCCCCGATTTTCGTTATCTCATGCTTTGTAAATTCATTAAGTTGGGCCAAAGTATAAAGCTCGCTATCTTCATTATAAAATGCTCTTATGGTCTCGCCGAACTTAGTCTTGGTACCAGGCAAGCGGAAGCCCTGCAATACCCCCTGATACTGTCTTTCTTTAATAGAGGAAGTATATGCATTCCAAGCCAGATTTGTCAAGTCTTTCTTTAGCTTATTCAAGAGTTCTATATTACTTTGGAACAACGGCACTGGTTTCTTCAATAAATAATACAGATGCAATCCATGACCACTATTAACTATAATATTGGCAACAGGCGAGTGATGTATGATATGACCATCTTCAAGTTTATGCGGCAGCATCTGCCAAATTACATCCTGTATCTGTTTCATACCTACACCATCGAGATCTACGGTAAACGCATAAAGGTATCTTGCATTCTTACCAGTACGGTTTCTACCAACATATGTAATGGGAGAAGATATCACAAAGTTCTTCCCTTCAATCCTGTCAAGACAGTTTTGATCGTCTTTAGTGATAATAGTGTGAACTTGGATTCTACTTCCGTCTTTCCGCCGTCTGTCAGTAAACTCTATTGCGATTGGGTTGTATCTGAAAAACGGAAGGTCATCATAGTTAATCTTCTCTTCAAATGGCTCAGATTTATCATGTGTCTTGCGCCAATCATGCATACGAGCGACCCATTCATCCTTTTTCTTCCTCCAAGCAAGATATTCAGAACTAAGAGTCTCCTCAAAAGGATCGGTATCGTGAGTGTCACGTGCAAAGACGTATTTCAAGAAATCAGCGAGATAGATTTCTTGAAAATCAAAAGCACTCTTTGGCCCGAGAAGAAATTCATTCTTTTCATTGAACTCCTTTATATAGTCTTCCGTTTGTGTCATATTTTGCAGATATTAACAAATCAACTAAACACGTTAACATTTCGCCCCCCCCGCAATACCCTTTAACATTTGCAAGGTTACTTAACATACACCAAACATTATCGATAACATCTTCCTCACATATGCAAGGCTTTCTGAGCTGAACCAACATACCAAGAAGAAACTATTCTACCAAGAAAGAGGCTACCGCATCCACCTGATCAACCCCTCACCAATGCTATTCCATTAAAGAGCAGGTGCCTCACTACGTTCGGCACTCTTAGGGTGGCGTATATTATCAATATGTTTTTTTTTCCACTTTTCACCCTGCAAAGATAGGCATAAAAATCGTACCAGCCAACAAAGTCAAGGGATATTTTTAAGAGCAGGTGCCTCACTACGTTTGGCACTCTTAGGGTTGCGAATATTATCAATACTTTTTTTCCACTTTTGACGTAAAACATTTGGCAGTGCGATTCCAAATGACTACATTTGCATACGATAAAAATGAAAGACTATGGCAACATTAAGCAATTCAACATCAGTACGCCTGCCGAATAATGTAATGGACATCTTAAAAAGCCAGGCTAAGGAAGAGCATCGCAGTGTGAGCAACTACATCCGCATGATCCTCACAGAGTTTGTGAAGCACAAACGACAGGAGCCTAATGCGACGACACGTGCAGCCATCGATGAAGCCCGGTCGGATATGGATCTGGAGGAACTGGATGTTGACCACTTCAAAGACTTTGTAGCCTCTCTATGATGACACTGAAGTTGACAGGTCAGTTCAAGAAAGACCTCAAGAAGTACAAACACGCTACAGATCTGCTTGAAGAACTGGAGAAGGTTCTCAAAGAACTACAAAGGAATGGGGTTGTTTCTAAAGAACACAATCCCCATCCTCTTATTGGTAATTACAAAGATTGCATGGAATGCCACGTGAAAAGTGACTTTTTGCTAATATGGTTCGACAAGACAAAGCCTGTCATCAAGCTGCTTCGTCTAGGAAGCCACTCTGAACTATACTGAAAATCCAACTGCCCTTACTGTGCCATGAGCGATGACGACCGCCAACGGACTCGGATCTATAAGCTCAGTGAGATGGATGCAGACCATGTGACAGCCTGGAGCAAAGGCGGAGCAACGGACAAGGCAAATTGCCAGATGCTCTGCAAGACACACAACAGATCCAAAGGGAATAGATAAATAAAGATACAATGAAAAAATTACCACTTATCATCTTTGCTTTTATAGCGATTTGTTCATGCAATAACTTAGGACAGAACAACTCTGCAAAAGAAAATGTTGATTCCACGTCTTATTATGACTCCATAGACTCAGCTATGAAAGCCTTCGATGCCGATATCGATCGTCAAATCAAACAGGAAGATTCCATAAGATTGGCTAATCTCGACAAATTTGAAGGCGAATATAAAAGTGATAAAACAAATGAAACATATACATTCAACAAAGACCATACAGGAACATTTGTAACTGGAGAATCAACGGCCTATTTTGAATGGAAGAAAATAAGGAGCTAAATAGAACACGAATGGGAAATACTCAAATGCCAAACTAAAGAAGATATTGGCCAAAATAAACGCTATACCGAGAGAGAAACTTGATTTTTCAACTTCCTAAAACAGTGTTGTTCAAACATTTCCACTTATTTGTACTTGCCAGTTGAACCTACGCTTCCCTAATAAAATGTCTATGGTAAAAAAAGTTAAAAAATCCTCCCACTTTTGTTAGATATATTTTTTTTGTGTAATTTTGTAATCGTTATGCGGCAGTAATAATATACATATTAATACGAGTTAGTAATCCTGTAGTTCTCATATGCTACGAGGAGGTATTAAAAGGTGCGTTTCGACAATGCATCTACTGTAGTATATTATTGCTTAATCCAAATGAATATTATAAATTTAGGAATTCTTGCTCACATTGATGCAGGAAAAACTTCCGTAACCGAGAATCTGCTGTTTGCCAGTGGAGCAACGGAAAAGTGCGGCCGTGTGGATAATGGTGACACCATAACGGACTCTATGGATATAGAGAAACGTAGAGGAATTACTGTCCGGGCTTCTACGACATCTATTATCTGGAATGGAGTGAAATGCAATATCATTGACACTCCGGGACACATGGATTTTATTGCGGAAGTGGAGCGGACATTCAAAATGCTTGATGGAGCAGTCCTCATCTTATCCGCAAAGGAAGGCATACAAGCGCAGACAAAGTTGCTGTTCAGTACTTTACAAAAGCTGCAAATCCCGACAATTATATTTATCAATAAGATTGACCGTGCCGGTGTGAATTTGGAGCGTTTGTATATGGATATAAAAACAAATCTGTCGCAAGATGTCCTGTTTATGCAAACTGTTGTCGATGGATCGGTTTATCCGGTTTGCTCCCAAACATATATAAAGGAAGAATACAAAGAATTTGTATGCAACCATGACGACGATATATTAGAACGATATTTGGCGGATAGCGAAATTTCACCGGCTGATTATTGGAATACGATAATCGCTCTTGTGGCAAAAGCCAAAGTCTATCCGGTGCTACATGGATCAGCAATGTTCAATATCGGTATCAATGAGTTGTTGGACGCCATCACTTCTTTTATACTTCCTCCGGCATCGGTCTCAAACAGACTTTCAGCTTATCTCTATAAGATAGAGCATGACCCCAAAGGGCATAAAAGAAGTTTTCTTAAAATAATTGACGGAAGTCTGAGACTTCGAGACGTTGTAAGAATCAACGATTCGGAAAAATTCATCAAGATTAAAAATCTAAAGACTATTTATCAGGGCAGAGAGATAAATGTTGATGAAGTGGGTGCCAATGATATCGCGATTGTAGAAGATATAGAAGATTTTCGAATCGGAGATTATTTAGGTGCTAAACCTTGTTTGATTCAAGGATTATCTCATCAGCATCCCGCTCTCAAATCCTCCGTCCGGCCAAATAAGCCCGAAGAGAGAAGCAAGGTGATATCCGCTCTGAATACATTGTGGATTGAAGACCCGTCTTTGTCCTTTTCCATAAACTCATATAGTGATGAATTGGAAATCTCGTTATATGGTTTGACCCAAAAGGAAATCATACAGACATTGCTGGAAGAACGATTTTCCGTAAAGGTCCATTTTGATGAGATCAAGACTATCTACAAAGAACGACCTGTAAAAAAGGTCAATAAGATTATTCAGATCGAAGTACCACCCAACCCTTACTGGGCCACAATAGGGCTGACTCTTGAACCCTTACCGTTAGGGACAGGGTTGCAAATCGAAAGTGACATCTCCTATGGTTATCTGAACCATTCTTTTCAAAATGCCGTTTTTGAAGGGATTCGTATGTCTTGCCAATCCGGGTTACATGGATGGGAAGTGACAGATCTGAAAGTAACTTTTACTCAAGCCGAGTATTATAGCCCGGTAAGTACACCTGCTGATTTCAGACAGCTGACCCCTTATGTCTTCAGGCTGGCTTTGCAACAGTCAGGTGTGGACATTCTCGAACCGATGCTCTATTTTGAGTTGCAGATACCCCAAGTAGCGAGTTCCAAAGCTATTACAGATTTGCAAAAAATGATGTCTGAGATTGAAGACATCAGTTGCAATAATGAGTGGTGTCATATTAAAGGGAAAGTTCCATTAAATACAAGTAAAGACTATGCATCAGAAGTAAGTTCATACACTAAGGGCTTAGGCATTTTTATGGTTAAGCCATGCGGGTATCAAATAACAAAAGGCGGTTATTCTGATAATATCCGCATGAACGAAAAAGATAAACTTTTATTCATGTTCCAAAAATCAATGTCATCAAAATAATGGAGCGGTCAGGAAATTTCTATAAGGCAATACAGTTGGGATATATACTTATCTCCATTCTTATCGGATGTATGGCATATAATAGCCTCTATGAATGGCAGGAGATAGAAGCATTAGAACTTGGCAATAAAAAAATAGACGAGCTCCGAAAAGAAATAAACAATATCAATATTCAAATGATAAAATTTTCTCTATTGGGTGAAACAATACTGGAATGGAACGATAAAGATATCGAGCATTACCATGCACGGCGTATGGCAATGGACAGTATGCTTTGCCGTTTCAAGGCCACCTATCCAGCAGAGCGCATCGATAGTGTGCGCAGTCTTTTAGAGGATAAGGAACGACAGATGTTCCAGATAGTCCGGTTAATGGATGAACAACAATCTATTAACAAGAAGATAGCCAATCAAATTCCGGTTATTGTGCAGAAAAGTGTGCAGGAACAGTCCAAAAAGCCAAAACGAAAAGGTTTCTTGAGCATCTTCGGCAAAAAAGAGGGAACGAAGCCAACGACAACAACGACTACGCTCCGTTCATCCAATAGAAACATGGTCAACGAACAGAATGCGCAGAGCCGTCGATTGTCAGAACAAGCCGATAGTCTTGCTGCCCGTAATGCAGAACTTAACAGACAACTGCAAGGATTGATTTGCCAAATCGAAAAGAAGGTGCAATCTGATTTACAAAATAGAGAAAGCGAGATAACAGCCATGCGTAAAAAATCATTTATGCAGATAGGCGGCTTGATGGGATTTGTTCTTTTGCTGTTGGTCATTTCCTATATCATCATACACCGTGATGCAAAGAACATTAAACGATACAAACGCAAGACAACGGATTTGATCGAGCAATTGGAACAGTCCGTGCAACAAAATGAGATACTCATAACCTCCCGAAAGAAAGCGGTATATACTATTACCCATGAGTTGCGTACACCACTGACGGCAATAACCGGCTATACCGAACTTTTGCGGAAAGAATGCAATAGCGGTAATAATGGGCAATATATCCAAAACATACTGCAATCCTCCGACCGTATGCGGGATATGCTTAACACTTTGCTTGACTTCTTCCGCCTGGACAACGGCAAGGAACAGCCACGTCTGTCACCCTGCCGGATTTCTGCAATCACGCACACACTTGAAACGGAGTTCATGCCTGTTGCCGTGAACAAAGGGCTGTCCTTGTCCGTGAAGACTGGACACGATGCCATTGTATTGACCGACAAAGAGCGAATAATACAAATCGGGAATAACCTGCTGTCAAACGCTGTCAAGTTCACAGAAGAAGGCGGTGGCAAAAGAGTCACAGTAAAATTCAAATATATGAAGCTCAATGGTGAAAGTAAAAAAGACGAATGGGGAGGTACAACTGTACTAAGA
>NZ_VUNG01000063.1 GCF_009695775.1 Hallella mizrahii | reverse complement strand
AATTCAGTGTCAAGGGTGACAATGTAGGGGCGGGGTTCATCCCCGCCCTAACCCCGCAAAAGATATAAAAAACGACGCACTGGATATTTTCCGTGGAATCATAGTGAGAGGAAATATAAATCTTTATACTGCCATTATCGCTTTGGCATTTTCAAACGGAAAAGAAAAAAGAAAATCATGGTCATGCTTATGCTCCCCAAGGAGCAATGGGTCTAAAGCTATGGGATAGTCTTGCGAGCAAGCTCGCCGTCTACCCCATAGCTTTAGACCCACACCTTTGGTGTCAAGCCTGCCCATGACGAAAATCGCTAACGCGTAAAATTGCCCCTTGGGCATAAAATCCTGCGGCCGAAAGATAGTCCATAGCGTCTTGAAAGTCTGCTATGCTGCTTGTGTTCTGTTGGGCGGTATCATATTTTATGCGCCTTGGCGCAATTTATTTTATGCGCTTATGCGCAATTTTATGCCAAGGCAATTTTCGTCATAGGCTGGCTTTTACCCCGTCAGGGGTGGTGTGGATGTGATGGGGCAGACTGCGAGCTTGCTCGCAAAGGCTGCCCCATCACTTCCACACCATAGCTCCATCGGGAGCTTAAGCCTGCCTATTTTCCTTGAGTTATGGACCTCTCTAACCAATTATGAACATATCGGCCCACGGGAAATATCCAGTGCGCCGAATATTCCCGCTGATTTTTTCTCACGAATTAAACAGATCCCACTCAAGTGCATTCATGCACTACATAATAGCATCTGAATAGAAATCTGCGAGATCTGCGAAATATGCGTAGGAATATCCACGCTGAATATTTCTTTCCCACGCTGATTACGCAGATTACGCAGATCTATAGTGCATTCATGCACTACATAATAATATCTGATTAGAAAATCTGCGAGATCCGCGGAATCTGCGTGGGGAATATTCAAACAGATGGCACGGGGGGAGAATGATTACCGCCAAGGGGGTTAGGGCGGGGATAAACCCCGCCCCTACGAGCCCACCACTTCAAACGACGTTTAAGATCGGAGACAATTCCCCACAATTCAGTGTCAAGGGTGACAATGTAGGGGCGGGGTTCATCCCCGCCCTAACCCCCTTGGCGGTAATTATTTCATTCCCCCCTGCCGCATATTTTTGATATGTTTTGCGGGGCGAGGGCGGGGATAAACCCCGCCCCTACTCACCGCCTGCCGCACCGTTAACGGGGTAATACCACCCAAACGATGTGGATGCTATCCACCAAAAGGAATTCGCTTCTATATAACTAACCCTATTATATCAACAACTTGTTATCGCCAAAGGGCGATATGGCAGCTGAATAGTTACACTTTTTTGCTTCTACATACCTTTTCGACATACTTTTTTGACAATACTAAAGTTTTTTGTGTTAAACTTAGAAAAATTATCAGCAAAATCTTGTCTATTATCGTAAAAAGGCTTATCTTTGGAGCGGAAAAGACATGCAACATGACTTTTGACAGAAATGGAGGAATAGAATATGCAAAGAATTGCGATATCTGCTGAGGGACTGACACCATAGCCGGATGCTTCTCGAACTCGGCACCTTAACACTCTATATATTAAGATTCTATCATCATAGATCATGCTGTGACAACGGACACGTCACAATGAACGAATACTTCTAACGGATAAATGTTTTTGTAACAATGGTAACTAATAGATTTTGTAACATCGCCATCTCGTCACTGATCGTGATGGGTATGACAGCCTGCTCTAGCGACGACCCCAGCAATGGAGGAACGCAGATCAACTCACAGGCAGACCAAATCAGTGTGCTGCTGAACAGCACCGCTAACCGAGTAACAAACTACGGTAACACTACCGGAGCCAAGGCGTTCACACGTGCCTTGCCCACTTCTGGTGCCCCCTCACTAGGACTTGAATTGCCTACAAAGCCTACTGGCAACGGATGGACAGCGCTGAACAGTGGCGACACAAAGCTCGCTGACAACGCTATCGTCACCATCAACAACATGCCTTCTCTATCTCTTGACATGAACGGAAAGAAACTGCTGTTGCAGAAAAACCTGACGCTCACCGGACTGACAGGCGGTGGTACGATCTATGTGCCGGGCGGCAAAACGCTGACACTCGAAGGTGTGAACAGTACCACCACAAACATCATCGTCTATGGCGGCGGTAAGCTCGTGGTGACGGGCGTCTCTACTTTCACCGTAGAAAGCGGAGCCAGCCTCATGGCCAAGAACTCTTTCTATAAGTCGGGCGACGGCAACAAAGAAGCTGCGAATGACCAGACCTTCCTTGGCATCGACCTGATCAACAACGGTAATATCCTCACCGGAACAGAATTCCACGCTAAGAACATTACGCTCGACGCTGGCTCTCAGACACAGGTGGGTACCAACGTCACTGCCGATGAGAAGCTGACTGCTGCCGGTAAGCTCTCGGCTCAGATTATCACCGCTACTGATGCCTCCGTGACGGGCACTGTCGTTGCCAGCAAGCTCTTCTCGCTCGCCAACAGCCTCACCGTGAATGGTGCCGAGGCTAAAGTCTATGGCAACTACATCAAAGCCGGTCAGTATGACGACTCCAAGAACAAGGCTGCCACGTTCATCCGTCAGGAGAATGGTTCCAATATCTATGTTGGCGACAACGGACTGATCAACACCTACACCTATTATAATACAGACGGCAAAGGATCAAAGATCAACCTCACCAACGGCACACTGGCTGTCTTGGAGACCAAGCAGATCGTGACCAACGACGACAACGCTTCCTTCCTCACAGCCCCCAGCGGCAGTACCTTCGGCGTTTATTTCAAGCGCGCCTACAAAGGCAGTGTGGCTGACAACACCCTCCTCGACTGGGATGACTTCGCCTTCGACGGTGGCGTTAACGTGCGCAAGCTGAACAAGGAGGACGACTTTGCCGACATCACCATCCCCGCCGACAAGGACATCCAGTGCCTCGGCTTCAACCCCGACAAGAAAGGTACTAAGACAGCCACAAACTATCAGCTGCTCCGTCCGACGGCTGAGGTGACTTATGGCATCAACAACGATGAGCGCAATGGCCGCTCTGCTACGGGTGTCGTCGTTGATGGCAGCAACGTGTATGTCTGCTATCATACCAACGGCACCGCACAGGCCGGTATGCTCGACTACTTCACTACGACAAGCGACGGACATGTGACGCTCCAGCAGTCGATCTCGGCTGTAGACGCTTCAAAGAAGAATGCTGTCGACTGGAACAACATCGTGCTCGACAAGGAGCAGCACAAGCTCATCGGCACCGGTAACGGACAGAAGGGCGGACTGATCACATCACTGTCACTGACAGATGCCGGCGCCTTCAACACAGACGCCTCCTCCACTGCCGGCAGTACACTGGAGCCGCTGAAAGCAACAGTCCTGCAAAAGGTTACGACTACGAATGACAAGACGACGGGCGACGGCAACGCTGTCATCGTCAACGGCGACTATTATCAGGTGGCTACCCTCTACGGCACAGAGACTTTCAACCGCAGCGATCTCAGCGGCGCCTATGCTTCAAAACTCGGCGACGCCAAGTACATCACGAAAGATGACAAGAATGTATATGTCAGCTATGTCGACGGCAACGATCTCAAGGTCAACAGCTACGATGCAAGCAACGTACGCCTGGACAACGGCTCTACTCTCTTCAACGCCGGTAAATTCGAGACCTTCAAAGGCACCAACGGCAAGAGCGTGATGGCAGTCGACGGCAACGACATCTATGTCTGTCTCGGCAAGGGCGGACTGGCTAAATATACCAACGGTACGCTGACGGGTCTCTTCATCCCGAAGGACGCTACCTATACCGCTGATGGCGATAACAAGAAGTACAGTGAGGGCACCACCGTGACCCGCGGCTACTGCAATGGCGTCTGCGTCAAGGGCGATAAGATTTACATTGCTTACGGTTCTCTCGGTCTGATCGTCATCAACAGGAGCGATATGACCGCAACCACTGAGGATGCTGCCAAGCAAACACCTGAGGTGGCTCGTTACACCGCCGGCAAGTCTGCTAACTTCGTAGCTGTGGATAACAACAACAACATCTACGTGGCCTACGGAAAGAACTGCCTGAAGGTGCTCAAACTGGTGAACAAATCTCGCTAAACACCCTGAAGAGGTGAGTATGTAATGCCCTGAAGAGGTGAGAATCAAATCATTCGTAACTTCCATCCGGGGGTTAGGGCGGGCATAAAGCCCGCCCCTACAAGCTCACCACAATCAATAACCATAAACTCAGGAACCATGAATAAGAAGATCTTTTATCTATTCTCTGCCGCACTCCTCATAGGAGGGTTGACAGGGTGCTCGTCAAGTGACGACCCAGGCAGTGAGGTTAATCAGATCAACCCCACTCGCATCGGCGAGGCGCTCGACGATATTACCAGTCAGATGCAGTCTTCTATCTTTAACTGCAACCAGGCTAAATCAAGGACACGCGCCGCAAGCGATATCGATGCACAGATTCCCAAAGAGAATGAAGTAAGCTTCAACAATGCAGTGCCAAGCAATGCCGTGGATATCACAGAGGGTGATCCGGCTATCTATAATCCTGGCGGCACATGGCTGGTGCCTAAGGGGAAGACATCGTTAGGCAAAGGTATCTGTGGAGGCAATGGTACAACTATCTATGTAGAAGGTACCTTAGAGAAACCTAACATTTATACGGACAAAGCTACGATCATCGTCAAGAAAGGTGGCAAACTCATTTTAGGTGGTAATGGCAACCGTATCTCTGGTAATGGAGGCACACTCATCGTCGAAGAAGGTGGAACGCTCGAAACACCATCTGGGGAGCTTAAGATCGCTAATAATGAGAAAATATATATCAAAGGTGACTTCAGCTGTAAGAAAGCATGCATTCAAGGAACACTTTATGTAGACGGCAACTTAACAGCAGAAGGTTTCTACTCGGGAAATACGGCACCCAATCAGTATTATCATGGTGATATTATGAACTCCGACACCCGTCTGTATGTCGCAGGCAAGCTGACCTCCACGGATGCTGATTTATGGACCGACGGCTACATCCGTGTGGGCGGGGACATTGACGCCGGAAGCCATGCCATCTACTTCCAAGACAAAACTCATCTGATTGCAGACTGTGGTATTAAGGCAAATTTGGTGGAGGTGAACTCCAACGAGGCTGAGATCCACGTCAACTATATCAAGTGCGCCAACTTCAACCAGTGGGCTTCTTCAAAAGTATATCTGAACGACAAAGGCCTCATTGACATTGACGGCACCTATACCAACAAGAACAATGGCAACAATGCCGCTATCATCATGGAAGGCGACGGGGCCATGGGTGTGGTAAAGGCCGCTAAGATCAGTTTCAACGGCAGTGGCTCACCCGAGACTCTCAAAGACTGTTACTTCATTCAGACTTCCGGCTCACAGAAGGCTGGCGTGGACTGCAACATCTTTAACTTCGGTACCGGGGACGACGCAGACTTCACGAAGGTCAACTTCGTCAATGGTACAGTGGAGCACATCTCCGAGGGTAAGGTCTTAGATGCCAGTGGTAATAAAGTAAGTGATGAAGTAAAATACTCCATCCCCGCCGACGGTTGTCACGGCAACGGCTACGTCCCCAGCAAGCCGGGCACACCGGACACACCGGATACTCCGGATACTCCGGAGAACCCGCAGCCGGTGGTCGTCTCCGAGAGCCACACCCACGACATCTCTGCTACCTGTGTGCAGACCGACGGCACCAACGTCTATGTGTCTTACCACAAGAGAGGCAATGAACAGAGTGGATGCCTGGAGATGCTCAGCACCACAGGCGACGTGACAACGCTCAAGCAGTTCGTACGCGATCATGACAATGCCATCGACTTCAACCACATCACCCTCGATAAGTCCGACAAACGGCTCTATGCGGTCGGCAACAACAAGAATGGAGGCTTCCTGGGCTATGTGCACCTTACTGACGATGGCAAGATCGACTGCACATCGCAGGATATGAAAGGCCTCGATAGCACCGAGATTGCGCACAAGACCTACGAGCCGCTGCAGCTCGTCAAGCTCTATCAGGCTCAAAGAAGCGCTAACACCACGCATTCCAAGGACGGTGGCGACGGCAACTGCGTGATCGTCAACGGCGACAACCTGCAAGTGGCTTCCACCTACGGCTATGAAATCTTTGACAAACACCTCAACCCTGTGGGCTACAAGCAGACAGCAGGACGCGCTAAGCACCTCTGCTTCTCGCCTGACGGCAATAACGTCTTTGCTATCCACTACGACGGTACGCAGATCGCGAATGAAAACACTGAGGTAGGCTTGGTGCTGGATAAGTTCGACAAGAGCGATGCCACGATGCAGTCACCCGTCTTCAGTAAAGATGCCAACAAGGTGAAGCCCAACAACGGCAAGAACGCCATGTGTGTCTACGACGGCAAGGTCTATGTCTGCCAGAGCATGAACGGACTCTACGTCTATGATGCCAACACCGGTACACAGGTCGGCCATTACAAGGAGGATATCTGGTCCGACGAGCACCAGAAGGATCTTGCCATCTGCGCCAATGGCGTGGCAGTCGATGCCAACTACGTATATATCGCTTATGGCAGCCGCGGACTCGTCGTCTTGGACCGCAACACGTTGAAGAAGGTTTCAAGCTTTGTCAGCATGCGCTCCGCCAACTATGTGACGCTCGCCAACGGCTACATCTACGTGGCATACGGCCGCAACTGCCTCAAAGTGTTCAAGCTCGTCAAGTAAATACATCTCTTTTCCTTCCTCACCCTCCGCCGTCTGTCCGTCGGGACGCGGCGAAGGGAGAGGATAACTAACTGAAACTATGCACCACTTTTCTCATCGATTGTCCCTGGTGATAATCCTGGCTTTACTGACGACTTTGGCCCATGCCCAAAACGACATGGAATATGGCTACCGCCCGAAGATGCTGGTTTATGAGAATCTCAAGAACGACAGCGTACTGCGCGACTTCCATCGTCGTTTTCGCGTCATGGAGCGTGTCGTCTTCTTTCCCGTTGACTATGTCATGCCCCAAGCTCCTGTCTTCGGCTTTCCTGCCGGCGATGCCGTCAGCGACAGCCTTTATCAACTCAAGGCCGGGTTGGACATGCTGGCTTTGGACCGCAACACAGGACTGGAAGTCACAGGACAGGTCTACGGCCGCCTCAGCAAGAAGCTGACCAGCTTCCTCTCCACCGACGACGACGACCCCGTCTCTGTCTACAAGGCCAAGGTGCAGGCCGAAGTAGGATGGAACTGGATCAACAGCAAATTCTATCACGGATACTACAAAGAGCGTGACATCAAACTCGGTACCGACATTGCCAAAGCACGCCAGCGCCTGGATGACGGCCGTGCCGACATGGACGCTTGGGCCGACAGCCTGGAACAGCACTGGAATCACGTCATCGCCGGTGTCATGCTCTGCCACGTTCGCAACCTCGACGTACTCAACGAGGCCTACCAGATGATGCTCGAGCAGGACCGCATCACCAGCGGACAGCTCCTCGACGTGATGAACGAAAAGATGCAACTCGAGTTTCAGCTTGCCCAGTTCTATGCCAAGGACTCCATCGCCCCGCGTGAGGAGTTGGTATGGCTCAAGCCAGAAGCCATCGCCATCGACACGGTGAGCCTGCGCCAGCAGGTGGCCGCCAACAACCCACAAAACCTGCTCAACAAGCTGAAGATCGCGCAACTCGACAACAATGCCAAGCTGCTATCCTATATCGCCACGATGCGGCTGACCCCCTTCGCCCGCTGGTCGACCTATCTCACCAGTCAGGACAAGATCTCCAACAATGTCGACTTCGGTGTGCGCTTCACCTTTCCGCTGTGGAACGCCACCAAACATCAGAAAGCTTCCATCGAGGTGCAGAAGGAAATCCTACGCGACGAAAACAGCACCTACACCGACAACGTCATGACCCACTGCCGGATGAACATCGACGCCGTCCGCCGCCTCAACCAGGCCATCGCCGTGGAGTACCGCCACCTTACCCAATTGAAGAAATATCTCGCCATGCGACAGAATACCTACGCCAAGAACCAAGGCCGATACAGCTATATCGACCGACTCTTAGAGTACAACCAATACCTCAAAAGCATGGAACGCCTCTATACGCAGATGAAAGAGCGATCGCTGAGCCTCATACAGATCCAGCGACTGGCCAACGTGCCCAATGTCCACAGTTTCGTAACGACGACACCCATACTATGAAAGAATTTAAGTTTGAACAGCACACCGAGGAGCAAGACGCCCTCTTCCTGCTGAAACAGCAGAAGAAGAAACTCGCCAAGCAGCAAGTCATCTTTGCCGCTGCCTTCATCGTGGCGCTCATCTTTCTCATCTTCTATGCCGTCAGCCGCTCGGTCTACACCTACTACGATGGATATATCAGTCTCGATAAAAACAACATACGCGCAGCGCAAGACATCTACATCCTGAAAATGAAGGCCAACGTCGGCGACTCCGTGCAGAAAGGCGACACGCTCTTCTCCTACGTCATCATCAGCCACATCGGTGACCTCAACAACATCAACAACGAGCCGGCCTTTGTGCAGCGCACCAACGACATGAAGACGCAGGCCATGCTCGCCCGACAGGAAATCCCCGTGCTCCGTGAGCAGCTCCGACAATTGCAGCTACAGCTGCATTCCGAGCGCAACGACATCTTCTACGGTCTGACCAACAACACCAAGCAAAACGACCTCAAGGCGCAAATCGCCGAGACACAGGCAAAGATACGAGAGGCACAGAACAAAGTACGCATCTATCTCATGCGCGAAGGCGAAGGGCGCATCAAACTCATCCACTCCGGACTTTACAGCCGCGCTGTCAATGCCATGCCCTACTCGCCCTATGGCAACGAATACACCGACGAGGTCCTCAACTACGCCTGCGCGCCCGAAGACGGCTTCATCACGGACATCCACTTCACCAACTATTCCATCGCCATCAAAGGCGACGAGGTGCTGAATCTGAAATTTCGTGACATCGACAAGTCCCACCTACACGTGATGACTTACGTGCCTGTTGACAAGGCACGCTCACTGTTGCGCGCCGACTCCATCGAGGTCATCGTCGATGACCGCACCCGTTTCAGTGCCCACCTCGTGCGTTTGGGATTGGGCGTGCAGCAGCTTCCGGATTATCTGATGAACAACTTCTCACGCGACGCCATGGTCATCATGGCCACCCTCAACATCAACAAAGGGCAGGAGATCCCCTTCTGGGTCCTCAACAACAACTTGCCTGTGAAGATCCGTGTCGGTAAATTCTTCCTGCACAAAAAACTTAAAGACGCAGAGCAACGTTACTTGATCAAGTCTACCCCCCCCCCACGGTAAAAGGCGGGCAATAGATACCAATGAATAGCGCCGGCAGCGCGGGCCGCAGCCTCAACCCATCTTAGCCGCGCAGACTAATAAACAGACACATTACAAGAAGGTCAAATGATAGATATCGTAACTAACAAACACGGTTACCGCATCCTGGTATGTGACGAGCCTGTATGGGTGGAGTTCCGCACCCAATACAAGGCCGGCGACTTCGATGGCGTGTTTATCAACATTCCATTTGCCAATGATGTGGAGCTCATCCTCAAGGGCCTCAACCCGATCACCTGCAACAAAGCAGCCTATAAGCCGTTCTTTGCTGCCAGGACGCTGAGGGACAAGATCGGCATCTACGACGAGATGTTCGATGCCTATATCGACAGTGTCGACGAGGAACTCGTGCTCAAAACCTTCAAAGAGTTGGAAAACTACCGCAAAACATATGGCGTGCCCCAAGAGACCGGTGCCATCACCAACCATGGCCTGCTGATCCTGCGCATCTTCCGCTATTACATTTCCCGCAATAAACTGATCCTGGAGCCCAAGGTCATGGAAAAAAGCGCCATGGGCTGCGCCTTCCCGCTGGCAGAATGCCTACACAGCTGGAGTCTCTTCCATATCAATGAGTATTTCTCCTGGATCGACATGGGCGTAGCACACGGCACGCTGGCTTACCGCAAGACCGTCTACCGCATGCATGTCTGCCCAAAGTGCCAGCACTCCCACCTGATCTATCAGGAGCAGTGCCCCAACTGTGGCAGCAACGAACTTGACTACGAGCCGGTGATCCACCACTTCCCCTGTGCCAACATTTCTCCGGAGCATACCTACATCGTCGGCGGACAGCTCATCTGCCCCAAGTGCCACAAGCCTCTGCGACATATCGGCATCGACTACGACCGCCCCACCTCGCTCTATCTCTGCCACAACTGCCATCAAAGCTTCCTCACGCCCGACACCACCGCCCGCTGCACCTACTGCGGCACTGTGTCGAACGTCAACGACCTCTTCCCCCGCAACATCCATGTCGTGGAGATCACACCGAGAGGCATCAACGATATCTGCCATGGCGTCCACGCGTTCTCACCCTACAACGACTATTTCAATAACTACATGCCCGTGGAGGCATTTGAGAACCGACTCCAGATGATCGCCACCCGCTCCCTTGCCCACGACGGCGTGATCCGCGGACTGATGATCGCGCTCCTCTGGGCCACAGACGAAAACGGTGGCGTGATGACCCGTACGGAGGAGGTAGTGGAGGCCGCCTCACGACTCTTTGTCAACAACAAAGTGACGGCAACCAATTTCTGCGTATACGTCCAAAGCACCATCCTCGAAGACGAGGGCGAGCATGCCAGGGAGCAGTTCCGGAAAAAAGTCAGCGACAACGCTGCCTACATGGCCATGTTTCTCCAACCCTACACCAAGCTGCACATCGCCTTCAAGGCCATCGGCAACAACGTAGAGGAAGACCGCCTCTTCGTCAAGGAATGGTCGCTCATACCCAGCACCAGCGACATCACCATCCGCTATGAGGAAGTGCCGCACCCCAAGGACATGAGCACGATGATGTTTATCAGCCACAAGCTCAATGCCACCTTTGAAGACGGCCAGACCGAGGAAGCACGCCGCCTCGCCGACCGAGAGCGTATGCGCCAGGAAATCGACGAGCTCCAGGACCGCCCGCCTATTTCCAAGCTCCTCTCATACCTGAAGTGGGGATATATCGTTTTGGCCATTGTGGCCGTCATCGCCATCATCGCCGGATACTGGTTCTGGCTGAGATAAAAACAATGCTATGCTTGACACGATACTATACTACATCAGCAGCTTCGTCGACTTCCTGCGTGGACTCAATGTGAGCAATGTGGTGAGAACCTACTGGTTTCTCTTCTTCGTGGAGTTTCCGCGATACTACATCCTGGAGTACGGTGTGCTCTTCTACCGCTTTCTCACACGTGCTCGCCGCCATCGTCGCCGTGCGCTGGCGCGGTGGCTTCTCCACCACGACCGTCCGCTGGTGACGATACTCGTGCCAGGCAAGAACGAGGGAAAAAATATCTATAAGCTGGTCACCACACTGCGTGAGCAAACCTACAACAACTTCGAGATCATCATCGTCGACGACGGCTCTGACGACGACACGCCACTCATCTGCCACGATCTGGAGCGCGCGAAATACATCACCAAATACCTGCGTTGCAACGTACGCGGCGGTAAAGCCTCTGCCGCCAACTTCGGCGCACGCATCGCCACAGGAAAATATATCGTTCACCTCGACGCCGACTCCTCGCTGGACCGCAATGCCATCGAGAACGTGCTCATCCCCTTCTACATGGACAAACGTGTGAAAGCCGTCGGCGGCTGCGTACTCGTGCGCAACTACAAGGAAAACATCTGCACCTCGCTGCAAGGCTATGAGTATCTCAAACGCATACAGGTGGGCCGACTGGTGACGAGTCAGCTCGGCATCTACCATATCATCTCCGGTGCCTTCGGCGCTTTCGACGCTGAAACACTCAAGGAAATCGGTTACTGGGACATTGGACCGGGCCTCGACGGCGACATCACGCAAAAGGTGCGCAAGGCCGGACACCGCGTGGCCTTCGCGCACAATGCCGTCTGCCTGACCAACGTGCCTACACAATGGTATAAGCTCTATCATCAGCGCATACGCTGGAGCCGCTCGCTGGTAAGGTTCCGACTCAGGAAACACCTCGACATTCTGCTGCCCAACCGCAACTGGAACTTCCTGAACTTCCTGAGCAACATGGAGAGCATCTTCTACGATTGCATCCTGAACTTCATCTGGTGGTTCTATATCATCAACCTGATCTTCACCTTCCACGCCTCGTTTCTGCAAATCTTCGCCTTGGGATATATCCTGCGCATCGCGCTGAACTATATCGGCTGGGGTTTGGTGAGAATCATCAGCGAGCGGCCGGGTGCCACCTACTGGTATCTGCGCTACTTACCCCTCATGCCCGCCTACTCGGGATGGTTCATGCGATTTGCCCGCACCACAGCGCAGCTGAGCGAACTCTTCTTCTTCCAGTCCTATAAAGACAACTGGAACCCCTATAAGACCTCACGGTCTGCACAATTGGAAAAAATCTAACTCATAAATATGAAGAAAACAGATATTGCATTGATCGGCTTAGGTTATGTTGGACTGCCATTGGCTCTGGCCTTCGCAAAACGCTACCACGTAGTCGGCTTCGACGTTGACGGTAAAAAATGCAACAACCTCAAAAAGGGACTTGTCAGCCGTGACCAGTGTGATGCCACAAAGCTTCGCAATGCCTTAGACCATGGTAACTTCCACATTACTAACAAACTAAACGACACCAAGGCATGTAACTACTACATCATCGCTGTACCCACACCCGTATCCAAAGACTATCACGCCGACCCTACACTGCTGAAAAAGGCCTGCGAAATGGTGGGACAGGTCATCGACAAAGACGACACTGTCGTCATCGAGTCTACCGTATGGCCGGGAATGACGGAAGAGATCTGTGTCCCCATCCTGGAAAAAGTCTCCGGACTGAAACTCAACACCGACTTCTTCGTCGGCTATTCACCCGAGCGTATCAACCCTGGTGACAGCCAACACCCCGTGGAACGCATCAAAAAGATCGTCTCCGGATCCACACCCGCCACGGCAACAGCCCTTGAGAAACTCTACGGATCCATACTGCTCAACGGCACATACAAGGCACCCTGCATCCGCGTGGCCGAAGCCAGCAAGGTCATGGAAAACTGCCAGCGCGACGTGCTCATCGCATTCGCCAACGAGATGCACACCATCTTCTCTGCTTTGGGCATCAACACCGAGGATGTCATCGCCGCTGCCAGCACAAAGTGGAACTTCATCCCCATGCATCCCGGACTCGTCGGCGGACACTGCATTCCCGTGGATCCCTACTATCTCATCGACAAAGCTGATACCGTCGGCATCGATGCACGACTGCTGAAAACAGCACGAAGCGTCAACAACAACATGGCCATCGACTATGCTCACCGCATCGCCGACAAGCTGCGACGCAGTGGCGGCACCAGTGTCCTGCTCCTCGGCTTCGCCTTCAAGCCCAACTGCGACGACATCCGCAACACACGCGTGGCCGATGTCTACAACGAGCTGAAGAAGACCGTCAGTGACATCACCATTTGCGACCCGCTCATCGACGTGGAGAAAGCCAAGGAAAACTATGGCATCACCGTCGTGCACAGCCTGCCAAGCAACAAAAGCTATGACGTGATCGCCGTCACCACGGCCCACGACATCTTCTCACGCGATGCCTTCCTCCATATCGAGCACAAGCCCATCATGCACCTGTGCGAGAAGACCACGGAATAGACCCACACGACATCATCTAATATCATATAGTAACTATTCAGCGGGTTCCACCGTAGGGGCGGGGTTTATCCCCGCCCTAACCCCCTTGACAGTAATCATTCCACACCCCGTGCCACATGTTTGTATATCTTTGCGGGGTTAGGGCGGGGATAAACCCCGCCCCTACGTTCTCACCGCCTGCCGCACCGTTAACGGGGTAAAACCACCCTAGCGATGTGGATGCTATCCACCAAAAGGAATTCGCAGAATAGTTACGAGGCGAAGTAACTATTCGGTGAATGCTGGTTAAAAGGCAGAAAATAAAAAGCTAACGCAGCAAAAGTCTACTTCTGACGAATCGCTACTTACTAACTTCTCCATCGGTAGTGACATCATCCACCGCTTCCTAGGTTTCTGACCAAAGGAAATCTCGATTATTTTTCGTTTTTAACTAAATTTATTGTAATGTTGATTTTTTATTTACGTTTATAGCGCTGCCTCAAGTGAAGGTTCCGCCTTCAATACTA
>NZ_VUNG01000062.1 GCF_009695775.1 Hallella mizrahii | reverse complement strand
TAGGGGCTATAGATTATCCCTCCGGTGGTCAACTTTTCCTTACAACAACAAAGGTAAAAATTAACCATGAAACTAAAGGTATAAACCTTTAAAATATTCACACTGCAAAGATAAAGTAGGGGCGGGGGTTATCCCCGCCCTAACCCCGCAAAACGCAAGATTATACCCATAGAAGTCAAGGCAGAAGAAAACCTGAAAGCAAAATCGCTGAAGGCCTTTATGGACAAGCACGCCGACCTGCATGCCATCCGCTTCAGCATGTCGCCCTATAAAAAGCAGGACTGGCTGACCAACATTCCGCTCTACGGCGTGAGAGAAATGAAGGCATGATACGTTAAAATCCACGCTACATACAGTCCTTTAGAAAAATATTCCTAACTTTGTCACTACTTAGTATTCCCTTTTGAAATATGAGTGACATTCATTCTTTAAAGCAACAACTCAGGCAAGTCATCCGGCAACGGAAACAACAATACTCTTTGGAGCAACGGCAGGCTTGGTCACAGGAGATCGAGCAGGCGCTGCTCGACCACCCACGCCTGCAGGCAGCCCGCGTGGTGATGCTCTACTATGCACTGCCTGACGAGGTGGACACACGCCAGCTCGCCGACACGCTGCTCAAGGAGGGTAAGACGGTCATCCTACCGAAATGTGTCGACAAGCAACATATTGAACCACGGCAATACACGGGACCCGACGATCTCGCCGAAGGCATCTACCATCTGCTCGAGCCCGTCGGCAAGCCCTATGACGCCCTTGGCAGCATCGAGCTGATCATCGTGCCGGGCATGAGTTTCGACAGCAAAGGACACCGGCTCGGACGCGGACGCGGATACTACGACCGCTTTCTGGCACAAGTGCCGCAGGCCTACAAGATCGGCGTGTGCTTTGACTTCCAACGCGTGGAGCAGGTGCCCGTCGACGACAACGACCGGGTGATGGACGAGGTGATCTGCAACAAAACGCTCTGAATCTTACAACCCTTTGGATAAGATAGTAAACAAGATGAGCGTAATGATGATGACCAACAAGCCACAACATACCGACCGCCTGCACCACCAAGGATTTCCGACCGCCAGCCCGACACGGCGATCACCGCTATGGTACTTGGTACTGATAGTCCTCTTCGGTGCTGTGCTCCTGACCAGCTGCAACAAAGAGAAAGAGAAATGGGGCTGGGACGAGATAGAGACCTACTTCGACGAGCCGCTCGCCTCGCTCTCCGCCGAAGGCGACAGCGTGCACTGGATCGGCGGCGAATATGGCGATTTGTGGCGCATGACGACACAAGGGCGAAAGCACTATAAGCTTAGTTCCGACCGCATCTACTGTGTCGTCAGGCACGACAGCACGTATTGGATTGGGCACCGCAACGGCGGACTGGCACAATACCGGTTCGACGGCAACGCGTTCCTTCCCATCGCCCACTATCCCATCGACATCAAAGGCCTCCACTACTCGGTCTACGACATCCTGTGGAAAGCAGGCCGACTCTACGCGGCCACCAGTCAGGGACTCTTTGCACTGAATGACGGACACCACAGACTGCAAAAGATCTATCCACGCGACCGCAGCAACAGCGCGCCCTTTGTCACACCGCTCATCGCCAACCTCGACGCCCGACGCCTGGCACTCGCCACCGACAGCGGGCTGGCACTCGTTGACACGCGCTCCGGCGAGGTGCAGACGATCCACGCCGGAAACAAGGTGACATGGGTGCAACGCCAGGGCTCGCGTCTCTGTTACCTCGCCGGCGACCAATACTACGAGCGCGAGCCAAACGGCAAAGAGAAGACTTACGTCCTGCCCGACGTGGCCACAAGCTTCTTCCGTACGGACAAGACCTACTGTTTCCTCAGCCGCACACACGCAATACTCACCGACGACCTCCACCACTTCGCCCACTTGCAGTTGCGGCGCCCCGTACCGTCAAAGTCCTCGCACGTGGTCACTCAGTCCGGCGGCGACGACTTCGTATGGCTCGTCACCGACCACGCCGTGTGGCAGTTGCCCCGTCATCTCTCCGGCTCTGCCCCCTACCCCATCGTCACCGCCTGCCAGGACGAGGGACGCCTCTGCTTTGTCGACGACCACGGCAATGTCTTCGCCCTGACCGAAGGCAGTAAGCAGGCAAGGAAGATCTTCGACTTCATCCACACCAACGCCATCATCGACTGCGTCGCCGACAACGGCATCCTCTATTATCTCAACAACCAACAGCAGATCTTCCGCCTCAGCCTCGGCAACCACCTTTGGGGTAACTATCTCTCTCACGTACCTCATGAGATCTTCTCCACGAAGAGAAAGGTGACCGCCATGGGACTGCTGCCCGCAAAGACTCCTATATTATATATAGGTGTGCAGGACGGCATGATGAAACTGCCTCTCGACGGCCACCAGGCTCACAACGTGGCATCGTTTCGTGACAAATATGTCACCTCGTTCTATACGGCTCCCGACAACCAGCGCATAATGATTGCCACGCTCAACGACGGACTGTGGACCGACCAGGGGGACGGCCCTCAACCGGTCTTTGCCCACCAGAACTCCAATCCGCGGCTGACGGCAATCGTCAACTCCTATCCACCCGCCACACTGCTGGCCACCAACGACGCCATCTGTCTGCAAGGCGGACCCGACACGGTCAGGGTGGAGGGCACGGCGGCCTTGTTGCCTGTCAACGACAGTGTCGTCTACGCACTCCTGGAACGTGGTGTCATGAAGCTCAAGGTCAGAGGGCAGCGCCTTCGCAACGAAGGTACCTATTTCCGCGACATCAAGTTTCACCCGCAAGCCTCATTGGTCAGCAACGGACAGCTCTACTTAGGCTGCGACCTCGGCGTGCTCAGCTTCAAGGCTGGAAGCGAACGGCAGACAGAATGGATCACCATGGAGACAAGCAGGATCACACGGCGCAACCTGCTCGAAGGCACTGTCCTCGTGTTGGGAACCTTATTGCTCATCTATCTCTTCCTGCTACGCCTGCGCCGCTCCTCCCGCCTGGAACTGAAAGCACGGCAGCACGATCTCATGCGACGACTGGAAGCAGTGAAGAAATACCACGATATCCTTAGTGATGAGGAAAACCATGAACTGCAGAAAATAGAAGATGAGATCCACCAGCTCGGCACCCACAAAAGGCACTCCTGGAGAGTATCGAACCAACGCTTCGCGGCAGTCTCGGAGCAAATCATGCGGCTTAACAGCCAGGCGGCACTCTACTTTGTACGCCTTGTATTGCAGCAAATCGACGACATCAAGCAGACGGAACTCTTCGATGCCCACAAACTCATCGACGACAGCCAGCAGGCACTGAACGAGGGACAACCCGAACAGTTGGGCAAGCAGGCTTCGGTAAACGCAACGTGGCTCCGGCAGATTAGTGCCATCTGCCAAGAACTGAACAAAGACCTGAGTCTGCTCACCGGCACACTCCCCGTCAAAGACATCAGCGACGACCTGCCCGCGCTCATCGACAGCTACCGCAAGGGTCTCGCCATCAAGCCTATCCACGACATGACACCGACACTCAACACCATCCGCCAGCGCATGGAGGCACTGAGGTCTGACGACGTGCTGACACGCCTGAAGCGCTTCGTCGGGCAGAGACTCAAGGACATTGCCACACTGGAGCAGCAGGACAAGGTCACCGATACACTCGCCCATCAGTGGGAGGACATGCTGCCTACGATGGAAAACACTGAGCGCATCGCTGTGCTGCGACGCCTCCGGCATCTCGACGACCGCTATCGCGAGCTCCACGCCCTGCAACTCCTACGACATCTCGTCGCGCGCTATACCGCCGAGGAGACGCACGGCGACGACACCCACGACACCGTGCACGCCATCAAATCAGAAATTGACCAGTTCTACAACGCACTCTTCCGCACCGATCCCAGGCTGACAGGCTCCATCCTCCAGTGGAGCAGCAGCGAAAACCAGCCAGCCCGTGTCCTTGCCCTGTTGTTGGCCAACCCGAAAGTAAAGCGTCTGCTCCTGCCAGGCATGCTCAATGTGGCCAGCAACCTCAACCCTGTCATCAGCCGTCTTGTCAAAGGCAAACTTGTGCCCGCCGGGGAAGACATACGCCAGTATGCCGAGCGGCATCCGTCAAGCATCGCTGACTACATCCTCAAGCTAATAGCATGAGGAAAAAAAGGCAGGATGTCAGTTGATCCAACAAAGCGAATAAACCGTAAACGATAGCACAACATTAATACTTCACGTCTGTCCAACGGGCAAACCGTTTTTTTCTGGTCCCCATTGTTGCGCATTCCACTCAAAAGCCGTATATTTGACTGACTTCATCACATCTTTGGTTGGATAAAGTATCATCATTGATTATCAGTTAGTTATAAGCTTATTTTCACCAATTGATGGTGACGCAATTACGAATTATGGAATGGTATCCCTCCTTAACAGCCCGGCAGACAGTCAATGTCTTTGTCCTGACTCATATTGCCTTGCCATCTCCAGATGATACGAAAAAAGAAAATCATGTACAGGCTTACGCTCCATGAGGAGCTCTGAGTCTCAACCAGCGGGATAGCCTTACGAGCAAGCTCGACGGCCATCCCGCTGGTTGAGACTCACCCCCTTTCGGGGGCAAAGCCTGTACATGAAGAAAATTGCCAAGGCATAAAATTGCGCATAGCGCATAAAATAAAGCGGCTGAATAATCGTTTGTAAGTAAAACGCAGTACATGAATGATTTGTCTATTTCTCGTTCTCTCCTCGATCCTGATCTTCATCAGTCCCTCATTCAATATGTTTATGGCATTATTGGCTGTATGCAATATGTCCACAGACAATTGGGACCCGGAATGCCGGAATATATCTACCAGGAGGCTTTGTGCAGAAAATTGGTTAAAGAAAAGTTTGATGCAAGGAAGGAGTTCATATATCATCCGTTTTTCGACGGAGAACAACTCGAAAGCTACATCAAGATGGATATGGTCGTGATAATGCCCCGTGGCAATGTCATCATAGAGTGCAAGTCCATCAAGACTATCACGAACAAAGAGCAGTTTCAGACGTTTGGTTATCTTCGCGGCACATCGTTTCCAATAGCCATTCTGGTGAACTTCGGTACATGGCCCAAAGCACAGATAGAGCGTTATTATTACCACGACGATATCATCAGGGCTTTCTAAAATAATTGTGAGCAGATTTAGGGGGGGCTGAATATTTTATGCGCTCTGCGCAATTTTACGCGATAGCGATTTTCGTCACGGACAGGCTTTGTTCCCTGTAGGGGGTGGTGCTGAGGTGATGGGGGCAGCCGATGAGCTTGCTCGTAAGGCTGTCCCCATCACCTCAGCACCATAGCTCCATGGGGAGCTAAAGTCTGTACGTGACTATTTTCCAAAAACTTATTCTCGATTCAGGGTGACGCATTGACGAAGTCAGGCGATAGCACAACATTAATACTTCACGTCTGTCCAACGGGCAACCCGTTTTTTCCTGGTCCCCATTGTTGCGCATTCCACTCAAAAACCGTATATTTGCAACCATGAAAGACGCGATGATAAAGAAACTGCACAGCATGGCTGTTGCCACGACCGCCGTGCTGTGGCTCTGTGCCGTCTCCGTGACGGCGCAGACCACCACTTTCCCCTATCCTTCTGTTCCCGACACGCTGCGACAGCCACAGGCCAGAGCCGACTATCTGCTGCTGCACTACTGGGACAATGTCGACTTCGCCGACACCACGCTTCTCTGCTCACAGGACTACGGCGAGCAGGGCTTTGTCAACTACATCGACCTCCTGGGACGCTTCGGCAAAAACGTGGGGCCGCAGAGCGCAAAGATCTTCATCGACAAGGCATGGAGCTGCCCACCGGCACGCCGGCGCTTTGACAGCCTCATCGACCAGTACCTCGACGACAACAACTCGCCACTGCGCAACGACCGCACCTACAGCCTGCTGCTCAACGCCATCGCCAACAACTGCCATACCGACTCCACAGAGCGCAGCCGCTATCGCTTCCGGGCACGACTGGCCGCGGTCAATCTCCCCGGCGACACGGCAAGCAACTTCGCCTTCACCGCCGACGACGGCAGCACACACAGCATTCGCGAATACAGCAGCCAAAGGCTTTGCCTCTTTTTCTATGACCCCGACTGCGAAAACTGCCACACGGTATGGACATGGATGCAGGCCCACCCCCTGCCCGCCGACGTCAAGATCCTGCGCATAAAGGTCAATGACAGACTCACCATACAATACGCCATCAAAGCCACACCGACCATCTATCTCCTCGACAAAAACAATATCGTCACTCTCAAAGACTGCACACCCGAGCAACTCGTCAAACAGTTCAAATAACATTAAAAAGATATCATACCCTTGGCGGTCTCAGACGAAATGCTTATTTTTGTCACCATTTAAATGATTGCTCATTCTTTGATCGTTAGTACCATGAAAACAGAAAGAGAGAAACGGGCCACACGCGTGACACTCTACGGTGCGGCCATCAACATCATACTGGTCATCTTCAAGCTCATCGCCGGCGTCCTCGGACAGTCTGCCGCCATGATTGCCGACGGCATACACTCGCTGAGCGACCTGCTCACCGACGCGGTGGTGATCATCTTCATGAAGCTCAGCTCACGCCCACAAGACGAAGACCATGACTACGGGCACGGCAAATACGAAACGCTCGCCACAGCCATCATCGGTATGGCGCTGTTTGTCGTGGGACTCGGCATCTGCTATGGTGGCGTGGTGAAGATTTGGGCTGCCCTGCAAGGCGGGCAGTTGGGACAGCCGGGATGGATCGCACTCGTCGCAGCCCTCCTCAGCATCGCGCTCAAAGAGTGGTGCTTCCAGTTCACCATGCGCACAGGGCGTGCCATACAAAGCGAGACGGTGATGGCCAACGCCTGGCACCATCGCAGCGACGCCCTGTCGTCTGTAGGCACCGCCATCGGCATCGGTGGCGCCATCGCACTGGGACCGTCGTGGGCTGTCCTCGACCCTATCGCCGCCGTGATCGTCAGCGTGCTCATCGTCATCACCGCATGGAAACTCATGGCCAATGCCTTAGGCGAACTCTTGGAGAAAAGTCTGCCCGAGGCCATGGAGAAAGACATCGAGCACTCGGTCACCGAAGACCCAAGGCTCAGCGACATCCATCATCTGCGTACGCGCCGCATCGGCAGCCATATCGCCATAGAGATGCACGTACGCTTGCCAGGCAGTCTGACACTGGCAGAAGCCCACCAAATTGTCTCCAGTGCGGAAAAGCGCCTGCGCGAGCGCTTCGGACAAGGCACGTTTATCAGCATACACATGGAGCCGGTGAAAGAAAAGAGCCTCACCCCCAAAACACAGACTCACCCCCTTACCCCTCTCCAAGGGAGAGGGGAGTGAAATGCTGGATAAACAGTAAGGGGATAGCTCGCAAAGCTATCATTAATATGATGCTGAGCTACAAGTAATAAGATATACATATATAATAATAATCAAAATCATAGCCATCAACACCACCCGTTTAACCCTGTAATCACTCCCCTCTCCTTTGGAGAGGGGCACGGGGGTGAGGCTGATATTATCATGCACACTTATATCACACGCACTGAGCGAGAGAGAAGAATATACAAAGGACTCTTCTCCCTGGCTCTCGCCCTTATTCTTTTTGCTTCCTGCGGCGGCAAGAAAGACGATAATGCCAAGACGGCAACACAAGGGAAGGAAAACAACATCCCAGTGGACACGGCACTGCAGTCACGACTGAAAGAGTTCGCCGCCGCGCCCCGCTGCAAAGGACTCTTTGGCTTCTATGTCTATGACCTCACTGCCGACAAGCCCGTCTATGGCGAGGGACAAAAGGTGACCATGGCATCAGCCTCCTGTCTGAAGCTGATCACCGGCGTGGCAGGACTGCACCTGCTCGGCACAGACTATTTCTATCCCACTTCTATATGGACAACGGGCAGCATGAGGGGTGATACGCTGCAAGGCAATGTCATCTTTAAAGCGCAGCTCGATCCACAACTCAACGAGCCTGACCTGAAGATGTTTCCTCAGGCGATGAAAAAGAAAGGCATCAGACAGTTCAACGGAAAGCTCGTCCTCGACCTCGTGCTCCACAAGCCCGTGACCAGCGAGCAGCACTGGTATCCCTGGGACCTCTCGTTCTCGCGCTATGGCATCTTGTATAAAGGAGACCAAAAGGTGCGTAAGGCTGTGATGACAGCCTTCCGCCAGGCGGGCTATCAGGTGGCGGACAGTCAGGTGGTCTATGGCGGACTGCCACGACAGGCCAAGCCGCTGTTTCGCTTCGGCAGGCCGGTAGACTATGTGATCAAGAAGATGTGGAAAAACAGCAGCAACACTCAGGCCACGTCACTGCTCTATACCATCGGCTATCATCTCGACAAGCACGGCAACCTGCCCGCCGTCGGTGTGAACTATCTCCGTGGCTTTGTACGCGACAGTCTGGGACTGAAAGACAAGCACATCGTCATCCACGACGGTTGCGGCCTGTGCACCTACAACCACCTGTCGCCCGAAGTGCTTGTCGCCGTACTGCGCTATGGCTATCAGCGTCCTGCCATCTATAAGAAGCTGCACACATGGCTGGCAGTCTCCGGCGTAGACGGCACATTGCGCGCGGAACTCAGTGACCCGAAACTCAAAGGGCTGATACGTGGCAAGACGGGCACACTCTCCCATCCCTTTGGCATCAGCTCACTGGCCGGATACTGTAAAGGAGCTGACGGCCACCTGCTGGCCTTCGCCATCATGGACAACGACATGAGTGTACTCGATGCCCGCGTGCTCCAAAAAAAACTCTGTCTGGCGATGACAGGGGTGACGAAGAAATAAAAGAGAAAAACTCACTAACCCTTAACTGGGACAACAAAGAAATACTTCCATAACCCTTTCCAAGAAAAGGGGAAAACAAAACCCATCAATACCCGCTCGGTATTGATGGTTTTTTCGGTAGGGGCGGATGCCAGCAATATCACCCCGGCGGATGCCAGCAATACCAGATCGTGGTGGGTCCGTAGGGGCGGGGTTTATCCCCGCCCTAACCCCCTTGACGGTAATCATCCCATGACATGTGATGGCAAACATGCCACGTGACGGTAATCATCCCATGCCGCGTGCCACATGTTTTTAATATCTTTTGCGGGGTTAGGGCGGGGATAAACCCCGCCCCTACGATGGATGATGTCAATAACGCAGGACACTTTTACGACAAACACCACCATCGTTGACCTGGAACGTGCCTTGTACAACGGCGACATCGACAGAATGATGGGATTGCTGAAAATCAATACAAGGCAAGGCTGACAACGTTGGTCTTGCCTTCTTTCTGTGTGCTCAGCGTGAAGGCATAGCGGCTGCCACTTCCTAAGGCTTCGCCACCCTGGCAGGTCATCCAACTCTCACTCTCGGCGTTGTTGTCGAGCCAACCATATTCACGGCGCAGTTGCTGTTGCAACCCGACATTGAGGTCAAAAGCCTCCTGCGCGTTGTGGCAAGGCTCGGTCAAGGTAACGCTCTTCATCACCTTCAGGTCGCCCGCCTGCTGATAGGTGATGACGGCACGGTCCCAACGTGTTCCCCTATAGGAAATGTTGTGATACACCACCTCGTTGCCGTCGGACAGCACTTCAGCCGGTGCCCCCAGCATCTTCATCACGGTCTGTTCCGCACAGCCCATAGCCGGGATGACTGTGTTCTTCTCTGCACTCATCGTCAGGCAGACAACGGCTGCCATGACTGTCATCATAACTTTTTTCATACGCTTTACTCCTTATTTATTAAGGAACCCATGAGATGATCCTTTCAACCTCACGTGGTCATCGCCGCTCGAAAAAAGCCTTTGCTTTTTCTCAGAGGCTGCATGACCAAGCCCCCTTTGTTTGCTTACAAAGTTATAGAAAAAAGTAATACTAAGAACACGTTCTTTCCCTCCCACCCTGCTTCTTCACGCCTTCTTCACGGGTTTGTAGCACGTTTGACAAAAGCCAGCGTTTCATAACACAGATGAAGCCTACACATGGACCAGTACGCTGAACATCAAACATCAGTTCAGGACTGACTGCACGCAGAATGTTCTTGTCGGCTCGCCATACAGCTGCAGCACACATGAGCATCTCACCATTGCGGTCGGCAACTCTCATACAAAGACACCGAGAAGAAGAATGCTCCGATTTATTGAGTATAGGCTGGTTCTATAAATTAGGTCGAGTCGTATTCTGCAAGATATCGGGATTCAAAACGTAAGTTGAAAAGGGAGTGTAGCGGGCTACACGACCGATGAGACTTGACGTTTTGAGACCGATAGATGCAGAAGACGACCGAAACGACAACTGCACTTTATCGATTATTCTATCAGCCTAATTTATAGAACCAGCCTATACAGAGAAGCAAGAATTGAGAGAGCGGATAGGGGGCAAGACACAATGTCCCGGAGGGGCAACACAGCTGCTGACTGTTCCTGCTTTCGTCATTGGGACACCCAAGTTCCAAGATTGGTGACTATATCAGCCCACTCATATGTTTTGCGGGGTTAGGGCGGGGATAAACCCCGCCCTAACGGTAGATGACATTAACATCGTTTTTATGGTATTGCCCTGTTAACGATGCGGTGGGGCCGTAGGGGCGGGGTTCATCCCCGCCCTAACCCTCTTGTCTGTAATATTCTCACACAGAGAACACAGAGATCTCTGCCCGTGACGCACTGGATATTTTCCGTGGAATCATAGTGAGAGGAAATATAAATCTTTATACTGCCATTATCGCTTTGGCATTTTCAAACGGAAAAGAGAAAAGAAAATCATGGTCATGCTTATGCTCCCCAAGGAGCAATGGGTCTAAAGCTATGGGGTAGTCTTGCGAGCAAGCTCGCCGCCTACTCCATAGCTTTAGACCCACACCTTTGGTGTCAAGCCTGGCCATGACGAAAATCGCTATCGCGTAAAATTGCCCCTGGGGCATAAAATCCTGCGGCCGAAAGATAGTCCATAGCGTCTTGAAAGTCTGCTATGCTGCTTGTGTTCTGTTGGGCGGCACAATATTTTATGCGCCTTGGCGCAATTTATTTTATGCGCTTATGCGCAATTTTATGCCAAGGCAATTTTCGTCATAGGCTGGCTTTAACCCCGTCAGGGGTGGTGTGGAAGTGATGGGGCAGACTGCGAGCTTGCTCGCAAAGGCTGCCCCATCACTTACACACCATAGCTCCATCGGGAGCTTAAGCCTGCCTATGACTATTTTCCTTGAGTTATGGACCTCTCTAACCAATTATGAATATATCGGCCCACGGGAAATATCCAGTGCGTCGATAATCCCCGCCCTAACACCCATGACAGTAATTATTTCCATTTACCCACGCTACATATTTTATGTAAACGTACAACATAAAGCGAAGATAGCGTAGGACACCCAAATTCGTAAATTTTCAGAGGCTTGTTTGTTGATTTCTAAGCAATTAACTTTTATCCCCGAAAATGTGACGAAAACAGGAAGAATGCTCCGATTTATTGAGTATACAGAGAAGCAAGAATTGAGAGAGCGGATAGAGGGCAAGACACAATGTCCCGGAGGGGACACACAGCTACTGACCGTTCTGCGCCACTATTTCACTCTGATGCTGAGCGCATTGCTTTTGTTGAGAATTTCAACGATTTGGCGGAGGGAGAGTTTGCGGCTGGCACGCAGGCTGACATGAATGTCGTGAGATGCATCACAGAGGAAATCGGCAGGCTGACAGTCGTAGTAGCGGCACAAATCCTCAATGACAAAAGAAAGCGGCACGTCGTGGTAATAGAACTCACCCTCCATCCAGGAGGTATAGGTCAGCGTATCGGCCTTGACGACATCCATGGCCTGATAGTCAAAGAAACGGGCCTGCTCACTGGGTTGTAGGACGACACAGTGATAGGCATCACAGACCTGCACACTGCCGCTGATGAGCGTCACACGCTTGGGAGTCCCTTCATAGGTGCTGACATTGAACACGGTGCCAAGCACCTTGGTCTCCACACCTGCCGCATCCACAAAGAAGGGATGACGGGCGTCGTGACGCACGCAGAACGTGGCCTTGCCGCTGAAGCTCACGCGACGCTCTTCGCCCTCAAAGCGCGAAGGAAAGCTCAAACTGCTTTGTGGATAGAGATACACGCGACTGCCGTCGGGCAACGTCACGACACTGTTTTCGCCGGCTCCAGCCTTGGCGGTGATCGTTTTCGCGGGTGCTTCCCCAGCGGTCCTCGGCGGTGCGGTGAGAACTATCGGCTTGAATGCCGACTCCATGCCTACGGGTGCCTTCCGCCCGCCGTCGGCCAGAAGTACAGGTTGGCGATAGAGCTGGATAGCGGACTGCTCCGCAAGCGGTGTCTGCCGCGACAACTGTGGGAGAAGCAATGCCGACATTCCGACAAGCACCAGCACGGCAGCGGCAACAGCCCACCAACGGCGACGCGACGACTGTGGCTTTAAAGCCACACGCTGCGCGACGTGATGCTGATGGAAACGACGGAGAGCCGCTTCCACGTCGGGCTTCTCCTCTCTGCGGCGGCAGCACGAGGTGAGCTCCAGCACGTCCATGCACGCCTGGCGCAACTGCTCGTCATCGCGCAGCGCGTCGAGCGCAGCCTTGTCGGCCAATGACCCATGCTCCATGAGTTCGAGCACACGGTCTTCTTCTGATAATATATGTTTCTGATTAGCTTCCATGATTGTTTTTCCGTCATTTAATAAACGATTGAAAAAAGGAAACGGTTATGGTTTCGTCTGCCTTTTAACACTTTTCAATGCTTTGACGATATGCTTTTTCACGGTGCTCACACTGATACCCATTTCCGCAGCCACCTCTTTATATTTCTTTCCCTCGACATAGCAGGCTTCAAAGATGCGGCGTGTCGTGACCGGCAAGGCATCGAGGCGCCTGGCCACGATGCGCTCACGCTCCTGCTGTTCCAGCGGGTCGGTGTTCTCGGTCCACTCCTTGTTGAGCAGCATCGCTGTCACTTCGTATTGCCGTGCCCGGTGTTGTCGCCGCAAATAGTCGATGCACTTATTGCGCAAGTCGACAAAGAGCCAGCTTTTCGCCGTCGTGGCCTTCACGCCGTCGCGGTGCCGCCAGAGATCCTCAAAGACATCCATGACAAGGTCACGACACGTCTCCTCTTCGTCCACAAAATGGCGGGCGAAGAAATACATGGGCTCATAATACAACCTGAAGACTTTATCAAAATCACCTTGCCGGTTCATCTTTTTTTATGATGATGATACAAAACGACTACAAAGTTAGTGCTTTTTTCTGAAAGGCATACATTTCATCGCATTCTATCTTGAACCGAATGATGACAAATCCGACGATTCTAAGAAAGAAAAACGACGGAATTTAATAAAAAGAATGATTTGCCGTACCCAAAAATCCATCTGAAACGTTTTTTAATTAAAAGGAAGCTAAAAGTAAGAGAGTAAAACATGAACCAGGCAAAACCTACGCTTATGAAAGAAAACATTCTGATTGCAGTGATGTGCCTGCTGTATCCCGTGATCCCCATACAAGGACAGCAGCGTGACAGCACCTTACAGACAAGGCCGTTCAAAACACACTTCAGCCGAGAGATCACCGGTATCGTTGTCGACGACACCGGGGAGCCGCTCGCCGGAGCCACCATCACCTCGGTGGGCGAAGACGGCAACCGCGCCACAACGATGATGGTCTGGCTCGCTCAACCCGTACGCACAGGATGGGGAAAAATCGTAGACATGACAAACCTCGACGCAGAATAAACAGCCATCATCAACAAGTAAAATAAATATTAGCAAAATGAGAAGACAACTCTTAACGGCAATGATGGCGTTGTTTGCCATCATCGCCAACGCACAAAGCTACACCATCAAGGCTACCCTCCACGGACTGGCCGACGGCACTGTCATCGAGTTCGTGCCCATGAGCCACGACAACGAGAAGCCCGTTGCCACAGCCACCGTGAAAGGCGGGCAGTGCTCCGTCACCGGACAGCAAGACGATCCGCGCCTCATCTGCATGAGGGTCAAGGACAGCTATGGTATGGGAAAATTTATGCTCGACAACTCCGACATCACCATCACCGCTGATGTCAAACAGAAAGGTACCAGCCAGGGACTCCCCGTCTATGACTTCGCCAACATGAAAGTCACCGGCTCGCCCCTGACCGACGAGTATAGCAAGATGTACAGCGTACGCGACGAGCTCGACAAAATCTATCAGAGCAACGCCAAGAAGTTTGAAGCCTTACATCAGCAATTAAACAATGCCAAGACCGACGAAGAGCGCAAGACCGTCAAGGAGAGCAGCGAGTACAAGACTATGTTGCAGGCCGACAGCATCTTCTTCAGCACAGTGGAATTCCGTCTCGACAGTACCATCAACGCCCATAAAGACTCGTTCTGGGGTCCGTTGCTGATGATGGACTTCATGAATTACTTCCGTCCGGCGGACAAGGCTGTCTTCGAGGCCATGTCGCCCGCTGCCAAGAACAGCTGGTATGGCAAGAAGGTCTACGCCGAGTTGTACCCCGGCGGAGGCGCGGGCGCAATGATCACGCCGTTCACCGTGAAGGACGAAGCCGGCAAGAGCCACACGCTGGCAAGCCTTGTCAAGGGCAAAAAGGTGGCACTCATCGACTTCTGGGCGAGCTGGTGCCATCCATGCCGCATGGAGATTCCAAATGTCAAGGCACTGTATGCCAAGTATAAGGACAAGGGCTTCCAGGTCATCAGCATCTCCACAGACCGTGACCGAAAAGCATGGAAGAAGGCTTGCGCCGACGAGAAACTCCAGTGGCCGAGCTTCCTCGATGCCGACAGCAAGCTCGCAGATCTCTATCACGTACGTGCCATCCCGGCGATGTATCTCTTCGATGTAGCCACCGGCAAGATCATTGCTACGGACATGGACGCCCGCGGTGAGAAACTCGCCGGCAAGCTCGCTGAGCTACTGAAATAACTTTTCAACCTCAGCTCTGCACGCTTTCCAGCAGACACCGCACCTCTTCCATAACAGCAATCAAAAGAGGACACAAGACAACAGCATAAAATCATGGGAAGAGGTTACAACCAGCACCTGCTTTCGTCATTGGGACACCCAAGTTCCAAGATTGGTGACTATATCGACCCACTCATATGTTTTGCGGGGTTAGGGCGGGGATGAACCCCGCCCCTACGAACCCACCACTTCAAACGACGTTTAGGGTCGGAGACAATTCCCCGCAATTCTGTGTCAAGGGTGACAATGTAGGAGGGCGTGTCAAAATGCAAATGCCATTTTGAAAATCTTACAGATTGAAACTTTCCAATAAGAAAAAGCCATTTCAAAACTCATTTCGAGTCAAGAAATGGCTTATTCTTTGCTTTTAGAGGGCTCTCAACTTACAGATTGAAGGTTGTTAGGTTGTGGATTTGTATTTTGACACACCCTCTAACCCCGAAAAAGATATATAAACAGATGGCACGGGGGTGAAATGATTACCGACAAGGGGGTTAGGGCGGGGATGAACCCCGCCCCTACGAACCCACCTCTTCAAACGATGTTTAAGATCGGAGACAATTCCCCGCAATTCAGTGTCAAGGGTGACAATGTAGGGGCGGGGTTCATCCCCGCCCTAACCCCGCAAAAGATATATAAACAGATGGCACGGGGGTGAAATGATTACCGACAAGGGGGTTAGGGCGGGGATAAACCCCGCCCCTACTTTATCTTTGCAGTGTGAATATTTTAAAGGTTTATACCTTTAGTTTCATGGTTAATTTTTACCTTTGTTGTTGTAAGGA
>NZ_VUNG01000061.1 GCF_009695775.1 Hallella mizrahii | reverse complement strand
GTTTAATCGTTTATGTATCAATGATTTATTTGCACTACAAAGATACAAAAACTTTTGGACATTCCTTCTCTTTTCTCTTGATTTTTAAGACTTTAAGGGCGAGCTATTTGCAAGTGGGAAACTTTAGCTGTTTTTATTCTGCGACGTATACTTCATCTTCTGTTTTCTTTAACACTACAAAGCTACCAATTAAATGTTAAATCACCAAATAAAAACGCTGCTATTTTCTGAATATCAGTAAGTTGTATATATTCAGTGAACACTAATTACACCCCTCGCAAACCATAAATTCAGAAAAATGAGGTTTATCGTTTGTTGTTAACAGATCTTAACCGCAATAGACCGTCCAAATTTGGAAACGGTGCGAATGTGTAGTACCTTTGCATCTGAACTCTTAAGAGACCTGGAAGATGATTGTCAACTGGTCATCCCCATCCTCGCTGCCATCGCAACAACGTTTGGAATGACGAGTTGCATGTGATCGCTTGACACCTTACTTGGTGATCTTCGCTAACCATTCAAAGAGTTCGTTGAGGGCGTAGTCACCACTGTGAGGGCGGTTCCATGCCAAGAGGAAGTTGACATCCTTGCCTTCGTTTTCCAACTTCGTCGCGAGGTTGAGAGCCACGGGGAAGGCCGTGTCGCGGTCGATGGAACCATGTCGGATATACCAGTGTGGGGCAACGGTGACACCCTGCTGACCGATCTGCTCCATGGGGTTGAGCAGATATTCCTCTTCCTTGACCTTGGCAGACACTGTCTTGCCGTTCTTGGAAGCGGAATAGTCGGTGAAGTTGGCAGGCGTGTTGTTCACATCGCCGAACTCGTCGTTCTCGCCACTGGCCTCATTGCCTGCCACGCCGAGAGCGTCGAAGGCAGGAGCCGACTTCAGCGGCGTCTTGTTGGCGACGTAGTTCAGATATTTGTCCATGTCGAGGCCGGTGACATACTCACCCACCTGCTTGGGCGGCAACTTGCCCTCCTTCAGGTTCTTCGCCATGTCGGCCGGCAACTGGCTGAGATCGGGCAGACCCGCACCGCCGTTGATTGGCGCAAAGGTACCCTTGTCGCTGCTGATGGTGAAGCCGATGCTGTCGGGAATCGTGGCACCGGCATCCTTGGCGATCTGTGCCGAGCGGATAAGCTCCTCCTTGATGTAGCTGAGATAGTTGTCAGCGGTGAGTAGCGTGCCGTCTTTCTTCTTCAGTCCGAGCGAGTTTATGTAATCGGGGAAGAGCGCCGTGAGCTCCTTCGTCACCTGGCGGTGAGCCTCGTCGTTGGCCTTGCGCGAGTCGGTTTGTCCATAGAGCCACTCATAGGCCATGTCGGCATGGCTGAGGTCAGTGATCGGACAGTAGCACACGCTGGCGAAGACATCGTCGCGCTCGTCGGCGGCACCCATGGCTTTGAGATAACTGTCGTAGGCGGGGTTATTGCCCGTGGCACCCATCAGTGCCGACATAGCGCCCCCTGCCGATGTGCCGTCGGTGATGATCTTCTCGGCATCGCCCGGCATCTCCTTGTCGACATAGCGGAGATAGCGGATGGCGGCTTTCAGGTCGAGGATGGCAGCAGGTGCCTTACCATTGTAGATCTTTTTCTTGCCCTTCGTGACGTATGACGAGCGGCCGCGCGAACCGGGAATGGCCACCACATAGCCGCGCTGCAGCGCCATGCCCGTAGCGTCACCGGCTGAGGGATAGCCCGGAGCCGACGGCATGTAACCGCCAACGTTGGTCTTCAGGAAGATGGGCGACTGCTGTGTGGCTCCCTCGGGCACGAAGACGTTGACATACTGATAGGTCGTGTCCTCGACGTTGGTCACGAAATAGAGTCTGGTATAAGCAGTATAGTTTACTCTGCCACTCGGCATTTCAACAGACCCCGCCACGCCCTTTGAAGCGTCAAACTGCAGTTTGGCAGCCGACTTCTTAGCAGCAGAGGCACTCAGGGCCATCACTGCTGCCAGCGCTGAAACGATTAACTTTTGCATACGTTGTTTGTTATGTTATGAATCTAATATACTTCCCCCGAAATTCATAACTGGATTTACATGCGCGTGTTGGCAACACTCGTTATATTTCCGAAGGAGAAGTGGTGCAAAAGTAACAATTATTTTCCCTATGGCAAGAAAGCTGTAACTATCTTTAATGAAATTATGGCCTATTAACGAAAGGTAATTTTATTCAGTCGTATTCTTTTTCCGACCAAAACAAATAAAACCCTTGCTGTGATGCAAGGGCTGCGCCCATTGTTTCTTCTCCGGCTCCGGCTTGCTCCGAAGCAAGCTTCGGCAAGCCGGAGCCGGAGAAGAAACAGCCTTCGTTCCTCAGGCTTGCATCACAGCAAGAAAAACATTAAAAACAGGCTCGCGCGGTGACTGACTTTTGCTGGTTTGGGGATGGAATAGTCAGAATACAAAGAGACGCTTAGTATTGGGATCGTAGTAGTATTTCTCACATTGATCTTTAACTGGCGCAAAGTTATAAAGAATACCAATACGGTAATTTGTTAGGCGCAGATAATTCCACAGTTGCTGACGCTGCTCTGTGCCAATCTCTGTAATGGCCTTGCATTCAATGATTACGTGATTGTCAACAAGAAAATCCAATCTATGTTCGTGAGGAATCTGACGTCCATGGAAGTTGGCATAGAATCGGAACTCAGCTTGAAAAGGAATACTCGCATCCTCAAAAGCTATCTTTAGTGCATCCTGGTACATGTATTCATTCAGCCAAGGGCCCATCTCTCTATGTACCTCCTGACAGCATCCCAAAATAGGATACACGTAATGCTTAAGCTTTATAAGCAGTTCCTGCTCAATAGGTTCTTTGCCAAATTGTAAATTCATAATATGTCGTTTTAGCCTATTTGTTAAGAAAACTGAATAGAGACCGGAATATTATGTGTATCGCGCTAAATATAATTGCTAACTTCTAACATTCACCGCGCGAGCCTGTTTTTAAGGTTTTTCTTGCTGTGATGCAAGCCTGAGGAACGAAGGCTGTTTCTTCTCCGGCCCCGGCTTGCCGAAGCTTGCTTCGGAGCAAGCCGGGGCCGGAGAAGAAACAACGGGTGCAGCCCTTGCATCACAGCAAGGGTTTTATTTGTTTTGGTCAGAAAAAGAATACGACTGCCTTCGACTGTTAATTTATCGCAAGGCAGGGAGAAAAAACTAAAAAAATGCATGAAAACCGGGAGATTACAAAAAGACTTCGTAATTTTGCAAATGTTTTAGCACCCTTTCGAGGCAAGTCGCAAGGGCTGCCACGACACCCATGGTCCTGGTAGGAACCTATGCTTTTATCACAGAGGCATGAAGCAGCTCCAACATTATCCGTGACGGATGATCGTAAGTTTATATATTTAAAAGTATAGGTTTTTATGAAGAAATTAGTTTCAGCAGTCTGTCTGCTGTTTGTAGCCGTCGCCATGGTGGCGGCCACGAGTCATGTGAAGCACGTTACAGCCATCGGCGAGGTGCTCGGTGATGGTGCCAAGACCACCGCCGTGGCCATCGAGTACGACGCTCCCATCCTCAGCAGCAGCCTTTCCACAGCCTCCTACACCGTTGACGGACGCACGGTGAAGCGCGTCTATACCAATTCCGAGGCGATGAAGTCTCGGTCACCGCGCAAGGGCCGCTTTGTCATTGTCGAGCTCAAGACCACGGTATCGCTCACACCCGACTTCGGTCCTGACATGAAGAAAGACAACGACAAGGCGGACGATCCGAAAGACAAGGGGCAGGGAGGCGGTCCCGCCGGAGGCATCACCGCCGGCAACCGTCCCACGCGCGAGAGCAATCCCTTCCCCATCACAGCGACGCTGACGCAGGTCAAGGCCATCAAGACGACAACCGGCAAGACCTACAAAGCTGGCGCTAAGCTGACGAGCGACAAGAGCCGCACGCTCATCGCCGACGATTTCAAACAGCTCACTTTCAAGGACGACAAGACCGGCGTAACGCTCCGGTACAACCTCTTCGTCCCCCAAAACTACGACGCCTCCAAGCGTTATCCCTTGGTACTGTTCATGCATGATGCCAGCGGAGCCAACCAGAACGACAACTACACGCTGCTCCAGGGCAATGGCGCTACGGTGTGGGCCTCGCCGCGCGACCAGGCCAAGCACCCCTGCTTTGTCCTTGCCCCACAGTACGACGAGATTGTCGTCGACGACAGTTTCCGTGTCACCCCCAGTGCTGAGACGACCATCGATCTGCTCGACTCCATCAAGGCACAGTACAGCATCGATGCCGACCGCGTCTATACCACCGGTCAGTCGATGGGTTGCATGATGAGCTATCTGCTCATGTCCACCCATCCCGATGAGTTTGCCGCCGGCATGCTCGTCGCCGGACAGTGGAATCCGAAGGTCATTGCCCCGATGGCGAAGAAGCCCTTGTGGCTCATCACCAGCACCGGCGACGCAAAGGGTTCTGCGGGCGCCGCAACAGCCTTGAAGTTGTGGAGCTCCTTAGGTGCCAAGACCGACTCCGCCGCCTGGCCCCTCGACACGACGGAAGTGGCGCGGGCGCAAGAGATTGAGGCGCTCCGCAGCAAGCCCGTCACCATCCGTTACGCCCATCTGCAGGGTGGCTGGCACAACGGCACGTGGCGTGTGGCCTACACCTTCGCCGGCATTCGCGATTGGCTGTTTGAACAACGCAAGAAAGACAACGAATAAAGGGGTAATGCTATGAGACGATTCATGATTATCTGCGCCTTGCTGGGCGCATGCATCATCGCTTTTGCCGCGCAGCAGAGCAAGGCCGATCAGCCACAGAAACCCGCACAGCAACCCAAAGTAGACTTCACCGTCAACTATGCCGTGGAGAGCAACTACAACACCGCGGACCTGCGCAAGCAGCTCTTCGACAAGAAAGACACCACCGTGATGCTCGTCTCCCATCGTGGCGACTGGCATGGCACGGCCGAGAACTCGCTCCACGCCATACAGAAAGCCATAGAGAAGGGATGTGCTGCCGTGGCGGTCGATGTGAGAAAGACCAAGGACGACTCGCTCGTGCTCATGGCGGACGAGACTGTGGACCGCATGACCAACGGCAAAGGCCGTGTGGCAGACCTGACGCTGGCAGAGCTCAGGGCGCTCACCTTGAAAGAGTATCACGGCAACCCTACGCCCTTGCGGGTTCCTACCTTGGAAGAGGCCCTGCGCTTCTGCAAAGGGAAGATTCTCATCACGGTCAGCAACTACAACGACTATAAAAAGGATATTGACGCTTTGGTGAAGCAGACGGATACCGGGACCGAATTTTTCCGGTTGGATAAAGTTCCAAGAAAGATCGCTGCCACCTGGAAGATGCCCATTGAGCATGAGCAGGTGCCGCACGACAGCATCTATGCCGTCTATGGCAGATTGCAGGCCAAGGGCGTTACCGTGTTTGTCACCGACGCGCCCAAGGCTTTCAACGGTTTTCTGAACATCAGCCATGTCATGGCTTCCAAGTCGGTGAGCCGCGTCTATGGCGACGGACAGAAGGTGGACTATATCTTGATGCGTTACGACCACGCCATCGATGGCGCTACCGTGAACAAGCGCACCTATGAGGTGGAGAACCATGAGGTGGCAGACGCCTTCACGAGCAGTACGGAAGACCCCCGACGGAAAGGCTGACCAAGGCAACAATGTCATCATCGTGCTGAAGAACACGCTCTACCTCGACAACACAAACACTTCGGCAAAGAGCACCACCGCCACGGGCACCGCCAAGAACGAGACGCGCGACGAGCAGCAGCATGCCATCCCCACGATCACTGCCGGCAGCAAGCCCGAGCGTAAGAACAATCCCTACCCCACCACCGTGGTGTTCCGGCAGACCACGCCGGTGAAGACTACGGACGGCAAGACCTACACCGAGCGGCTGCTGTTGAGAAACACGATGGCGGGCACACTGGTCGTCGACGATTTCAAACAGATGGTCTACCATGACAGCAAGACGGGCGACTCGCTGCGCTACAACATATTCGTGCCGTCGAAGGAAACCGACGCGTCGCGGAAATATCCGCTGGTCGTCTTCCTGCACGACGCCAGCTGCGCCGGTCAGGAAGACACCTACACGCTGCGTCAGGGCCTCGGTGCCGTGGTTTGGGCGACACCCGAGGAGCAGGCCAAGCATCCGTGTATCGTCGTGGCACCGCAGTTTGACGAGGTGGTCGTGGATGACGACTATCATCAGACAAGCGCCGCGGAGTCGACGATGGATCTCATCCGGGACCTCCTCGCACGCTATCCTGTAGACACCACGCGCGTCTACATCACCGGGCAGTCGATGGGTTGCATGATGACCTATCTGCTCATGTCGAAGTATCCCTCGCTCTTTGCCGCCGGTTATCTCGTTGCCGGGCACTGGCGTGCCAGCGACCTTGCCCCGATGTCGAAGAAGCCGCTGTGGCTCGTCTCCAGCGCGGGCAAGTCGAAGGAGGGAGCCGAGGAGGCCATCGCCGAGTGGCAGCAGCATGGAGGGGTGGCAGCCACTGCCGAGTGGCCGTTGACAGCTACCGACGAAGAGCGTGACGCGGCGACGGCGGCACTGCTCGCTCAAAGTGGAAATATCCACTATTCCCACCTGACGTCGGGCTCGCATTTCGACACCTGGCGCGTAGCCTATGGCTTCCGGGCCATACGCGACTGGCTGTTCCGCCAGCATAAATAGTAATTTCTGATGAAATCCCGGGACATCGCTCTCGGGATTTCATCATTTTTAGGTATTGTGCGTTTCCGCCATTGTGGCTACCTTTGCAGCCGACAAACGGGATGGCCCGTTGTCGTAAAAAGATTGGTTGACGGAAACGGATAAGGAGACCCAGCCTTTATACTTTGTGTAACGGCGTAAAACCATTGGATGATCATATCCACCTTATTGTACCACAGAAGAATACCATATCTTATATCGTGACATGATGTAAAAAATGTCAGACATAAGAAATGATATTGAATGGATATGATAAAGAAAAAATTATTACTCTTAGGGATTACTGTGCCCATGCTCCTGCTGTCAGCAGACGTGGCGGCGCAGCACCCGCACGACGGCCATTACCGGCCGGACACGACAGCGCTGAAACGCACGCAGCGTTTGGGTGAGGTCGTGGTGCGCGGCAAATATGTCGACCGCGTCAACAAGTCGGCCTACAATGCTGTCGCCATCGACACCCGTAAACTGCGCAACACCAACCTCGACTTGGCCCATGCCCTCGACCGCGTGGCGGGAATCAAGATCAGAGAAGAGGGCGGCGTAGGGTCAGCCGTCCAGCTCAACCTCAACGGCTTCACCGGTCAGCATGTCAAGGTGTTTATCGACGGCATGCCGATGGACAACTCCAACACCAGCTTCGGACTGAACAATATTCCTGCGGGTTTTGCCTCGCAGTTGCAGGTGTATAAAGGTGTGGTGCCCGTCGACTTCGGCGGCGATGCCATCGGCGGTGTCATCAACATCGTCACCGACCACAGTCCACGCACCTACGTCGATGCCAGTTACAGCTATGGTTCGTTCAACACCCATCGCAGCAACATCGCCCTCGGATGGACCGGCAAGCGTGGGTTCGTGGTCCGGTTCAATGCGTATCAGAACTATTCTGACAACGACTATAAGGTGAAGACGCAGTGGACCGACCTCTCCAACTCCACCATCAGCAATGAGGAAGGATGGTTCCGCCGCTTCCACGACCGCTACCACAACGAGGCAGTGGTGCTCCAGGCAGGACTGGTGAACAAGTCGTGGGCGAACAAACTGCTCTTTGGCTTGCAGTATACCCATGAATATGCGCAGGTGCAGAATGCCAACCTGATGAAGATCGTCTTTGGCGGCAAGCTGCGCAAGAACTGGGGACTCACGCCGAGTCTGCTCTATGAGAAGCGCAATCTCTTCACACGGGGGCTCAACCTGCGTCTCTCAGCCCGTTACGACTATACCACGACGAACAACGTCGATACGCTCAGCCGCACCTACAGCTGGACGGGGCAGTGGATCCCCAAAGCGTCGCAGGGCGAGGGTGCCACTTCGCTCGCTGAGTTCACGGGAAAGACGCTCACGGCCGTGGCCAACCTCACCTATCGCATCGGCGACCAGCATTTCTTCACGCTCAACGAGACTTATATCAACTTCCACAGGCACACCACCGATAACTCCGCCAACCGCGCCATGACATCCGCGGCGACCTTCATGCGCCGCATCAACATCAAGGACATCACGGGGCTGAGCTATCAGTTCATTCCCAACACCGAGTGGAACGCCACTGCCTTCGTGAAATACTACGATACCCATGTGACGGGTCCGGTCAATGTCTCCCAGACCACGCGCGCCCAGTATGAGGAGCAGCAGCGCCACAGTCAGGCCCTCGGCTTCGGTGCCGCCGGCACATGGACACCCTGGCGCGACCTGCAGGTGAAGTTGAGTTATGAGCGCGCACTGCGGCTGCCCAGTGAGTGGGAGCTCTTCGGCGACGGCGACTATGAAGAGGGCGACGCCGTGCTCAAGCCGGAGAAGAGCAACAACGTGAATCTCAACTTCAACTATGAGCACACCTTTGCCGATGCCCACACTATTGTGGCGGAGCTCGGACTCAACTACCGCAATATCCAGGACTACATCATCCGCACCATCAACGCCAAGGGAGTGGCTGTGAGCACTAACCACGGCCATGTGCTCGGCAAGGGCTTCGACGCGGCTGTACATTATCTCTATAAGGACATCTTCACCATCGGCGGCAACTACTCCATGCAGAACATGCGCAACCGTGAGCGCTACAACGCCAACGGAGCCCTCAGCGTGACCTTCAACAACCGCGTGCCCAACCTGCCCTACGCCTTCGGCAATATGGACGCCAGCTACACGCTGAAACATGTCTTCGGAAAATACAACAAGCTCACCATCGGCTACGACATGCGCTATGTGCACCGTTTCTATCGCTCATGGTCAGGTGACGGTGCCAAGCTCTACGTGCCCGAACAGTACAGCCACGACGCCAATCTCACATATTCCATCTATGGCGGACGGTACAACATCTCGATAGAGGCCAACAACTTCACCAACAGTCTGCTCTACGACAACTACAGTCTGCAGAAGCCCGGCCGTAACTTCGCCATCAAGTTCCGCTATTCGTGGAGCAAATAAATAACAACGAAAATATTTTTATTAACGACTTGAAATAGAAAAAGATATGAAAGCATTATTGTCAAAGGGATTGTATGGAGGAGCGTTCGTGCTGCTCTCATTGTCACTGCCCTTGTTCACAGCGTGCAGCAGCGACGACAGTGCTGAGAGCACCAATGGAGAGAGCGGCGGCATCGCCACCGGAGCCGCCACGTCGGGCCACTTCTTCCTCGACGCAGCTGCCGACGACGGCACCGAATATATCCTTCAGAACACCTCGGTCACCGACGGCGATCTGAACATCAGCAGCAACATCAAGGAGCTGCCCACCTCGCCCTACACCTGGGTGTTCAAGGACAGCTATGCCGTGGGCGTGTCGTATCAGCAGCAGTATGCCGGACTGGGCTACTGCGTGAAGCTCACCGACGAGACCAAGCCCTTTGAGCAGATTGGACAGTTCCAGGTCAACGACCGCTTCACGACCTATGGCTTCATCGACGATATGTTTGTCACCTCGGTATCCGGTCAGACCCGGGGCGACCGCACCGACATCGCCATCTTCGACTTCTGGTCGCTCGACGACAGTGGCGTGAAACTGCTCAGAAGTAAGTCACGCTACACCACCGACATCGCCGGTGAGGGTCAGCAAGCCACCTTCTCGGGAATCGTTGACAACGGCGACGGCGCCTTCCTCACCGCCATGATCAAGTCGGATCACAAAGACGACGGCAGCAACGCACAGGGCGGCAGCATCGGCACCGTGAAATATCCCGACAGCTGCTGGGTCGTGAAGATGGACACGGCGCTCAACATCAAGGCTGTCTATGGCGACGACCGCATCAGCTACGCCTGCGGCCAGTTCCGTTCGCAGACCCTCAACTCCATCTATAAAGCCGACGACGGCAACGTCTATGTCTTCAGCAACAGCTATGAGTCGACCTCAACGCTGCCCGCCGGTGCCCTGCGCATTAAGAAAGGCGCTGACGGCTTCGACAAAGACTACTATTTCAACATCCAGTCGGAGCTTGGCGGTTATAAGTTCCGCCGCGTGTGGCCCATTACGGGCAGTAAGTTCCTCTTAGAGCTCTACGACGACAAGACACCGACCTCTACGGGCGCCGCACGCCACTATGCCGTCATCGATATGGAGACGAAGAGCCACGTCGATGTCACCGGACTCCCCGACAAGCTCAACATCACTTCGGGACAGACCACGGGCGACGTGCCGATGGTGTACGACGGTAAGATCTTTATCCCCATCACCCAACGCGGAGGCTACGCGGCGCTCTATAATGTCGATCCCAACACGGGAGTGGCCACCAAGGGCATCACCGTCACCGGAGCAGCCACCATCCGCAGCGTAGGATACTTGAAATAAGAACTTTATTTATTACCATAAATTCTAATTAATAAAAGATGAAAAAAAGAAACGTATTCTTCATGGCTGCACTGACAGCATTGTCAGCCACATTCACTGCGTGCAGCGACAATGATGACAGCAGCGCTTCAAACGGTGAGGCTACGATCAACCCTTCAGAAGTAAGTTTCATCGTGGCTTCCAATGATGCTACGAAGAGTCTCAAGGGCGGTACGCGTATGAAAGTCTATACCAATGTAGAGAAGACATGGACCGACGAGAAGGTCTATGGCGACAGCACCAATACAGACGTGGTCTACAGCCCCGATGGTTTCACACAGGCTAAATACAACTCTCAGGCCGGCTTCTTCACGGGCTTCATCTATCGTCAGGGCTCTGTCGACGAGGCTAAGGGCGGTATCGGTGCTGGCAAGATGGGGACACGCATCTATCAGCTCGTCAACGGAAAACTTACCGAGACGGGTAAGAACATCGTCTCAAGCTTCGGCAATGTGGGTGTCTTCGGCAACTACTCCTATGGTGCCGTGAACGGCGATATGGGTGTCAACTATTTCACGGCTACCGGCACCATGACTTCCTGGACGGCTCCCGACCTGACGAAGTTTGCCGTAGACGACAAAGCACCCGTCATCTCTGACATCCTCGACCTTGGAAACAACCGTCTGGCCATCACACTCTATTATTCCAACCGCGACTCTGCCGCTGTGGTCTTCTCCGACTATAGCTTCTCCACGGTTAGCGCTCCTGTCTTCGACAGCCGCATCGGTGGCATCTATGGCGCCTGGCGTTCTGCCCGCTATGCTATGGGCGGTGTAGCCGACGACGGCACGGCTTATGTGTTCTGCGGCACCAGCGCAGACGGTTCCAAGGTCGGTGCACTGCGCATCAAAAAAGGTGCCACGAGCTTCGATCCCGACTATAAGTTCGACATCTACACCGCCAGTGAGGGCTACCGCTTCCGCAAAGCTTATCCTATCAGCGGCAGCAAGTTCCTCCTGGAGTTCTACGTCAAGAAGGATGAGTACAGCAATATGAGCACCTCCGGTAAACTCGCCATCGCTGACATGGACACCAAGACCCTCACATGGGTGACGGGTGTGCCCGCGGCTTCTGACATGGCCAACTACTCCATCGGCTACGGTGACGGCTACGACGGCTACTTCTATCTGCCTATCAACCCCGCTGAGGCATCTAACACTGGTGGTGGCGGCAGCTGGCATCACGCCAAGGCTACGCGTGCCACATCGTCAGCAGTGCCCACAATCTACCGAATCAATGCTGCTACAGGCGTGGCAACAGCCTTCATGACACTCGACAAAAACGAATCGGTAAAAGTTGTCAGCATCGTCAAAAAATAATCGGCTATGAATCATTTCATTCATTCAATATCATGTGCAGTCGTCCTTACGGCACTGGCAGCTCAGGCTGCCTTTGCCGGGGACGGCTTTTCCAACGACAGTGCGGCAGTGATGAACAACATCCTCACACGCACCAGTATTCGTAAGTTCCAACAGCGTCCGGTGGAGAAAGCCAAGGTGCTCGCCTTGCTCAAGGCGGGTATGGCGGCTCCTACAGCCCGCGACCTGCGTCCCTGGCACTTCGTGGTTCTCAGCGACACTGCCGACATCCATGCCTATGCCTCTACAATGAAGCATCATGGTGAGATGATCGCACAGTCGCCTGTGGTCATCTACGCTTGTGGGGATACCACCCGTATGATGGAGGGACAGGCCCGCGACTTCTGGGTGGAAGATGTCTCGTGCGCTTCGGAGAACATGCTCTTGGCTGCCCATGCCATGGGGCTCGGTGCCGTCTGGACAAGTGTTTACCCGGAGATGCGAAAGGTCAACGGCGTGAGCAAAGCCCTGGGGCTGCCCGGCAATCTCGTGCCGCTGAACTGCATCCTCGTCGGCTACCCCGATGAGGCTCTGGAACCCAAAGATAAATGGGATGAGAGCAACATCACGTGGTGGAAGGCCAACAAATAAAATTCTGTAGTTAGGGCGAGGTTGATCCCCGCCCTAACTTTTTGTCGTAAATTCCCAGCCATCCCAATTACACGATTATTTTAAATTTGCCAGCGTCTTCTCTTTCTTTATTCGGATAAATTGCCTAAATTTGCAAGCAAAGACTTTCATGCGCTATGGTATACTATCCGATAGGAATACAGACATTCAGCGAGATCCGCACCAAAGGATTCTTGTATGTTGACAAGACTCAATACGTGTACGATGTTTGCCACCCCGGCAAATTCGTCTTTCTGTCGCGTCCGCGCCGCTTCGGCAAGTCGCTGCTGACGAGCACCTTTGACGCTTATTTCTCCGGAAAGAAAGAATTGTTCAAAGGGCTGGCGATAGAGAAGCTCGAGACGGAGTGGAAACACTATCCGGTGCTCCACTTCTCTTTGGCCTCTGCCAAGCGGGGTACCGTGGAGGATCTCGACAGTCTGATACAATACCAATTGGAGTCCGCGGAAGAGGAATACGGCATTGAGAACCGTGACAGCTTTAATATCACGATACGCTTCCGGCGACTCGTCGAGGATATCTATAGGAAGACCGGCATGCAGGTCGTGGTGCTCATCGACGAATACGACGCGCCGTTGCTCACCGTGCTCCACGACAGCGACAAGCTGGAGCCGATGCGCACGGAACTGCAGTCGTTCTATTCACCGCTCAAGGACCTCGACCCGTATCTCCGCTTCGTCTTCATCACGGGCATCTCCAAGTTCTCGCAGCTCAGCATCTTCTCACAAATCAACAACCTTAAGAATATCTCCATGAACCCCAAATATGCTTCGATATGCGGTATTACGGAGCGGGAGATGATGGACAACTTCCAAGAGGGCATCGATGAGCTTGGCAAGGCAAACGACATGACTAAGGACGAGGTGCTGGCACAGTTGAAGCGCAAATACGACGGTTATCATTTCGCATATAACTCTGAGGGCGTATACAATCCTTTCAGTCTGCTCTCCGCCATGGATGACTCCGCCTTCAACAACTACTGGTTCTCCACCGGCACGCCGACGTTCTTAGTCAAGATGCTGAAGCGGTTCCATACCGACCTTACAAAATTGGACGGCAGTGAGGCAGGTGCCGACGACTTCGACGCTCCTACCGAGAACATGCACTCCGTGCTGCCGTTGTTCTATCAGAGCGGCTATCTCACGATCAAAGGCTACGACCCCATATTGTCCAACTATACCCTCGGCTACCCCAACGAGGAGGTGAAGGTGGGACTGATGCACGCGCTGCTGCCGTTCTATGTCGTCAAGGACCCAGTAGAGGCACGCACCGCTGCGGGTAAGATGTACCTTGCCTTGAGGAAGGACGACATCGATGAGGCGCTCGAGGCTGCCCGCGCTTTCTTTGCCGGCATCCCCTATCAGGAGGGGACATTGCAGGATGCGCCCACGTCAGAGGGTCATTTCACCGCCATGCTCTACGTGATGTTCTCCTTCCTCAATGTCTATGTCTATACCCAGGTGCGCACGGCAAAAGGCAGGATGGACATTCTGATGAAGACCGACACCACCATCTATGTCATGGAACTGAAGCTCGACGGTACCGTGGAGGAAGCGCTCAAGCAGATTGACGACAAGGGCTATGCCATCCCCTACGAGGCCGACGGCCGCCGCATCGTCAAGGTCGGCATTCGCTTCTCTTCCGAGGAGCGCACGATCACGGCGTGGAAGATAGTGGCATAGGATGCTCTTCCATGGGTTCTGGTAGGAACCTGACTTTTGAAATCAGTCGAAATAGCTCCAGCGGTTTGTCTTCCGTTATAAAAAGACTTCTTAGGAGATAAATATAAAGAAAATAGTATGAATCGACTGAAATCATTTCTTCGCCCCTATCGCTCATTGACGCCCGATGGTGGAATCTCTTTCACGTTAGTGATCGTCCTTTCCGTTGTGGCGGCTTTTATGGCCGCCAACATTTATTATAATCAGCCTCTGCTTGATGTTATCCGGCAGGAGATGCACACCAGTGAGGTGGCAGCCAACTTTGTTACGGTGGTGGCACAGGTTGGGTATGCCTTGTTCTTTGTTATACCCTTAGGCGATTTCATGACCATCTACTTCATCTTCGGTGCCATGGGCACCATGCTGTCGGGATTAGCCTGGAACTGGATGGGATGGACTGGGGGTCTGCCATAGGACTGGCTTTCGCCATGGCTTCAATAGTCATCACAATGATTGGAAAAAGACATTAGCGTTGATTACTCCATCATGGAGATGCGTTTTGATTATTGGACGCTGACACTTGGATGGATGATGGACGAGTCAAATGAAGCAGTATCTTTGATGCCTGTATAGAGCATAAGCTCAGACAGTTGCTCGTTCATCTGACGGATTTTCCTCACCACTCCTTCTGTTCCCTCCTTGAGTAGCGGAGCGAGTATGCCGCGGCCCACCGCAACAGCATCGGCACCAAGGGCTAAGGCTTTATATGCATCGTAGCCCGTATCGATACCACAATCGCAGAAAATCATCATGCCGCTGCCTTGCAAGGCATCTTTTATCCGTGGAAGCACGGCTGTGGGAGGAATACCGAAAGGTATGCGCCCATGATGGTGCGACACCAGCACTGCCCTGCATCCGGCGTCCCTTGCCTTCAGTGCATCGTTGACCGACAGCACTCCCTTGGCTACGAAGGGCACGCGGGCTGCCTTGACATAATCTTTGAGGTCAGCAAGCATGACGGGACCGAGAGGATGACCGTCCACGACATCGTATCCGCCGTCCTTATTGGCTATATGATCGATGTCGATGCCTACGGCTATAGCACCATGCTTCACGGCAAAGTCTATTTGCTCAAGAATGATGTCGTGATCGGCGAATGGCTTGATGATGCGAACAGTAGGTGCATCTACCGCTGCAATTCCGGCATATTCCTCGTCAGGCTCCATGCCAACCCAGTTGAGCAGTCTCAGCTGTTTGGCGGCAAAGGCATACTCCTCCATGGGCTTGCGACCATTCTTCCCAACCTTGTTGAGATGTGAGAAGGCGGGCATCATAATGGGTGATGAGAACTCTCTGCCAAATATACGTGTTGTCAGGCACGGTTTCACGGAGTCTATGACTCGCATCTCTACCAGTAGACTGTCAAGATATCGGCGGTTGATAACATTGGCATCGTCGGACTTACCGCTTGTCACAGGAATAAGGCCTTCCGGACCCGGCCACGGGCTGTTTTTCTTATTCTCCATTTCTTGTTTGTGTTTAATAACCGAAACAATCTATCAAGTTGTTGAAAGGATATTAAGGTTCATGAATTTATATTTCTTTGTTAGCGAAGTTAGGGAAAATAATTCTAATAGGCGAAATAATCCGTATTATTTTAAGGTTCTTATCTAATAATAATAATGATATTATCGTTAATTAACGCTATACAATAAAACGTCAGCAGCCCTATAGTAAGCATGGTAAGAGGCAATGACTTGAGCCTATACGTGCATTGACAGGGCTGCTGGTGAGGACAGTTCTGAAAGTCTGGTTGTATAACTATGACTAAAGTTTCCCACTTGCAAATAGCTCGCCCTTAAAGTCTTAAAAATCAAGAGAAAAGAGAAGGAATGTCCAAAAGTTTTTGTATCTTTGTAGTGCAAATAAATCATTGATACATAAACGATTAAA
>NZ_VUNG01000060.1 GCF_009695775.1 Hallella mizrahii | reverse complement strand
TCCATAGAGGGTCGTTGCAGACGACGACGTTGATAGGGTGCAGGTGTAAAGACGGTGACGTCAAAGCCGAGCACTACTAATTGCCCGAGAGCTTCTTTCGAGGCAATGCTTTCAGATGTATTGGCAGGATTCTTTCGGAAACGTAAGAGTTCTGTATAAAATAATAAAGAGTCAAGACGCTTCTTTATAGCGTATAGCTTGTGGCGATAAGTCAACCCCATTTTGGGTGGCTATTGCGGTGGGGTTCCACCTCTTCCCATTCCGAACAGAGAAGTTAAGCCCACTTGCGCCGATGGTACTGCAATGCAATGCGGGAGAGTAGGAGGCCGCCCTCTTTCAACAAGAGCCCTTGAAGACAGCAATGTTTTCAAGGGCTCTTTTGTACGCCCCTCTCTAGCTCTCCCCGAGGGGAGAGAATTGCTAAACCATACTATCTGCACGAATTATATGCTTTGTGGGTATTGCGGTCCCCTCCCCTTGGGGAGGGCTAGGGAGGGGGCTATAATAATTTGCGTTTCTTTTCGTTATTATTAATACTATGCAATGGACAGATAGAATCAGGCAGGTGAAGATTATTCTTGTGGTTATGGCAATCGTTATTGCCGTGGCCTCGCTTGTTGTGTCGCATAGTATGACGCGTGACTTGGAAGCGCAGGAACGCAGTCGCATGGAGGTCTGGGCGGAGGCTATGCGGTCGCTCAACCAGGCCGATGAGAATACTGATTTAAATCTTGTGCTGAAAGTGCTCAATGACAACAATACGATACCTGTTATTGTCCTTGACCATAAAGGTCAGGTGACGGACTTTCGCAATCTTGCCTTAAAAGCCTCTTCCCATGGCGACAGCTTAAGGAAAGCGACAGCGATCGGTCATGAACTTTTAGCAAAGAATCGCAATATTCGTATCTTTCTAGATGGCCGGCATCGCGACTATATTGATGTCTGTTATGATGAGTCGTTGATGCTGAAACGGATTTCCTGGTATCCCTTTGTTCAGTTGGGCGTTGTTCTTCTCTTCGTGGTCATCGCCATCTTTGCTTTGCTCACTTCAAAACGGGCAGAACAGAATAAGGTATGGGTAGGTCTCTCCAAGGAGACTGCTCACCAGTTGGGTACGCCTATTTCCAGTCTAATCGCTTGGGTGGAGATACTGAAAGAGACTTATCCCGACGATACGCTGATTCCCGAAATGGACAAAGACGTGAAGCGTTTACAACTCATCGCCGACCGCTTCTCAAAGATTGGATCTTTGCCGGCTCCTGTACCTACTGATCTGTTGGAGTTGTTGCGTCATGTGGTAGACTATATGGATCGCCGCACAAGCCGGAGGGTAAAGATACTTACTTCCTTCCCTGCCCACCAAGTTATTGTTGACCTCAATGGTTCTCTCTTTGAATGGGTGATAGAGAACCTGTGCAAGAATGCTGTGGATGCTATGGGCGGAGAGACGGGCTCCATCTTGCTGAAGGTTGAGGAAACCGAATCCTGGATCTATCTTGATGTGAGTGACACAGGCAAGGGTATCCGCAAGCGTAATATAAATAATGTGTTCCGCCCGGGCTTCACCACTAAAAAGCGCGGATGGGGACTGGGGCTGAGCCTTGCCAAACGTATTGTGGAGGAATACCATCATGGACATATCTATGTCAAGGAGTCCGTGGTTGGGAAGGGTACGACTTTCCGGATAGAATTGCGTAAGTGCCACGCATAGCCTTTGTTATCATTCCTCTTTTAAGAAAGTTTTTGCAGATAAATTTGACGCTATCAAAAAAAAGTAGTAACTTTGCAAACCAAATGTGATATGTCTGTTTGTGATATGTCTAATTTAGAGCAGTTTAAGATAGACTTAAAAGGCTTGTCGGAAGGCGACAATGTCTTTGACTTCGATTTGAGCGACCCTTACTTCGAGGCTATTCAGGCCCCGGCAGTGAAGCGTGGCCGTGTGCATTCCTCGTTGACGATACGTCGTACGGGGGACGTGTTCTATTTGGATTTTCACACAGACGGCTTTGTCATTGTTCCTTGCGATCTCTGCTTGGAAGACATGGAACAGCCCATAGAGAGCGACGACCATCTGGTGGCAAAGTTTGGAGACGACTACTCGGAAGATGACGACCTCGTCACGGTCAGGGAAGACAACGCTATTCTCGACGTGTCGTGGTTCATCTATGAATTTATAGAGCTCAGTATTCCACTCAGGCATGTGCATGCACCTGGAAAATGCGACCCTGCCATGATGAAGATTCTGCAAGAACATTCGGCCGCCCGAAGCGGTGATGAGGATACAGAGCCTGTGGATTCCCGATGGGCAGCATTGAAAAAGATAAAAGATAAAAATTAAAGATTAAACAATTATGGCACATCCTAAAAGAAGACAGTCTAAGACTCGTACACTCAAGCGTAGAACTCACGATAAGGCAGTAGCCCCCACATTGGCAGTATGCCCTAACTGCGGCGCTTACTATGTCTATCACACCGTTTGCCCGACATGCGGCTACTATCGTGGCAAGGTCGCTATCGTTAAGGAAGCAGCTGAGTAATGGGAAAGATTAACGCGATAATCACAGGTGTTGGCGGCTATGTGCCCGACTATGTCCTCACCAACGAGGAACTGTCGCGCATGGTAGACACCAGCGATGAGTGGATTACTACGCGTGTTGGCATCAAAGAGCGCCGTATCCTCACTGAGGAAGGCCTCGGATCAAGCTATATGGGGCGCAAGGCTGCTAAGCAGCTGCTTCGTAAAACCGGCGTAGATCCGGATACCATTGATGCACTCATCGTTTCGACAACGACCCCTGACTATCCTTTCCCTTCTACGGCAAGCATTATCTTGGGTAAACTGGGACTGAAAAATGCTTTCGCCTTTGATATGTCGTGCGCTTGCTGTGGCTTTATCTACGCCCTTGAGCAGGCGTGCTCGATGATTCAGAGTGGCCGCTACAAAAAGATCATTGTGGTGTCTGCTGAGAAGATGTCGTCGATTGTCGACTACACCGACCGACAGACCTGTGTGCTCTTTGGCGACGGTGCCGGTGCTGTGCTCGTAGAGGCTACAGAAGAGGAAGGTATCGGTTTCCAAGACTCGTTCATGCGTACCGACGGTGCAGGCCTGCCTTTCCTTCATATGAAGGCTGGTGGCAGTGTTTGTCCTCCTTCGCATTTCACGGTAGACCATCGTCTGCACTATATCTATCAGGAGGGACGCAATGTGTTCCGATATGCTGTGACGGATATGAGCGATGACGTAGACTACATCATGAAGCATAACGGGCTGACGGCTGAAGACGTGAACTGGGTGATCCCACATGAGGCAAATCTGCGTATTATCGATGCTGTGGCAAAGCGTGCTGATCTGCCTATTGATAAGGTGATGATCAATATCGACCACTACGGCAATACCAGTTCTGCTACCATTCCTTTGGCTATGTGGGACAATGAGGCGAAATTGAAGAAGGGCGATAACGTCATCCTCACTGCTTTCGGAGCCGGATTTGTTCACGGAGCTATGTATCTCAAATGGGCTTACGATGGTGCTGCCGCAGCAGTGGATAAAAAGTAACACGTAAGATTCTTCATTCATAACAACAGAAAAACGCATCCTTCTTGTTATAGTAAGAATGCGTTTTTTTGTTTGTTGATATTGTATGTTTAATTAAAAGTACTTATGCATAAGGCCGGTTTTGTAAATATCGTAGGAAACCCCAATGTTGGTAAGTCGACACTGATGAACCAGCTTGTCGGTGAGAAGATCAGTATCGCCACGTTTAAGGCGCAGACAACCCGTCATCGCATTATGGGCATTGTCAACAAGCCCAACATGCAGATTGTCTTCTCGGACACCCCCGGTGTGTTGAAGCCAAATTATAAGATGCAGGAAATGATGCTGGCATTCTCGGAGTCAGCCTTGGCCGATGCCGACATCTTGCTCTATGTCACAGATGTGGTGGAGAACCCTGAAAAGAACCTCGACTTTCTGGAAAAGGTTAGGGAAATGAAAATCCCGGTGTTGTTGCTGATCAACAAGATCGACGAGACCGATCAACAGCATCTCGGTGACATCGTGGAGAAGTGGCATGCCCTGTTGCCCAACGCAGAGATCCTTCCGATCTCGGCACAGAACAAGTTTGGCATTGACATGCTCATGAAGCGTATCGAAGAGCTGCTGCCTGAGAGCCCCGCTTATTTCGACAAGGATCAGTTGACCGATAAGCCCGCGAAATTTTTTGTTTCAGAGATTATCCGAGAGAAGATCCTGCGCTATTACGATAAGGAAATTCCTTATTCCGTGGAGGTCGTCGTGGAGCGCTTTAAGGAAGACGAGCATCACATCCATATCAACGCTGTCATCTATGTAGAGCGCGACTCGCAGAAAGGCATCATCATCGGACATCAGGGCACTGCTTTGAAGAAGGTGTCGTCGGAAGCCCGCAAGAGCCTTGAGAAGTTCTTTGGTAAGGCGATCTACTTGGAGACCTTCGTCAAGGTTGACAAAGACTGGCGTAACTCTCAACGGGAACTCGACCACTTCGGGTACAACCCGCAATAAGAATGATCAATGGTGAGTGTTGACACATTCTACACTCCTATATTCCCCTGACTGTATGGCAGGGTGCACTCTCCTTCGGGAGGGCCGAAGAATGTTAAACTTCAGAAATCAAACAACGAAATGGCAAATTTAGTAGCTATCGTAGGACGCCCTAATGTGGGTAAGTCCACACTTTTTAATCGTATGACCCAAAGCCGCAGGGCTATTGTCAGTGATGTGGCCGGTACCACACGCGACCGCCAATATGGCAAGTGCAGTTGGAACGGCAAAGAGTTCTCTGTCGTAGATACGGGTGGCTGGGTCGTGAAATCAGATGATATCTTTGAGGATGCTATCCGTCAGCAGGTGAGGGTCGCCACAGAAGAGGCTGATCTGGTGCTCTTTCTGGTGGATGTGGAGACAGGAGTCACAGACTGGGATGAAGATGTGGCGATGATCCTTCGCCGTGCCAAACTGCCGGTCATCCTTGTGGCTAATAAGGTCGACAATAGTGGCAACGCTTATGAGGCCGCAGAGTTCTATCGTCTCGGACTGGGGGATCCTGTCTGTATCAGTGCCGCTACAGGTGGCGGTACGGGTGATCTGCTCGACATGATACTGACCAAACTGCCGAACAATGTCGACGAGGCTCCTGAGGAAAATATCCCGCGCTTCGCTGTCGTCGGTCGCCCAAATGCCGGTAAGTCAAGTCTGATCAATGCTTTTATTGGTGAGGAGCGTAACATCGTCACTGATATTGCCGGTACCACACGTGACAGCATCTACACACGCTATACCAAATTTGGTTTTGACTTCTATCTTGTCGATACTGCCGGTATCCGCCGTAAGAATAAGGTGAGCGAAGACTTGGAATTCTATAGCGTCATGCGCAGTATCCGTGCGATAGAGAACAGTGATGTCTGCATCTTGATGATCGATGCCACACGAGGCATTGAGGCACAGGACATGAACATCTTCCAGTTGATACAGAAAAACAACAAGAGCCTGGTTGTCGTGGTCAACAAGTGGGACTTGGTGCAGGACAAGAGCCAGAAGGCTATCGACACCTTTAAGAATGCCATCCACAACCGTATGGCTCCCTTTGTTGATTTCCCCATCATCTTTGCATCCGCGCTGACCAAACAGCGTATCTTCAAGGTGTTGGAAACCGCTAAGCAGGTCTATCTCAACCGTGAGACACGTATCGGTACGACAAAGCTCAATGAGGTGATGTTGCCAATTATCGAGCAGACACCTCCACCTTCTACAAAAGGAAAGTATATCAAGATCAAGTATTGCTCGCAGTTGCCCAACACACAGATCCCCTCTTTCGTGTTCTATGCCAATCTGCCACAATATATCAAGGAGCCTTATCGCCGCTTCCTGGAGAACAAGATCCGTGAGAACTGGTCGATGCATGGCTGCCCGATCAATGTGTTTATCCGTCAGAAGTAAGATGCAGAGAATATGGCGATATGTGGTGTCGGCCGCTATCTTGTCCTTGCCTATGGCATGCAAGAAAGCGCCTACGCCCGCCGAGATAGCCGCTCATGCAGCCAAAGGCTACTACGACCAGCTTTTGTCAGGTAAGTATGAGGATTTCGTAGCTGGCACCTACATGCCTTATAAGATTCCGGACAGCTATCGCAGACAACTGGTCGACAATGCACGGATGTTTGTGGCACAACAGGAGCAGGAGCATCGCGGCATCAAGAAGGTGAAGATCTTGGATGCCAAGGCTGATACTGTCAAGCATGTGGCCAATGTGTATCTGATATTTGAATATGGAGACAGCACGCGCGAAGAAGTGTGCGTGCCAATGGTGGAGAAGAAGGGCGTATGGTATACACGCTGACGCTCTCCCGCCATGAAGGAAAATTTAAGAAAGAAAAAAACGCTTCCTCTCACAATGGAGAGGAAGCGTTTTTTCTTATGCTGCCGGGTGATCTAAGCGTTCTCTTCTTCCTGCATCTCCACCTTCTTCACCTTACGGAACAGATCGCTGGCAAAGACCAGGTCGTTGAGTTTCTTATTGGTGGAGCTGATGACCTGGTCTTTGTTTCCCTGCCACTCCTTGTGACCTTTATAAATAAAGACGATATTCTCCCCGATACCCATGACCGAGTTCATGTCATGTGTGTTGATGATCGTCGTCATCTGATAGTCTTTAGTGATCTCCGACAGCAGCTTGTCGATGACCAGTGAGGTTTTGGGATCCAGACCGGAGTTCGGCTCGTCGCAAAAGAGATACTTTGGGTTGAGCACGATGGCGCGCGCAATGGCCACGCGTTTCTGCATGCCGCCTGAGATCTCGTCGGGGTATTTGCTGCGGGCGTCCAGGAGGTTGACACGCTCCAGACACTCCTGTGCTCTTTTGGCACGCTCACGGGCAGTCATATTGGAGAACATGTCCAAAGGGAACTGTACGTTCTCTTGTACGGTCAACGAGTCGAAGAGGGCCGCCCCTTGGAAGATCATCCCCATCTCGCGCCGCATCATCACTTTCTCTTTCTTCGTCATCGCCGTGAAGTCACGTCCGTCGTAGAGAATCTGCCCTTGTGTTGGTTCAAGCAGTCCTACGATGTTTTTCATCAGCACTGTCTTGCCGGAACCACTCTGCCCGATGATGAGATTAGTCTTACCAGTCTCAAAGACTGCGCTGATGTCGTCGAGAACAGTCTTGTCCTCAAAACGTTTCGTTAGATTTTTGACTTCTATCATAGCTTAACTCAGTAATTGCGTAAGGAAAACGTCGGAGAAGAGAATCAGCACACTGCTGCAAACGACGGCGTCGGTGGATGCTTTTCCCACCTCTACGGAGCCTCCTTCCACCGTGTAGCCGAAATACGACGATACGCTGGAGATGATGAAGGCAAAGAACAGACTCTTGATGATACTCATCCACATAAACCATGGATTGAAGGCATGGTGCATGCCGGCAGTGAGATCGTCGGGCGACATCATGTGTCCGATGATCGCTGTGGCGTAGGCGCCAATGATGCCCATGGCTGAAGAGAAGATCACCAGAAAAGGCATGATGGTGACTAATCCAAGAATCTTCGGAAGTATCAGGTAGTTGGCTGAGTTCACTCCCATGATATCCAGCGCGTCAATTTGCTGTGTGACACGCATCGTGCCTAACTCAGAGGCGATATTTGACCCCACCTTGCCGGAAAGGATCAGACACATGATGGAAGAGGAAAACTCAAGAAGCATGATCTCGCGCGTGGTGTAGCCCGTTGTCCAACGCGGCATCCACGGACTGGAGATGTTTACCTTCATCTGGATACAGATGACCGCACCGATGAAGAAGCTGATCATCAGCACGATAGCGATGGAGTCGACTCCCAGCTGGGACATCTCTTTCACATAGCGCTTCATAAACATGCGCATTCGTTCCGGACGCGCAAAGGTGCGTCCCATCAAGATGAGATAACGTCCGAAGGTGGTGAGATAACGATGAAGCAACTTCAATAAAAGCATGGGCTATAACCTATTTGATGATGCAAAAGTAACCAAAATCCCATAAAAAACTGCAATAAACAGAAGAGTTTTTGCTTTTATCAATGTTATTAGGTGTTTTTTTAGTATTTTTGCATTCAAAACTATTATCATGGACGAAACATTACAAGCACCTGTACAGCAGGATACGGAAGACCAGCAACCATTGCAGACTGCCGAGGAAAACGCAACCGAAGAGGCTGCTCAGACTGAGGCACGCCCCGATGTGGAGCACATGACTCCCGAGGAGGTGGACAAGTTGCTCATGAGCAAGTTGAAACATAAGGAGTTGCATGCTGAGGGACTGGTCAAACGCTATGGTAAACGTACTGTGGCGGATCATGTCACGTTTAATGTCAAGCAAGGCGAGATCGTTGGATTGCTTGGACCTAATGGTGCCGGCAAGACGACCTCTTTCTACATGACGACGGGGTTGATCGTGCCCAACGAGGGACATGTCTTCATCGATGATAAGGAAATCACGAAGTATCCCGTTTATAAGCGTGCCCGGGCCGGCATTGGATATCTGCCTCAGGAGGCCAGCGTGTTCAGAAAACTGAGCGTGGAAGACAATATCATGGCGGTGCTGGAGATGACAAAGCTGTCACATCAGGCGCAACTCGACAAGTTGGAGAGTCTGATCAGCGAGTTCCGGCTCAACAAGGTGAGGAAGAACAAGGGCGACCGTCTCTCCGGCGGTGAGCGCCGCCGTACGGAGATTGCCCGCTGTCTGGCTATCGATCCGAAGTTCATCATGCTTGATGAGCCTTTCGCCGGTGTCGACCCTATCGCCGTAGAAGACATTCAGCATATCGTGTGGCGACTGAAATACCGCAATATTGGCATTCTCATCACTGACCATAACGTGCAGGAAACGCTGTCCATCACCGACCGGGCCTATCTGCTCTTTGAAGGTCGCATTCTGTTTCAGGGACTGCCTGAGGAACTGGCAGCTAACAAAGTCGTAAGAAAGAATTATCTGAGTGATAACTTTGTATACCGCAAATTCCAGTCCAATGAGGAGGACCGGGCCTTTGCCGCCCAATCCCGAAAGTCTTTGCTTGCAGAAGTTTATGGCGAGTAGATCATGGTTAAAAAAACAAATTTTTCCACCTTATATTAGGTAGATTGGTAAAATATGCGTAATTTTGCCAGTCAATATGGCTCTTGTCGCTCGACGGGCGATAAGAGTTTGCTGTTTCCTTACGGAGATAAGTCATGTAATCCTTACGGAGATAAATCATAAACAATATAAACCAAAAGATGAAAGTTTCATTTGAAAATCCCGACAAGATCAACGGACTGTTGACCATTACTGTCGAAGAAGATGACTACAAAAACGATGTCGAGAAGGAACTCAAGGAGTATCGCAAAAGAGCCAACATCCCCGGCTTCCGTCCCGGCAAGGCTCCTATGGGCATGATCAAACGCCAGTTTGAGCCCAGCGCCAAGATGGATGCTATCAACAAGGTGCTCAATGACGAACTTCAGAAGTATATTGCTGACAACAAGATTCAGATGCTCGGCGAGCCTCTGGCCTCTGACAAGCAGGAGCCTCAGGATCTGGAGAAGCCGGCTCCTTATACTTTCATGTTCGACATCGCCGTCGCTCCTGAGTTCAACATCGAGCTGAGCGACAAGGATACTGTCGACTATTACGAGATCACTGTTGACGATGCGCTCGTTGACAAGCAGGTGGATATGTTCGCCAACCGTCTTGGCGGATACGTTGACGTTGAGGACTATCAGGAGAACGATATGCTCAAGGGTGACATCCGTGAACTCGACGACAAGGGCAATACCAAGGAAGGTGGCCTGACCATCGAGGGAGCCGTGCTGATGCCTAACTACCTGAAGAACGACGACCAGAAGAAACTCTTCGAAGGCGCTAAGAAAGGTGATATCATCACCTTCAATCCTTCTAAGGCATACGACGGCAATGAGGTACAGATCTCTTCCCTGTTGAAGATCGAGAAGGATCAGGTTGCCAACTACCAGGGCGACTTCAGCTTCCAGATTACTGGCATCCAGCGTTTCCAGAAGCACGCTGTGGATCAGGAGCTCTTCGATCAGACCTTCGGCAAGGACGCCGTTAAGGACGAGAAGGAATTCCGTAGCAAGATCGCTGAGGGACTCAAGGAGCAGCTCGTTCGCGACAGCGACTACAAGTTCCTGCTCGATGTCCGCAAGTATGCTGAGGACAAGATCGGCCAGCTGACTTATCCCGATGCTCTTCTGAAGCGTGTCATGAAGCAGGGCAGCAAGGAGAAGGACGAGAAGAAGCTCAACGAGATGATCGACAAGAACTACGAGGCAAGCCTCAAGGAACTCAACTGGAGCCTGATCCGCAACAAACTCTCTGAGCAGACCGGCATCAAGGTCAATGACGACGATGTCAAGGAGGCTGCCCGTGAGACCGCTCGCATCCAGTTCGCACAGTATGGCATGAGCAACGTTCCTGAAGAGTACATCAACAACTACGCTGATGAGCTCCTCAAGAAGCGCGAGAACGCCCAGGGCTTTGTGGATCGCGCTATCGACGTGAAGCTCTCTGACGCTTTGAAGAAAGTCGTCAAGCTGAACAAGAAAGAGATCAGCCTTGATGATTTCAACAAGATGATGGGCGAGTAATGTGCGCATAAAATAAGATTTTAATAAAAAATAATCTCTTGATTGAAGAGGTTACCAGCTTTTTTTATTATCTTTGTGTAATCAACACGAGGATTAGGTTTGAAACCGGTAAAAAGAGCTGATAACCTCTTTTCTCGTATTTGACTATTAACATTGAATATATTAAGGAAATCGAATGAACAACGACTTTAGAAAATTTGCCACGGGGCACTTAGGCATGAACGGCCTGGCTCTGGATGATGTGGTCAAGGCGCAGCAACAATATCTCAATCCGTATATCCTCGAAGAGCGTCAGCTCAACGTCACGCAGATGGATGTGTTTTCACGACTGATGATGGACCGCATCATCTTCTTGGGAACTGAGATCGACGACTATACAGCCAATACGCTTCAGGCCCAGTTGCTCTACCTCGACTCTGTCGACAATGGCAAGGATATTTCCATCTATGTCAATTCTCCCGGTGGAAGTGTGACAGCAGGACTGGGTATCTACGACACCATGCAGTTCATTACCAGCGATGTGGCAACGATCTGCACGGGTATGGCTGCCTCAATGGCTGCAGTGCTGCTTGTCTCCGGCACCGAAGGCAAGCGCTCCGCACTGCCTCATAGCCGCGTGATGATCCATCAGCCCTTAGGTGGCGTGCAGGGCCAGGCTTCGGATATCGAGATCGAGGCCCGTGAGATCCAGAAGTTCAAGAAAGAACTCTATACCATCATCTCCAACCACTCCCACCAGCCCTACGAGAAAGTGTGGAAAGACAGTGACCGTAATTACTGGATGACCGCCGAGGAGGCTAAGGAGTATGGTATGATCGATACGGTGTTAACAAGAAAGCAATAATCTTAGTAACCAGGAGGAATAAGAAAACATGCCGAAAAAAGTATGTAGCTTCTGTGGTCGTGACGAATCACAGGTGAAACTGCTTATCACAGGACTCAACGGTTATATCTGTGAGGACTGTGCTGTGCAGGCTTACAAGATAGTTAAGGATACCGGCGTACTCGGCAACGTGGATGCGGAGGCCAGCGCAAAGTCTAATGAGGCTTTCCGCAAAAAGGCCCGTATCCCCAAGCCTAAGGAGATCAAGAAATATCTCGACGAGTATGTCATAGGACAGGACGAGGCCAAGCGCTATCTGTCTGTGGCGGTGTATAATCACTACAAGCGTCTGCTTCAGCCCTCTGATGACGATGGCGTTGAGATCGAAAAAAGCAATATCGTCATGGTAGGCTCTACGGGTACGGGTAAGACCCTGCTGGCCCGCACCATCGCCAAGTTGCTTGATGTCCCGTTTACCATTGTCGACGCTACTGTGTTTACCGAGGCCGGCTACGTCGGAGAGGATGTGGAGAGCATCTTGAGCCGTCTGCTTCAAGTGGCCAACTATGATGTGGCCGCTGCCGAGCGGGGCATCGTCTTCATCGACGAGATCGACAAGATAGCACGCAAAGGCGACAATCCAAGCATCACGCGCGATGTCAGCGGTGAGGGCGTGCAGCAGAGTCTGCTCAAACTCTTGGAGGGAACGATGGTCAACGTACCGCCAAAGGGAGGGCGCAAGCACCCTGATCAGGACTATGTGCATGTCAACACCAAGAACATCCTGTTTATCTGCGGTGGTGCCTTTGATGGCATAGAGCGCAAGATCGCTCAGCGTCTCAATACCCATACGGTCGGATACAACTCTGTGCAGAACGCACGTAACATCGACCGCAATGATCTGATGAAGTATATCCTTCCGCAGGACTTGAAGGCGTTTGGCCTGATCCCGGAGCTGATCGGCCGTCTGCCGGTGCTGACCTATCTCAATCCTTTGGACCGTGATGCTTTGCGCCGTATCCTGGTAGAGCCGAAGAACTCTATCGTCAAGCAGTACATCAAACTCTTTGCGATGGATCACATCACATTGACCTTCACCGAGGAGGCTCTGGACTTTATCGTCGACAAGGCTGTGGAGTATAAGCTGGGTGCGCGTGGTCTGCGCTCCATCGTTGAGGAGGTGATGATGGATGCCATGTTTGACGTGCCGTCAAGACGCATCAAGAAGTTTGAGGTGACGCTCGACTATGCCAAACAGCAATTGGACAAGGCTCATCTGCAGCGACTCGAATCGGCTTAAACCGTTTGGGAAGCACGCAGAAAGGGCTGTCATGGCAGAGGCCGTGGAAACGGCCTTCTGCATATTTCATTATTAAATAAGAATCATCTAAGGAGCATGCAATGACTAAGGAAGTGGACTTGACTCAAGCATTGAAGAAGTACTTTGGCTTTGATCATTTCAAGGGCGATCAGGAAGCGATCATCCGCAATCTCATGGCTGGCAACAACACCTTTGTGCTGATGCCTACCGGTGGCGGCAAGAGTCTGTGCTATCAGTTGCCGTCGCTGATCATGGAGGGAACGGCTATTGTCGTGTCGCCTTTGATCGCACTGATGAAAAACCAGGTCGATGTCATCAATGGCCTGACAGAAGAAGACGGCCTGGCTCACTTCCTTAACTCCTCGCTCAACCGTGCTGCCATCAACCGTGTGGTGGATGACGTGCACAGCGGGCGCACGAAGTTGTTGTATGTGGCCCCAGAATCTCTTAATAAAGAGGAGAACCTTGAGTTCTTCTCTTCTTTCCATATCTCTTTCTATGCCATTGATGAGGCACACTGTATTTCGGAGTGGGGGCATGACTTCCGGCCTGAATACCGAAACATACGGCCTACCATCAACCGCATTGCTGAGATACAGCATGTCGATTCCGTGCCCGTTATTGCCTTGACGGCAACAGCCACGGACAAGGTGCGGTCAGACATCAAAAAAAGCCTTGGCATCCTCGATGCTGAGGAGTTCCGTAGTTCTTTCAACCGTCCTAACCTCTACTACGAGGTGCGGCAGAAGATCAGCGAGGAAGATACCGACAGCCAGATTATCCGGTTTATCAAACAGCATCCCGGCAAGAGCGGCATCATCTATTGTCTCTCGCGTAAGAAGGTGGAAGAGCTGGCCAAGAAACTACAGATCAACGGCTTCAAGGCTGCGCCCTATCATGCCGGCCTCGACTCAGAGTTGCGCACAAAGACGCAGGACGACTTCTTGAAGGAGGAGATCGATGTCATTGTGGCCACCATCGCCTTTGGCATGGGCATCGACAAACCCGATGTACGTTTCGTCATCCATTACGACATCCCCAAGAGTCTCGAAGGCTATTATCAGGAGACGGGCAGAGCCGGGCGCGACGGCGGTGAGGGCATCTGTATCGCTTTCTATTCTCCCAAGGACCTGAAGAAACTCGAGAAGTTCATGGAGAACAAGGATGTCAACGAGAAGGAAATCGGCTATCAGCTCCTCCAGGAGACCAAAGCCTACGCCGAGTCTTCGGTATGCCGCCGCAAGATGTTGCTGCACTATTTTGGTGAGGAATACCCTCAAGACAACTGCGGCAATTGCGACAACTGCCTGCATCCCCAGAAGCAGTTCGAGGCTACGGAGGCGTTGCTCATCGTCCTCAATGCCATCAAGGCCGTGAAGGAAAACTTCGACCAGGCCTATATCACCGACTTCGTTAAAGGTCGTGCCACGGACAACATTGTGCGCCATGGCCACAACAAGCTGCCGGAATTCGGTGCCGGTGCCAAACTCAATGAAGAGGACTCCTCCATTTGGAATCCTGTTATCCGTCAGGCCATGATCTCGCATTATATCCGTAAGGATGTGGAAAATTTTGGCTTGTTGAAGCTGACACCCGAGGGAAGGATGTTTATCAAAAGTCCGAAGCCTTTCTTTGCCGTTCACGACCGGGAGTACGACGACGTGGAGGAGAATGCCGAGGGAGGTGTGAGTGCCTTAGACCAGGAGTTGCTCGGCTTGCTCAAAGGTCTGCGCAAGGATGTGGCCCACAAACATAACCTTCCGCCTTATGTGATCTTCCAGGACATCTCACTCTCGCAGATGGCGACGAGCTATCCCGTCACTATGGAAGAACTGCAACAGATACAAGGTGTAGGACAGGGCAAGGCACATAAATATGGCAAACCCTTCGTAGATCTCATCAAGAAGTATTGCGAGGACAACGACATCCAGCGGGTGGACATGATGCGTGTCATCAGTCTGCCCAAGAAGTCGATGAAGAAATTGAAGATCATCGAGCTCATCGACCGTCGTGTGCCGTTAGATGAGATCGCCACGATGCAAGGCTGTGGCTTCGATGATCTGATCGACGATATCGAGTCCATTGTCAACAGTGGTATGAAGGTTGATATCAGCTATTACCTCGACGACGAGGATGTCATAGACCCTGATGAGGTGGATGACATCTATGACTATTTCCGCAGCAGCGACAGCGATGATGTCGACACTGCCATTGATGATTGCGAGATCTACGACGATGACGGAGGCCTCACCGCCGAGGAGAAAGTACGACTGGTGCTGATCAAATTCCTTTCCGAGCAGGCCAACTGATCTTTGCCTGGTTTTTCGGATATTCATGTCACGGACAGCTTCAATCATACGCCCGTCCGCTCTGTCAGGGAGCGGACGGGTGTTTTTGTGTTTTCACGGGTCGTGTAACAAGATAGAAAGTATGTGTAACGCAGGAAGAAGTTGGTGTGACAGAGAAATCATACCTTTGCATATCTATTACGCATCATTCACAATATGAAACAAGCAATCCTATCTGCTATTTTTGGTCTGTGCCTGACCGTAGGCGCTTGGGCCCAAGTACCTTTCGGCCATACGCCGCCTTTGCATGTCGACGGCAATCAGTTGCACGATCCACAGGGCAATACCGTCGTGCTCCATGGAGTGATGGACACGCCGAGTCCTTATTTCAATTCCTGGCGCTGGGGCAATAATGCCAACGATGCCCATGTCGATGCTTGCCTGCAATATTTCGACAAGCTCTATACGGCCATTACCGACACGACGCAAGGAGCCTTCGCCAACGTCTTCCGTCTTCATCTCGATCCTTGTTGGACCAATGATCCCGACAAGAAAAGCGACGGCAAGGAGTCGGGCGAGGCTGACATCAGTCGGTTCAGCGCTCAGCGTCTCGAGAAATACCTTCGCTCACTCTACTTCCCTTTGGCACGCAAGGCTGTGGGGCATGGACTCTATGTAGTCATGCGCCCGCCGGGGGTGTGTCCCAAGACCATTCAGGCCGGAGGTGAATACCAGCAATATCTCATGACCGTGTGGGACATTGTCTCACGCAACGATTCCGTGCGCAAATATGCCGGACAGCTGTCCATCGAATTGGCCAATGAACCTGTGCAGGTCACTGACAGCACAGGACAAGAGACACCCCAAGCGTTGCAACAGTTCTTCCAGCCTATCGTCAACAAAATACGTGCTAATGGCTTCACCGGCATCATCTGGGTGCCGGGAAGTGGATGGCAGAGCAACTATCGCGGCTACGCCACTTATCCCATCCGCGGTTATAATATCGGCTATGCCGTCCATGATTATCCCGGCTGGTATGGCACAAGTGACAGCCAGACCGATGCGGAAAATGGCATCCGGCAGTTCCATGAGGCCGTGCCGGTGGTTGACACCCATCCTGTCATCATCACGGAGGTCGACTGGAGTCCTGAGAAGCCGGGAGCCGGACACTACAACGAGCATGGTGAATGGGTGCCTGCCAACTATGGCACATGGGCCACGGCGTCTACTTCCAAGTGGGGCAAGACCTACAAGCAGTTGCTCGACCACTATGGCAATATCTCCATGACGCTCTCCGGAACGGGATGCTATATCGACATCGACCATTATCTGTCCACCGGTACGGTGCGTCCTGCCTTTCAGTAAAGAAACCTCCATTTGAGACACTATACACCAAGCATAGCAACAAGCTCTTCTATATATTTAAGCATGGTTGCCGTACCCCATTTCCCACCATCTTTGGTTCTCACCTTCTTGTATTTTGAAAGGT